>NZ_JBEOVA010000027.1:0-120461 GCF_040295225.1 Streptomyces sp. NPDC002896 | reverse complement strand
ATTCCGAACCCGGAAGCTAAGCCTCACAGCGCCGATGGTACTGCAGGGGGGACCCTGTGGGAGAGTAGGACGCCGCCGAACAAATATTGAGAAAACCCCCGCACCTTTTGGTGCGGGGGTTTTCTGTTATATGAGGTGAAGAGGCCGGTGGCCCGGTACTACGGTGGCCCGCATGAGCACCACGATCAGTGATGACTATGTGGTCCGGGCGATCCGCGCCGACGAGTGGACCGCCGTGAAGCGGCTGCGGCTCGACGCGCTGCAGGACCCGATGGCTCCGCTCGCTTTCCTGGAGACGTACGACGAGGCCTCGGCCAAGCCGGACTCGTTCTGGCAGGAGCGGGCGGCCGGGGCCGCTGAGGGGGCCGCCGGCGCGCAGCAGTTCGTCGCGGTGGGGCCGGACGGCGAATGGGTCGGCACCCTCACTGTGCTCGTCGAGGTGCCCGGCACCAAGGACTGGGCCGGGCTCCCGGTGGAGCGGCGGCAGGGCCACGTCGTCGGCGTCTACATGCGGCCCGAGCACCGCGGATGCGGGTTCACCGAGGTGCTGTTCGACGAGGCCGTGCAGTGGGCGTGGGGGATTGGCGCGGAACGGGTGCGGCTCATGGTCCACGAGGACAACGGGCGAGCGCAGCGCTTCTACCGCAGGGCCGGGTTCGTACCGAGCGGGGTCACCGTGCCGTTCGTCAACGACGCGAGGCAACGGGAGCTGGAGTTCGTGCTCGGGCGGGACTGCGGTTCACACGGGTAGTTCCTGCTGTGGCCATCTGGTGCGGGCCTGTTCGCGGGAGCGGAGGAGGGCCAGGGTGGGGAGTCCCTGGGCCGGGCCCGTAGTCAGGAGGTCCGGCAGCTGGGGCAGGGGGGCCACCGCGGCGATGTCGTCCAGGACCAGGGTCAGTGGTGGGTCGAGCCGACCGGAGGATGACCGTTCGGCCATGCGCCGGCCGTGCTCGACCACGCTTGAGGTCAGGGCCGTGAGGAGCGGCATCGCTCCCGGATTCGTCTTCGGGTCCTCGATTGATTCACCGACCACATAAAGCGTGCCCCCTTCGTTCGTAAAGGAATCCAAGGTGAGGGCATCAGTTCGGTTTGGGGTGCAGGATTCGCGGACGTTGACCGTGAAGAGGGAGGAGAGGGCTCTGGCCGTCAATTCCTGGGCGATGTCCCGGCGTTCGGGGTGCGAGGTCAGGGCCGCTTCCAGTTCGCCCGCTGTGCCCGGTGCGGACTTGGGGTTCGTACGCAGTGCGCGTACCGCCTCCTGTACCTGGGTGCCCTGTGCCCAGCGGTGTACCTGCCGGAACTGGCGGCCGTCGACGGCGGCGGCGTGCAAGAAGCTTCGCAGTAGCGTTTCCGCGGTGTCTGCGACCGCGGCGTCCAGTTTGGACGCGGGGCGGACCGGGGCGAGGAGGGCGGCTGCTCGTTGGGCCGCGATTGCTTTGTCCTCGCAGCCGGTGCTGGGGGACCAGTGGAGGCGGGCCGGGGTGTCGCACAGGTGTGAGGGGTCGTAGAGGAGGACCGGGCCCAACTTTGCTCGGGCGTCCTTTGTTTCCGCCCACAGGGCCGGGTTTGAGGTGACTACCAGGGCTGCGCCCTCGGCGTCTCGTACGACCTGGGTGGCGGTTTGGTGCCTGGTTTCGGCGGGGCCGAACAGGATGGGGCCCCGGGGGGCGTGCGGTACGGGTTCCGGTGCGGGTTCCGCTGTGCCCACCCGTTCCGCCCCAGCGGAACGATTGCCCACAGCGGCGGAGGCGTCGCCCACAGCGGCGGAGGCGCTGGGCACAGCGGGGGTGGCGTGGGGTGCGGGTACCGGTTCCGGTGCGGGTTCCGCTGTGCCCACCCTCCCCCAAGCTTTCGGCTTCGCTCGAGCAGGGGGGACCCCCATCGCCCCAGCGGAACGATTGCCCACAGCGGGGGCTCGTCCCGCCTTCCAGCGCGCCACCACCCCCATCGCCGCCACCGTTACCACGACCAGGACCATCAGTTGGCCGATCAGTAGGCCCCAGAACAGGCCGTAGCCGGAGAGCTGTTGTGGTGGTGTGTTCGGCCAGGCGCCCGTTACGTCGTGTGGCTGGGCGATGAGGTGGCGCATGGCCAGTGGGGTGTGGGTGACCGTCACGTTCTGCGGCCAGGAGCCGTGGGCGAAGACGCCCGCCAGTCCCGTCGCCGACCACACCAGCAGTGTCATGCCCAGGAGGAAGAGGAGGACGCCGATCAGCAGGCCGTCAGGGATGCCGCGCTGCTCGGGACGGCCTCCCCGGCCGCCGGGGCCTCCCCCGTCCTCCCATCCCTCCCGGCCTCTCTCGCCGTACTGCTGTCCCGCGCCCACGTCATGCCACCGTGGAGTCGTTCATCTGTTTCATCTGCTGCTCCATGAACGCGGCCCGTTCCTCCGCCTCCAGTTCGGCTGCGCGCAGCGCGTCGTCGCCGGACAGGTCGGCCGACGACTCGGTCATCGCGCGGTCCGTGAAGACCAGCGGGCGTTCCATCTCCGTGACCAGGTGTTTGACGACCTGGACGTTGCCGTTGACGTCCCAGACCGCGATGCCGGGAGAGAGAGTCGGGATGATCTCTACCGCCCATCGCGGCAGGCCGAGCACCCGGCCCGTCGCCCGCGCCTCGTCGGCCTTCTGGGCGTAGACCGTCCGTGTCGACGCCATCTTCAGGATCGCCGCCGCCTCCTTGGCGGCCGCGCCGTCGACCACGTCGCTCAGGTGGTGCACGACCGCCACGAACGACAGGCCGAGCCGCCGCCCGAACTTCAGCAGCCGCTGGAAGAGTTGGGCCACGAAGGGCGAGGCGATGATGTGCCAGGCCTCTTCGACGAGGAAAATGCGCTTCTTTCGGTCCGGCCGGATCCAGGTGTGCTCCAGCCACACACCCACGATCGCCATCAGGATGGGCATGGCGATCGAGTTGCGGTCGATGTGGGACAGGTCGAAGACGATCAGCGGGGCGTCCAGGTCGATCCCGACCGTCGTCGGGCCGTCGAACATGCCCCGCAGGTCGCCGTCCACCAGCCGGTCCAGTACCAGGGCCACGTCCAGGCCCCACGCCCGTACGTCTTCTATGGCGACGTTCATCGCTTCGGCCGACTCCGGCTCGGGGTGGCGGAGCTGCTCGACGATGTCGGTGAGGACCGGCTGGCGCTCGACGATCGTCTCGTTGACGTAGGCGTGGGCGACCTTCAGCGCGAAGCCGGAGCGCTCGTCGAGGCCGTGCCCCATCGCGACCTCGATGATCGTCCTGAGCAGCGCGAGCTGCCCGGTCGTCGTGATCGACGGGTCCAGGGGATTCAGGCGGATGCCGGTGTCCAGGGCCGCCATGGGGTCGAGCCGGATGGGAGTGATCCCCAGCTCCTGGGCGATGAGGTTCCATTCGCCCACGCCGTCCTCGCCCTGCGCGTCCAGCACCACGACCTGCCGGTCGCGGAACCTGAGCTGGCGAAGGACGTACGTCTTCTCCAGCGCGGACTTGCCGTTGCCCGACTCGCCGAGCACCAGCCAGTGCGGGGCCGGCAGCTGCTGCCCGTACAGCTGGAAGGGGTCGTAGATGTAGCCCTTTCCCGAGTAGACCTCGCGGCCGATGATCACGCCCGAGTCGCCGAGGCCGGGCGCGGCCGTCGGCAGGTAGACCGCCTGGGCCTGCCCGGTCGACGTGCGGACGGGCAGGCGGGTCGTCTCGACCTTCCCGAAGAGGAAGGACGTGAAGGCGTCGGTGAGGACGGACAGCGGATCCCGCATGAGTTCAGCCCTACCTTCGGATGCCGGTCGCGAACGGGAGCGTGTTGACGAAGGCCCTGTGGTGCTCGCGGTCGCACCACTCCAGCTTCAGATACGACTTCCCGGCCGAGGCCCGGATGGTCCGCTTGTCGCGCGCCAGCGCCTCCGGCGTGCGGGCGGACACGGTGATGTAGCCGACGAGGTTCACGCCCGCCGCTCCGCTCGCCAGGTCCTCGCCGCGCTGGTCGAGGCGGGAGTGGGCGGCGATGTCGCGCGGGTCCACGGTCCGGTTCATCTTGGCGGCGCGGCTGGCCTCCGCCTCGTCGTTCGTCTTCTCGGTCAGCATCCGCTCGATGGCCACCTCCGTGGGCTCCAGGTCCATCGTCACCGCCACGGTCCGGATCACGTCCGGGGTGTGGACGAGCAGCGGCGCCAGGAAGTTGACGCCCACCGGTGTCATCGGCCACTCCTTGACCCACGCCGTGGCATGGCACCAGGGCGCGCGGCTCGCCGACTCCCGCGTCTTGGCCTGCAGATACGTCGGCTCCATCGCGTCCAGCTCGGCCGGCCAGGCGTTGCGTTTCGTCATCGCCTGGATGTGGTCGATCGGATGGTCCGGGTCGTACATGGAGTGGATGAGCGAGGCGAGCCGGCCCTGGCCGAGCGGCTGGCGCACGCGGATGTCGGCCTCCTGGAGCCGCGAGCAGATGTCGGTCAGCTCGCGCGCCATCACCACCGCGAGCCCGGCGTCCCGGTCGAGCCGCTTGCCGCCCTGTGGACGCGCGGCCCGCGCCATCGCCTGCGCCTCGGCGGCGAGTTCCCGGGTGTAGTGCATGCAGGCGACCAGGTAGGCTCGGTGCTGCTCGCTGCTCGTCGAGACCATGGACTGCAGCTGGTCGTACGACTGCTGCAGCCAGCCCGGCGCCCGCTCGTCGCCGCGCACCGCGACGTCCTTGGCGTGCGCGTCCGGGTCGGCGGGCAGCGTACGGGCGAGCATCTGCAGGCGCGTCACGAAGCCGTCGCCGTTCGCGACGTGCTTCAGCAGCGTCCCGAACCGGTCGACGAGCGCCTCCTGGTCCTCGCTGTCCCGCAGCCCCACGCCCGGGCCCTCGATCTCGATGGCGGCCGTGACCGTACGGCGGTCCGCGTGCAGCAGTACGGCGATCTCGTCGGGCCCGAAGGGCGCGGCCAGCCAGCTGATACGGCCGATCCCGGGCGGCGGCCCGACCTCGATCTCACGGCCGTCCATACGCGTGCCGGCCTCCATGGACCCCGACCGGTAGGCGGTGCCCTGCCGCAGCGTGCGCTTGTACGAACGGTTGATCTCGAACCACTTGTAGAACGTGCGCCGCCGGTACGGGACGTAGACGGCCGCGAGCGCCAGCAGCGGGAAGCCCATCAGCAGCACGATCCGCATGCTGAGGACGGGGACGAGGAGTCCGCACATCATCCCGAGGAACGCGCCCGCGATGATCAGCGCGATCTCGCCTGTCTCCCGGTTCCGGCCGACGATCGCGTTCGGCCGGGCGCGGCCGATCAAATACGTACGGCGGGGCGTGACCGGATGGGACAGATGGGACTCGGTCGTCAACGCCCTTCACCTCCCGTGCGGTTGGTACGTCCGGCGCTGTTGGCAGCGGATCCGGCGGTGCGGGCGTTGCTTGCGTGCGGGGTGTTTACCGGGCTGGTACGGGGCGGGGGTGCGGCGGAGGGGACAGATCCGCCGCCGCCCGTACCGGTGGCCGCCCCACGTGTGCTGTGTGCGGCCACTCCTCCACTCGCCGGGTTCGCCGGCCGCGGCTGGCTGCCGCCGCCGTCGTCCGCCCGGCCGCGGGCGCTGTGGGTCTTGATGCCCTGGGACACAAGGGCGGCAGGGGAGCTGATGACAGCGGCCGCCTTGTTCTCGGCACCTTGCATGATGCGGTTGTTGCGCGAGTTCGCGATCTCGTCGCCGAAGCCCGGTACGAACCGGTAGATCATGGCGCTCGCGAAGATGGCGAGCAGGATGATGGCGAGGCCGGACACGACCGCCGCGAGCGAGTCCGGACCGTCGGACGTGGTCAGTGCTCCCGCGAGCCCCAGCACGATGACGATCACGGGCTTCACCAGGATCACCGCGATCATGATGCCGGCCCAACGGCGGACATGGCCCCAGAGGTTCTTGTCGACGAGCCCGGCGTAGACAACGACGCCGAGCAAGGCACCGACGTACAGGAGCACGGCCCGCAGGTACAGCTCCAGATAGAGCACGCCGGCGGCGAGGATGGAGATGAGCGACACCAGGATCAGCATGATCGGGCCGCCACCGATGTCGGTGCCCTTGCTGAGGGCGCTGGAGAAAGTCCCGAAAAACGTGTCCGTCTGGTCGCCGGTGGCCTTGGCCAGCACGTCGCTGACGCCGTCGGTCGCGGAGACGACGGTGTAGAGGATCAGTGGCGTGAACGCGGACGACAGGACTGTGAGCCAGAGGAAGCCGACGGCTTCGGTCACGGCGGTGGTGAACGGCACGCCCCGCACGGCACGCTTCGCCACCGCCAGCAGCCACAGGACCAGGGTCAGGATGCTCGACGCCGCGAAGACGATGGCGTACTGCTGCAGGAACTTCTGGTTCGTGAAGTCGACGTTGGCCGTGTCCTTGACGGCGTCGGACAGCACTTTGACGGTCCAGGAGGCGGCGTCGGCACAGCCCTTGGCGAGGGAGGAGAGGGGGTCGAGGGTGGAGGTCAGGGGGTCGGTGGTGGGGCTGCCGCCTCCGCCGGAGCCGCCGTCGCGTTCGCAGTAGTCCCTGGCCGGCCCTCGGATGAGGTCGCAGGGGTCGTCACTGGGCTCGGGAGTCGGCGCGGCGAAGGCCCGGGTGGCCAACAGCAGCGTGGCTGTCTGCACCGTTGCCACGATGGCGGCGAGTGAGAGGGCGAGGCGGCGCTTGTCAGCGGGCATACGTGAACCCTCCGTACTCCTCGACGGCCTTTGCCATATCGTCGGCGGTGGAGGCGGTCTGGTCGCGCCCCACGGGGACGGGGCCGTCCTTCTGCTGGAAGTCGGTCACTTTCCAGTCGCCTTTGATCCACCGCAGCTGATACGTGGTCGTGTACCAGCTCTCAGCGACCGGGTTCGTGGTGGTCTCGCCCGCGAGGCCGAAGAGGGACGTGTACCAGACGTCGACGGTGGCGGTGTTGCTGCTGTAGCTCTTGACCTTGGTGCCCGCAGGAATGACCCGGGAGACGAAGGTCGTGCCGGTCGGCGCAGTTCCGTCTTTGTTCAGGCCGATGTTGGTCAGGAACTTCTCGCTGGAGTACGCCGCGTCGAGGGCCGACTGACGCTTGGTCGCAACGTCGGGTGCGTACACAGCATTGACGATCTCGTGCCGCCGCTGCTTGTCAAACATGTCGGCCGAGCCGAGTGCCACCGAATAATTGGCCGCCGCACTCTGCGCCCCCTCCCGATCTCGCCCAAACCCCGAAGGAATCCCTTCATCCTTGGCGCTGACCGGCTTCTGCCCGGACGCGGCCGTGGGGGCCGCGTCCGCTCTCGCCTCGCCCTCCGCAGAGGAATCGTCCCCGCCACGGTTCGCGAAAGCGATCGCTGCGATCAGGAGGACCACCACGCCGACGACCGTGACGAGGCTCCGTGAGGAGGAGCGGCCGGGGCGTCGCGCGCCGCCGTAGACGTCGCCGCGCCGTTCAGGGAGCCGGGTCCGGGTCTGGCCCGAGCCGCCGAAGTCGTCGTCCGTGCGCCCGGAGCGTCCGAAGTCGTCGTAATGGTGCTCGTCGCCGAGACTCATGCCGCGTAAGCCCCCTCAAGCTCGTGCAGAACCGCGTAGTACGACGGTAGCCCTGCCGGTCGCCGCGCGGACGCGGTGTGGTGACTCGACATCAGCAATGACAGGGACATCTGGGACATCTGGGGAACGCAACCTCAGCCGGTGGGCGCGACGGACGGGTGGGCTAGGAGGAGGGAGCCGGGCGCACCCGGACGACTGACGGAGCGTTGGGGGCCGCGGTGCCGGACGGGCCGGCCGCGGCCGCAGCTAGACGGCCATGCCGTACACGATGGTGAAGAGCGTGCCCAGCGAGCCGATGATGAAGACACCGGTCAGGCCCGCGATGATGAGGCCCTTGCCCTGTTCCGCGCTGAAGGTGTCGCGCAGGGCCGTGGCGCCGATTCTCTGCTTGGCAGCGCCCCAGATCGCGATGCCCAGGCAGAGCAGGATCGCGACCGCCATCACGACCTCGACCATCACCCGCGCTTCGTTGCCCAGGCTCCCGAAGGGCCCCCAGTCCGGGGCGATCCCGCCGATGATGGTGGTGATGTCGCCCTTTTCGGCTGCCATAAGCATGTAACTCACCGCCCCTAATGGGTTGTTCCGTACGCCCCCTGCCAGTGCGCGCAGAGGTCAGGCCTCATTCTTGCCGACGATGGCCCTGTCGGATGTCGACTTGGCGCCATTGATTGGCGGGTTTCGTACGGATCTCCGGCTGCCGGCCCGCGCGAGCCCCTCGCGGGGGCGTGGGGCGGTATACGAAGGTACGTATGGTCACTCTGTGTATCACGAGGGGTGACCTCGGGCAATGATGGCCAGGCGTGACACCTCGTCATGCGCCGGGCGCCCCTGGGGCGTCCAGGGGCGCAAGGAGGCAAGGTGGCGCGGGCCGCGCGGGCGGCACGGCACTGAGGGTGCGTCAGGTCTCCAGCGGTGCGGTGTCGGACGGCAGGCCGATTCCGCTCTCGACGACGTACGTGCACTGCGTGTAGGTGTAGCCGGGCTGGATCTTGCTTCCGTCGGCGTAGTTCTGCGCGTAGTCGCTGTCGCCGTCATCCGAGTACTTGACGAGGAAGTGGTAGTCGCCGGAGGGCAGGCTGAGCGTGGTCTTCGGGTACTTCACGCTGCTGTCCTTGCAGGCCGACAGGCTTCCCGCCGCGTAGCTGGAGTACGTCTTGCACTTCCCGCAGGCCTTGAGGTGGAGCGTCCCGGTGACGGGACCTGTGTAGAGGATCTCGACCGCGCTCGGGGCGTCGTTGCTGAACTCCACCGGCATACGGGCCCCGCCGGGGCTGCCGGACGGCGGCAGCTTCTTGCCCGCTGCCGGGCGCTCCGCGGCGATCTCGGCCGCGATGGCGATCTGCCGCGCCCGCTTCGCCTTCTTGTTCCCCTTGTACGTGTCGGCGAAGTCGTACAGCGTCTTGCTCGCGTCCTCGAACTCGCCGTCCTCGAACTCGTCCACACCGCACGCGTAGACGCCGGACTCGACCGCGCTGTCGGCGTCCTTGCGCAGGCCGTCGCCCGGATCGTCCGGGAGCCCGTCCGCCGTCTCGCCGATCTGGCGCAGCGCCTCGGTGACCGTGCAGGGTTCGTCCCCGTCCAGTGCCGAGGAGCGTTCTTCGATCTCGTCGCGCACGGCCGGCCCGACCTTCCCGGCCTGCTCGGACTCGGGGAACGTCCGCAGCAGCTCGCCGAGGTCGCCGCCGTTCGAGCCCGAACCCGCGCCGAGGCGGGAGACCCCGCACTCGTAGAGCGAGGTGGCCAGTCGGTCGTCGGGCCAGCCGGCCAGGGAGCCGAGCCGGTCCTTGCCCATGCTCTTCGGCAGCGTCCGCAGATACGTCAGCGGCTCGACGGCGTCGCAGTACTCCTTCTTGCCGTACGGGGTCGCGACGGCCTCGTAGTACGTCTTCAGGCGGTCCGGTACGAGCTTCGCCGCCCGCGAGTCCGGGTGGTCGTCGCCGAGCGCGCGATACGCGGACAGCGCCGACCGGTAGTCCTTCTCGGCGGCGGAGAAGTCCTTCTCGGACGCCGCGGCGACCAGCTTGTCGGTCTTGGCCAGCCGGTCCAGCAGCATCTGCTCGACGGCCTCGTCGTGCGCCCTGTCGTACGCCACCGCGCCGCCCGCCGGTACGGCGAGGAGGACCAGGCCGAGTACGGCCGCGATGGGGGCGCTGAGAGCCGGGCGCAGGCGCGTACGGAGCGCGCTGCGCGCCCCGTCGGCCGCGGCGAGCACCACGACCACGACGTACGCGACCAGGGCCCCGCCCGGTACGCCCTCGACGTCCGCCGGCAGCGCGACCAGCAGCAGGACGGCCGTCGCCACCCAGCATGCGGCCGCCGACAGCCAGCGGCCCAGCAGCACGTAGCCCAGGCCGAGGCCGGTCAGGTTGAGCAGGCCCACCGCGACGGCCCGCCACGGTTCCGCCTCCGCGGGCGGCATCCCCACGGTCGGCGGCTGCTGCGGCGGTGGCGGTACGGTCCATCCTGCGTTGCCGCCGTCGTACGGTCCCCAAGCCCCCATTTTCGGCTCCCCCCAGCCGTCTTTATTTGCCCCCTACGATCCGCCGAGACGGGGGGTCCGTCAATCGGTTACGGCGTCCTCCACGAAGTGGTCGAACTCGCCTGCCTGTACGCCGAGTACGAACGCGTCCCACTTCTTCTGCGTCGTCGTCACCACGTTGTCCGGGGCGCTGGTCTCCCGGATGTAGACCGCGTCGTCCTCGCCGAAGGCGATCTCGATCCAGGGGCCGGGGCCGATGGCGTCCTCCGGGGCGGCCCGGACCCAGTCGAGGTTCGGGGGGATGTCAGCCACGGGTTCGGGTCTCCTTCAGTTTGAGGGTGCGGATGAGGGCGCCGAAGGCGTGGGGGTCGGTGGCGAGTATGGCTCGGGTGGGGTCGCTGCTTTCGGTTATATGGACCGCTCCTGCGCTTGCGGCGACGTGTACGCAGGAGTTGCCCTGTGCGCAGTACGACGACTTCTGCCAAGTAAGCTTGGGCATCCTGGTTCCCTCACAGGTCCTGAACGACTTTGTGGATGAAGTCCCGCGATTCCTTGGGTGACAGTGCCGTGGTCTCCATGCGGTCGAGTAGGACGCGGTACTTGTCGAGCTGGGCCTCGGCATCGAGGAAGACGGGGCCGTGGGACTGGTCGAGGTTCACGGTGTCCAATTGCGGCACCGAGCCTTTGGCGTAGTAGATCGATTGTCCTGAGCCGGGGAAGGTTCCGGCACTGAACGGGATGACGTGGATCGTGATGTGGTCCCGTTCGCTCATGTCCAGCAGGTGCTTGAGCTGCGTCCTGGTGACGGCAGGACCGCCGAACTGCATGCGCAGGGCGGCCTCGTGGACGATCGCCTGGTGCGGGGTCGGGTCGTCCCTGAAGAGCACGGCTTGCCGCTTGATCCTGAACGACACCCGGTGCTCGATGTCCGGGGGTGAGAGCTCGGGTACGTCCTGGCGGAAGATCTCCCGGGCGTAGTCAGTGGTCTGGATGAGCCCGGGGATGTGCACGGTGACGGCTGACCGCAACAACGTGGCATGGTGCTCGATCTCAGCGAGGTCCAGGAGCGCTGCGGGGAGGATCTCCCGGTACTCCTCCCACCAGCCGCGCTTGCGGCTGGCGGCCATCTCGGCGAGAGCTGCGACGAGCGCCTTGTCGGAGCAGTCGTAGTGGCAGGCCAGCGTATGAACCCGCTCAGGGCTGACACCGAGCCGTCCGGATTCCATGTTGCTGATCTGGTTCTGCTGCTTGACGCCCAGCAGTTGACTCGCCTGGGTGGAGGTCAGGCCTGCGCGTTCCCGAAGTTTACGCAGCTCGGTGCCCAGTCGGAGTTGGCGACCCGTCGGGTTGTTCCTCATGGGCGAGCCCGCCCTCCTTGTTCTGGCTGGTCACCCACATGGGTGGCAGTACCGGGCCTTTCGGCGAATCAGTTAAGAGCTTATCTCTGCTCGGGTACCTTCTTAACGGGCGCCCTAGCTCAGAAGTACCCCGCTCGACGGAGCGGCTGTGGTCACTGGGCAAATGTCCAACTGCCGTCCATCAACGGAGACTTCCAATGTCAACCGTATCCCCGCCCTGGACCTACACCCTCGAACTTCCTCATGACCCTCGCGCCCCGGGCGTAGCCCGTACAACCCTCCGCGCCGTCCTCGCCGTTCACGGCCTCGCCGAGCTCACCGCCACCGCGGAGCTGCTCGCCGCCGAGCTGCTCACCAACGCGTACCGCCACACGCAAGGGCCGTGCGCGCTCCGCCTCCGCTCGGCCGAGCCGGACCGGCTCAGGGTCGCCGTATGGGACTCGGACCCGACGATCCCGCCCGGTTTCGGCGGCCCGCCGGGGGCCCTCGGCGGCGTACCGCCCGAGGACGCGGAATGCGGCCGCGGCCTGCACCTCGTACGGGCCTGCGCGGACGCGTGGGGCGCGTACGTGCTGGCCGACGCGGCGAACGCCTGCGGCGGAAAGCTGCTGTGGGCCGAGTGCGGCCGCCATGCGGCTCGGCCACAGTCGGCCGAAACGGCCTTGAACGGGGCGCGGATGGGGGAAAGTTGATAGGTGCGCAAAGTCTGGGTGGTCTCGGGGATCGGGATCGGGCTGTGTCTGAGCTTCGTAGCGCTGCTCGTCGTCGGGACGTACATGGCGGCCGGGAGCCTGGCGAGCGGGCTCGCGGGCGGAGCCGTCGGGCTCGCGAAGGGTGCTGTGCCGGCCGCGTACCAGTCGCTGGTGCAGAAATGGGGCAACCTCTGCCGGGCCATCAATCCGGCGCTGCTGGCCGCGCAGTTGTACCAGGAGAGCGGATTCAACCCGAGCGCGAAGAGCCCGGCCGACGCACGCGGCATAGCGCAGTTCATCCCGGGCACGTGGGCCACCCACGGCGTCGACGGGGACGGCGACGGCGACCGGGACATCTGGGACCCGGCGGACGCGATCCCCTCCGCGGCCTCTTACGACTGCAAGCTGGCCTCGTATGTGAAGGACGCGCCGGGCGACCCGACCGAGAACATGCTCGCGGCGTACAACGCGGGTGCGTATGCCGTGATCAAGTACGGAGGGGTGCCGCCGTACCGCGAGACGCAGAACTATGTGAAGACGATCACGACGCTGGAGAAGAGTTTCGCCAGGCCCGTGGGGCGGGTCTCGCCGTCGCGGCAGGCGGCCGGGGCGATCTACTTCGCGCAGAAGAAGCTCGGGACGCCGTACCTGTGGGGCGGGGACGGCACCGCCGCCGAGGGCGGGCGCTTCGACTGCTCGGGCCTGACCAAGGCGGCGTACGAGACCGTGGGGATCAAGCTGCCGCGGGTCGCCAACGACCAGTACAACGCCGGGCCGCATCCCGCGCGGGACGAGCTGCTGCCGGGAGACCTCGTCTTCTTCTCGGACGACCTGACCAATTCGCGGGCCATCCGGCACGTGGGAATCTATGTGGGCGGCGGGTACATGATCGACGCGCCGAGGCCGGGCGCGGTGATCCGTTTCGACCCGATCGACACGCCCGACTATTTTGGTGCGACACGGGTCACGGAAGACGGCGCGAAGGCGCTGCCGACGCAGGCGCCAGAGGTGTGATTCAAGCCGTGATCCAAGCCGTGGCGTGGCTGGAAGTGTCCGTCGACACCGGCCCTGAGCTGCGAAGACGGGTCTCTCTTGGATAACGTCTGAGTGATCATTCCGTGGAAGATGGAACGGATGCGGTGGGAGTGTGCGTTCCTTTTCTGAAGCGGATCGACGACCACGGGGGTTGGTGGAGAGGCGTACGCAAGGGTGCGCCCGCAGGAAGGACGAAGGGGCCGCAGCACGATGGCTGGACTCGCTACATCCGGGTCGAACCCCGACGTCAGCCTGTTGTACGACATCAATGGCCTGGCCGACGACGCCCCGGGCTGGTTCGACCGGATCATGGAATTCATCGGTGAGTACGGGCTGCTGCTCGGCATGGTGCTGCTGGTGCTGTGGTGCTGGTGGACCATGCGGCGGCGGGCCGCGACGCTCGACGACGCGGCCAGTTCCCTGGCCGCGATCGTCTGGGCGCCGCTTGCCGCCGGGATCGCTGTCCTGATCAACATCCCGATCCGCGGGTTCGTCGAGCGGCCGCGGCCCTTCGTCGATCATGACGGGCTCGAGGTCCTCATCGACGGCAAGAACGACTTCTCGTTCGTGAGTGATCACGCGACGCTCGCCATGGCGATGGGCGTCGGGCTGTTCGTGGCCAACCGGAAGATCGGGATCGCCGGGATCGCTCTCGCGGTCCTCGAGGGGTTCTGCCGGGTCTACATGGGGGTCCACTACCCGACAGACGTGATCGGTGGGTTCGCGCTCGGCACAGCGGTCGCGCTGCTGCTGTCGCCGGTGGCGATGGCGTTGCTGACGCCTGTGGCGAAGGCTATGGGGGGCTCGGCGCGGGCTGGGTGGCTGGTGTGGGCGCGGGGGTCCCTGGGGGTTGCTGAGCCGGAGTCGGACTCGGGGTCGGGGGCTGAGCCGGGGTCGGGCTTGTCGGGTGGGGATTCCGAGCGGGATCTTGCGGCGTAGCCGCGGGTTTTCTTTGGGCGCGCTCGCTTTGGGTGTGCTGTCTGCGCTCTCTGCGTATCAGTGCGAGGCCGGCTGCGCCGGCTGCCGCTGCTAGCGCTGCGGAGGTCAGGGCCAGGGGGCCTGATTCAGGGTGGGGGGTGCCGTCCTTTTCCAGGACGGCGGCGGTTGTTGCTGCCAGTGTCAGAGTCGCTGCTGCTGCCGCGGTGCCGGTCGCTATTCGGGCCGCTGCTATTAGGGGTTTCCTTGCGGAGTCCATGTTCTTAGGGCACGCCAGTCGCCTGCGGCGGGCCAGTGGGGGCCCCGGTTGGGGGAGCCGTACGGGTTGGGGATGAGGCCGTACGGGGGACTGTGACGAGTCGGGTGGCCCGTCGTCGTGGTGCTACAGCGGTAGCGGCGGTGGTGCGCGTTCACCTTGTGCTTTGTCGTGTACAACCCTTTGTTCACCATGCGTGTCGTAGGTCACTGAAGCCTCGGTTCTCTGACGGGAGCATGACCTTGCGCGCACGTACCCTTGCCGTTGCTGTGGCTGCTGTTCTTGGCGTTGCCGGGCTTGGTGCCCCCGTTGCCGTCGCGGAGCCCTCCGGGCTGTGGGACGACTTCGATGGGGACGGGTATCGCGATCTCGCCATCGGCACGCCCAAGGCGAGCGGTGGCACGGTCACCGTTCTCTTCGGCTCGGCCTCCGGGGTCAGCCCCGCCCGCTCGGTGAACATCAGCCAGAACACCCCGGGCGTTCCCGGGACCTCGGAGTCCGTGGACCAGTTCGGCGAGAACGTGACCAGCGGTGACGTCGACGGCGACGGTTACGCGGACCTGATCGTCGGCGCGCCTTACGAGGAGATCACGGGCAAGCCGAGGGGCGCGGTCACCATTGTCTGGGGCGGAGCGAACCCGTTCACGTCCGGCGGCTCCATGCTCACCGCCCCGAGCGCCGAGGCCTTCCAGTTCGGGACGGGCACCGCCTTCGCCGATCTCGACGGGGACGGCACCGGCAATCTGGTCGTCGTCGGGGCCAACACCTTCTGGTGGTACGCCGACGGGAAGCCCACCCAGGACGGGGCGCTGGCGCCGGAGGTGGGGTTCCTGCCCGAGGGCGTACGCCTGGACGGCGTCGTCGCCGGCCACTTCTCCGGCACCGACGGCAGCGACTACGTCCTGCACGGCCAGCGCACGGACAGCACGGGCTCCGTCAGCGGCGGCTATGTCGGCCTGCTGCGCGGCGGTCCCGGCGACATCGGCTCCTCCTACTCGGTGCTGGCCGAAGGCGGCACCGCCGGCACCGCCTCCTGGGACCGGGCCGTCGCGGCGGGCGACATCAACGGCGACGGATACGACGACCTGGTCACCGGCAACACGGCGGTCGGCAAGGGCGGTTCGTTCACCGTGCGGTACGGCAAGGCGGCCGGACTGCCCGCCACGGGCACGACGTACACCCAGGCCAGCCCCGGTGTGCCGGGCACCGACGAGGACTACGACTCCTTCGGCGCCGCCGTCGCGGTGGGCGACGCGACCGGCGACGGCTACGCGGACGTCGCGGTCGGCGCCACGTACGAGACCGTGGACGGCCACCGCAGCGTCGGCAACATCGTGTTCCTCAAGGGCGGTTCCGGCGGACTGACCACGAGCGGTGCCCAGTCCTTCCACCAGGCCACGTCTGGCGTGCCGGGCGCCGCCGAGGCCGGCGACCACTTCGGCTCCTCGCTGCGGCTGCGCGACATCAACGGCAACGGCAGGGCGGATCTGGCGATCGGCGCGTTCGGCGAGGACGTGGTGTCCGGCGGGTACGACGACGGGGCCGCGTGGGTGCTGCGCGGCGCGACCTCGGGCCTGACGTCGACGTACGCGACCGCCTTCAACGCGACGGACTTCGGCTACCCGGTCGTCAAGGGCCGCAAGTTCGCGGATGTCTTCGCCCGCTGATCCACACCGGCTCACGCCGACTCCCTGAATACCACGAGGAGTTCCGACAACGATGCGCAACAGAATCCTCTCCGCGGCGGTGGTCTGCGCGGCGACCCTGCTGGGCGTGACCGCGCCCACCGCCGCTCAGGCCACCGAGGCCGCGGTGCCGGGTGACTTCAACGGCGACGGATACCCGGACCTGGCGGTGGGCGTGCCCTCCGCGCAGGTCGGCGACAAGGCCAAGGCCGGATACGTGAACGTCCTGTGGGGCGGTCCGGACGGCCCGGGCAAGTACGGCTCCGTACGGATCAGCCAGGCCACGAAGGGAGTGCCGGGCACCCCCGAGGCGGGTGACTTCTTCGGCTCCGCGGTCACCGCCGCGGACGTCGACGGCGACCGCTACGCCGACCTGGTCGTGGGCGCTTCCAGCGAGTCCCTCTCCTCGGACAAGTACGCCGAACACGGCACCGTCACCGTGCTGCGCGGCTCCGCCTCCGGCTTCACCAGCGGCGGCTACACGGTCGCGCGGGGCGTGAACGAGTTCTCCAGGATCGGCGCGACAGTCGCCGCCGGGGACGTGACCGGCGACGGCATCACCGATCTGGTGCTCAGCCGAAGCGACGAGGAGCACGGCGGCGCGGTGCTGCGTCCCGGCCCGCTCACCGCGGACTCCCCGGACACCCTGAGTGGGGAGATCACCGGGGCGGACTTCGGCGGCGTGAGCGCCCTGACCACTGGCGACTTCGACGGCGACGGCGACGACGACCTCGCGGTCTCCGTCTCGGCGACGGAGTCCAGATTCGTCCAGGTCTACAGCTGGCAGGACGGCGCCCCGGTGCGGCTGTGGAGCACCACGGCCTCCGCCGTCTCCCTCGCCGCCGGCGACTTCGACGCTGACGGCACGGACGACCTGGCACTCGGCTACTGCTACCCGAACTACGAGTCCGGCGACACCCCGGACTGCGCGGACTACTCCACGGGCCGTGCCGAGGTGTTCAAGGGCGGTCTTGTGAAGGTCGCGTACGGCTCGAAGTCCGACGGCTTCGGCGCCCGCACCCACGAGATCCACCAGGACACCCAGGGCATCGCCGGCACCGCCGAGTCCGAGGACCGCCTCGGCACCGCGGTCGCCGCGGGCGACATCGACGGCGACGGCTACGCCGACCTCGCGATCGGCGACGAGTACGAGGCGGTCGGCTCGCAGCAGAACGCGGGCATGGTGACCCTCGTACGCGGCACCGCCACAGGCCTGCTGACCTCCGCCGGTACGGCGATGAGCCTCGGCTTCACCCAGAACAGCAGCGGCGTCCCGGGCACCGCGGAGTGGGGCGACCGGTTCGGCGCCTCGGTCCGTCTGCAGGACTACGACGCCGACGGGTACGCGGACCTCGCGGCAGGCGCTCCCGGCGAGAACTCCGCCAAGGGCGGCGTCTGGCTCCTGCCGGGCACCGCGCAGGGCCCGACGGCGACGGGCTCCAGGGCCCTGACGCCGAAGAGCCTGGGGCTGCCGTCGTCGACGAGCGCGCTGCAGTACGGGCTGGTGATCGGGCGCGGCTAGGCGCCTCGCTGTAGCCCCCTGGCGCGGGCCTGGCGGGGGCTACAGCGCCTGGGGGTACGTGAAGAACCTGTCCGGGTCGTACTTGGTCTTCAGCTTGGCGAGGCGGGGAGCCGCCTCGCCGTAGTACGCCTTGCGCCAGCTGGTGAGGGTGGGGTCCGTGTAGTTCTGGTAGGCCGCTCCCGAGGCGTGCGGGGCCATGGAGCGGTGGGTGTCGGCGAGCCAGGAGCGGGCCGCCGCGCCCGAGGTGCCGGCGCGCCAGGCCGCGATGTACTGCGCGAGCATGCGCGAGCGGCGGTGGACGAAGGCGGTGGCCGTCGGGTCGACGCTGTTCACGGCGCCGCCGAGGGCGGTGAGGGCGATGCTGCCCGTGCCGCCGCTGACGGACCCGATCCGGTTCAGCAGCGTCTGAACACCGGCCGCGGAGATGGACCGGTCGAAGAAGTCCGACGCGGCGGCGTACGTCTCGCGGCCGAGCGCGCCCTGCTGGTTCCGGCCGGGCGTGGAGCCGGGGAGGTGGCACATCGCGTCTTCCGGGTATGCCGAGCAGCCGGCGTAGACCTCCATCGACTGCTCGTACGACCGGCGCTTCAGCGAGACGTTGCTCGCCGAGGCGCCGATCGCGGAGGCCAGCCGGTCGACGGCGTTCTGCAGCTCGCCGTAGGTGCCGAGGGAGAACGCGTTGACGGAGACGGTCGGGGTGCCGCCCGCGGAGTTCTCGAGATGGCAGGACGACCAGATCTCGTCGGGCTGGTCGGGACCCCACTCCTGCCATGCCGTCACGACGGCGGCGGCCCGCGACCAGGGCCAGGTCATGTAGGCGGTGACGGCCTGGGGCGCCGGGTGCGTACGGAAACGGAGCTCGGTGACGACGCCGAAGTTGCCGTTGCCGGCGCCGCGCAGGGCCCAGAAGAGGTCGCTGTTCTCCTTCTCGTTCGCGACGAGTTGTCTGCCGTCGGCGGTGATCAGCGTGGCCTGGGTGAGGCTGTCGCAGGTCAGGCCGTATGCGCGCGAGACGACGCCGTGGCCGCCGCCGAGGGTGAGGCCCGAGACGCCGACGGTGGGGCAGGAGCCGGCGGGGATCGTCACGCCCTTCGCCGCGAGCCCGCGATAGACGTCGATGAGTTTGGCGCCCGCGCCGATGACGGCCTCTCCGGCGGAGGCGCGGACCGTGGCGAGCTTCGACACGTCGAGGACGATGCGGCCGTCGCCCGATGACCAGCCGGCGTAGGAGTGGCCGCCGTTGCGGATGGCGACGCGGATCTTGTGGGCGCGGGCGTAGGCGAGGACTGTGCGGATGTCGTCGGCGTGGGCGACGTAGGCGACGGCGGCGGGCTTCAGGGTGTCGAAGCGGGTGTTGTAGAGCTGGCGGGCCGTTGCCCAGGCTGAGTCACCGGGCCGGACGAGCGGCCCGTCGAGGTCCTTGGCGAGCGCCTTCCAGTCTGCGTCCGCGGATCTTGTGGGCGCGGCGGAGGACGCCGTGGTCGTGTCCGTGGCCGCGGAGGCGTCGCCGTTGCTGCCGTCGCCGTTCGTGCCGCTGCATGCCGTGGCGGCTCCCGCGGTGAGCGCGGCCGGCACCGCCGTGATGAACGTACGCCGCAACATGTGCGCCCTCCCCGTGGTCTCTCTTGGAACGAGACGGGGCTTGAGCGCCGGGGGTTCCACGGCCGCGCCACGTGTTCAGGGGCACGTGTTCAGGGGGCCGTCCTGTGGGACTCCGCGTCGGTACGGGCCAGGCTGCGGGCTCTTCGGGCCGGGCCGCGCCAGCCACACGTGCAGTGCGCGACGCAGAAACGGCCTTTCTCGACCGTCGTCGTGCGGTGTTCGTCAGGTACGGGCTCGGCGGCCTGTTGCTGTTGCGCCACGGATATACGGTACCGAGCGCCCCTGTGAACCCGGCGCGTTCCGTGCACTCCAGGCGCGTGACGACCTTTCCTACCCGTCGTTAAGCGGAACGACAGGGGGTCCGACACGCACAGACAGGCTTGGGGGTCGGCAGGCGATGGTGGTGCAGCAGCACAGGAGGAGGGGCACGGTGTTCGCCGCGGCCGCCGCGGCGATGGGGTTGGTGTCCGGCGCCACCGGCTGTTCCGGCAGCGGAGCCGCCGCCGACAGCCAACACCCCGCCGATCCCGTCGACGCCATGCGCCAGGCCGCCGACATCCTGGTCCAGCAGGGCACCTCCAAGGCGCGTACGTCGATGGAGATGGCCACCGGGGGCACGCGTGTGACCATCCGTGGCGAGGGCGTCTACGACTACAGGGCGCGGCTGGGGCGGCTGAAGGTGGTGCTGCCGCAGGACCCGGCCGGGGTCGACAAGCACCGGCCGATCACCGAACTGCTCGCACCCGGCGCGCTGTATATGAAGAACCGGGGCGCGGGCGTGCCCGCGGACAAGTGGGTGCGCGTGGACACCACCACTCTGTCCGACGGCAATCTCGTCACCGGCGGGGCGACCGATCCGCTCGCCGCCGCCGAACTCCTGCGTGGTGCGCAGGATGTGAAGTATGTGGGGGAATCGGAGGTCGCCGGGACTCCCGTGCGGCACTACCGGGGCACCGCTGTTCTGGAGCGGGCCGCGAAGCGGGCGTCGGCCGGTCACCGTGCTGCGCTCAAGGCGGCGGCGAAAGGGTTCCCCAAGGGGGAGGTGCCGTTCGACGCGTACCTCGACGACCAGGGGCGGGTCCGCAAGGTCCGGCACCAGTTCAGCTTCGCCAACAACCGGGGCGAGGGCGGGAAGAAGAGCGACGTCGATGTGGCGTCGACCACGTTGCTGTACGACTTCGGGGCGCCTGTGCGTGTGGAACTGCCGGACGCGGAGGACATCTTCGCGGGGAAGATCGCCGAGGAGTAGGGGCCGGCGCGGCCTCGGTGCCCCGCCTCGGTGCCCCGCTCGGGCGGCTGCAAATGGTCCTTCCGTGCCATGCGCGGGGAGTAGGGCTCTCCCTACTCTTGGAAGTTGGTGACGGCGGGCGGCAGGAAGAGGTGATGAACGTGGCTCCGCTGTGCGGCGGTACGGCTGTTCAGGACCACGTTGCCCTTGCCGAGATCGAGTTGTGCGGGGAGCTCATCATTGCGGCGTCCGCTTCGCGGGAGGAGCGGCTTAGTTCTGACCGCATCGATGAGGTGTTGCGGGTCGCTGAGCGGGATTCTGACTTCGGGGCGTCTGAGTCAGGTCCGCAGTAGGCGGGCGATTGCCTTTGTGGCTTCTTCTACCTTTGCGTCGATTTCTTCGCCGCCCTTGAGGGCCGCGTCGGCCACGCAGTGGCGGAGGTGTTCCTCGAGGAGCTGGAGGGCGAAGGACTGCAGGGCCTTGGTGGACGCCGAGACCTGGGTGAGTATGTCGATGCAGTAGACGTCCTCGTCGACCATGCGCTGCAGGCCGCGGATCTGGCCCTCGATGCGGCGCAGGCGCTTGAGGTGCTCGTCCTTCTGCTTGTGGTAGCCGTGGATGCCGCGGTCGTGGTCCGTCACGATCTGGCCACTCGCGGCTGTCGCGTCCGTCACGGTGGGGGCGCCGGTGGCGGCGGTGGAGGCGGAGGGCGCTTCGCCGGTCGTCGCGTCGGCCTTGGCGGTCGTCATCGCGTCCTCCTGCTGGTCTGGCTTGTTCCATATACCCCTACTGGGTATATGGTACCGAATTTTCCTGGGTACTGAACGGTTGACGGGACCCCGTGCTGACCACTGTGCTTCATGGGCGACACTGGGAAACGCCGGTTCGCCGTGGCCGGATGATGCGCCTAGCATCACCCTGACCGACATCAGAGCACCGACCCGAAACCAAAGCACCCCGAGGATCCCACGTGCGCTTTCGTCTGACCCCCAGGGAGACGAGCTTCTACGACATGTTTGCCGCCTCCGCGGACAACATCGTCACGGGCTCGAAGCTCCTCATGGAACTGCTCGGGGCGGACGCCTCCGCCCGGGCCGAGATCGCGGAGCGGATGAGGGCCGCGGAGCACGCGGGAGACGACGCTACCCATGCGATCTTCCATCAGCTGAACTCCTCCTTCATCACACCTTTCGACCGTGAGGACATTTACTCCCTCGCCTCGTGCCTCGACGACATCATGGACTTCATGGAGGAGGCCGTCGACCTGGTCGTGCTGTACCAGGTAGAAGAGCTTCCGAAGGGCGTCGAGCAGCAGATCGAGGTCCTGGCGCGCGCTGCGGAGCTGACCGCGGAGGCCATGCCTCATCTGCGGACGATGGAGAACCTCACCGAGTACTGGATCGAGGTCAACCGCCTCGAGAACCAGGCCGACCAGATTCACCGGAAGTTGCTGGCTCACCTCTTCAACGGCAAGTACGACGCCATCGAGGTGCTGAAGCTCAAGCAGATCGTGGATGTGTTGGAGGAGGCGGCAGACGCGTTCGAGCACGTGGCCAACACGGTGGAGACCATCGCGGTCAAGGAGTCCTGAGGCTTCGTGGACACGTTTGTGCTGGTCGTGACCATTGGGGTCGCGCTTTTTTTCACGTATACGAACGGTTTCCACGACTCGGCCAACGCGATCGCGACATCCGTGTCCACGCGGGCGCTGACGCCGCGTGCGGCGCTCGCGATGGCCGCGGTCATGAACCTCGCGGGTGCGTTTCTCGGCAGCGGGGTCGCCAAGACCGTCAGTGAGGGCCTGATCTCGACGCCCAAGGGCGACAAGGGGATGGGCATCCTCTTCGCCGCGCTCGTCGGCGCGATCATCTGGAACCTGGTCACCTGGTACTTCGGGCTGCCGTCGTCCTCGTCGCACGCGCTCTTCGGCGGCATGGTGGGCGCGGCGCTCGCGGGTGGCATCACCGTGTACTGGAGCGGGGTCGTCGACAAGGTCATCATTCCGATGTTCCTGTCGCCGGTCGTCGGGCTTATCGCCGGTTATCTCGTGATGTGCGCAATCATGTGGATCTTCCGCAAGGCCAATCCGCACAAGGCCAAGCGCGGATTCCGTATAGCGCAGACGGTGTCGGCGGCCGGCATGGCGCTCGGACATGGTCTGCAGGACGCGCAGAAGACCATGGGCATCGTGGTGATGGCGCTGGTCATCGCCGATGTCGAGGATTACGGCGATCCGATTCCGGTGTGGGTGAAGATCGTCTGTGCGGTGATGCTTTCGCTTGGCACGTATGCCGGTGGGTGGCGCATCATGCGGACGCTTGGGCGGAAGATCATCGAGTTGGATCCGCCGCAGGGGTTTGCCGCGGAGACGACGGGGGCGTCGATCATGTTTGGTACGGCGTTTCTTTTTCATGCGCCTATTTCGACGACGCATGTGATCACGTCGGCGATCATGGGTGTGGGGGCTACGAAGCGGGTTAATGCCGTGCGGTGGGGGGTTGCCAAGAACATTGTTCTTGGCTGGTTCATCACTATGCCTGCGGCTGCCGTTGTTGCTGCGCTCAGCTATTGGGTCGTGCTGCTCGCCTTTGGGTGACGGCCCCTGCGGGGTGCCCTAGTTCGTCCGTACGTCGTGGGCTGTGCCCACCCGTTCCGCCCCAGCGGAACGATTGCCCACAGCGGTAACAGCGGTAGTACGCAAATGGGCCCGCCCCCCGGGAGCCAGGGGGCGGGCCCGTTTCCTTGCGGTGGCACCGCCATGCAGCACCGCAAGGGGTCCGGCGGGATCAGCCGAAGCGGCCCGAGATGTAGTCCTCCGTCGCCTGGACGGACGGGTTGGAGAAGATGCGCTCCGTGTCGTCGATCTCGATGAGCCGGCCGGGCTGCCCGACCGCCGAGAGGTTGAAGAACGCGGTGCGGTCGGAGACGCGGGCCGCCTGCTGCATGTTGTGCGTCACGATGACGATCGTGAAGCGCTCCTTCAGCTCGCCGATCAGGTCCTCGATGGCGAGGGTCGAGATCGGGTCAAGGGCCGAGCAGGGCTCGTCCATGAGCAGGACCTGGGGCTCGACGGCGATCGCGCGGGCGATGCAGAGGCGCTGCTGCTGACCGCCGGACAGGCCCGAGCCGGGCTTGTTCAGGCGGTCCTTGACCTCGTTCCAGAGGTTCGCGCCCTTCAGGGACCGCTCGACGACCTCGTTGAGCTGGCTCTTCTTGTACGAGCCGTTGAGGCGCAGGCCCGCCGCCACGTTGTCGAAGATCGACATCGTGGGGAAGGGGTTGGGGCGCTGGAAGACCATGCCGACCGTGCGGCGCACCGCGACGGGGTCGACCGAGGAGCCGTAGAGGTCCTCGTCGTCCAGGAGCACCTTGCCCTCGACGCGGCCACCGGGGGTGACCTCGTGCATACGGTTCAGGGTGCGCAGGAACGTCGACTTGCCGCAGCCGGACGGGCCGATGAAGGCGGTCACGGAGCGGGGCTCCACGGTCATCGAGATGTCCTCGATCGCCTTGTGGGAGCCGTAGTAGGCGGTGAGGCCCGATACGTCGATTCGCTTGGCCATGGGGATCACTGCTTCTTTCGGGTCGCTGTGGCCGCGTCAGCGACCGGTCGTCGGGGCCTTCCAGCGGGCGATGCCGCGGGCCACCAGGTTGAGGATCATGACGAAGGCGATGAGGGCCAGTGCCGCCGCCCACGCGCGGTCGTACGCCGGGGCGTTGCCGGCGCTGTACTGCTGGTAGATGTACAGCGGCAGCGAGGCCTGAGCGCCTTCGAAGGGGTTGTTGTTGATGAAGCTGCTGCCCCAGACGAGGAGCAGAACCGGGGCGGTCTCACCGGTGATACGCGCGACCGCGAGCATCACACCGGTCGTGATGCCGCCGAGCGAGGTCGGCAGGACCACCTTGAGGATGGTGCGCCACTTCGGGACGCCCAGCGCGAGAGAGGCCTCGCGCAGCTCGTTCGGGACGAGCTTGAGCATCTCCTCGGTGGAGCGGACCACCACGGGCATCATCAGGATCGACAGCGCGAGCGCCCCGGCGAAGCCGGAGAAGTCGAAGCCGAGGATCATGATCCAGAAACTGAGGATGAACAGGCCCGCGACGATCGACGGGATACCCGTCATGACGTCGACGAAGAAGGTCACGGCCTTGGCGAGCTTGCCCCGCCCGTACTCGACGAGGTAGATCGCGGTCAGCAGGCCGACCGGCACCGAGATCAGGGTGGCGAGGCCGACCTGCTCCAAGGTGCCGATGATGGCGTGGTAGATGCCGCCGCCCGGCTCCCTGTCGCTGACCACACCCATCGAGTGGGTGAGGAAGTAGACGTCGAAGACCTTCACGCCGCGCTTGAGCGTCTCCCAGACGAGGGAGGCGAGGGGGATCACCGCGAGGAGGAAGGCGACCCAGACGAGGCTGGTCGCGACCCGGTCCTTGGCCTGGCGGCGGCCCTCCACCTTGGCGGCGATCGTGTACGAGCCGAGGACGAAGAGGATGGCGGCGATCAGGCCCCACTGGATGCGGCTGTCGAGCCCGGCGCCCAGGCCGATGGCGCAGGCGGCGGCGATGGAGCCGACGGCGATCGCATACGGCGACCAGCGGGGGAGGCGGGCAGCGCTCAGGGAACCGGGGCGCTTGTCCATGACTGCGTGGCTCATGCGTTGGCCCCCGAGTACTCCTTGCGGCGGGCGATGATGGCCCGGGCCGCGCCGTTGACCAGCAGGGTGATGACGAAGAGGACCAGACCGGAGGCGATCAGCGCGTCACGGCCCTGCTCGGTGGCCTCACCGAACTTGCTGGCGATGTTCTGGGCGAAGGTGCCGCCGCCCGGGTCGAGCAGGCTGGCGTTGATCTCGAAGGTCGGCGAGAGGACCGTGGCGACGGCCATCGTCTCGCCGAGCGCGCGGCCGAGGCCCAGCATCGACGCGGAGATCACACCGGAGCGGCCGAAGGGCAGCACGGACATGCGGATGACCTCCCAGCGCGTGGCGCCGAGGGCGAGCGCCGCCTCCTGGTGCATCTGCGGCGCCTGGCGGAAGACCTCGCGGCTCACGTTCGTCACGATCGGCAGGATCATGATCGCGAGCAGGATGCCCACGGTGAGCAGGGAGCGCGCGGCGCCGAGCTGCCACTCGAAGATGTGGGTCCAGCCGAAGTAGTCGTTCAGCCAGCTGTAGAAGCCGGTCAGGTTCGGCACGAGGAAGAGGGCGCCCCACAGGCCGTACACGATGGACGGCACAGCGGCCAGCAGGTCGATCACGTACGCGATGGGACCGCCGAGCTTGCGCGGTGCGTAGTGCGTGATGAACAGCGCGATGCCGACGGCGATCGGGACCGCGATCACCATGGCGATGACCGAGGAGACGACCGTGCCGAAGGCGAGGACCGCGATGCCGAAGACCGGCGGGTTGACGTTGGTGTTCCACTCGAAGGTGGTGAAGAAGTTGCCCTCGTCCTTGGAGATGGCGACCGAGGCGCGGTAGGCGAGGAAGGCCGCGATGGCGGCCATGATCACCAGCAGCAGGATGCCGGAGCCCCGGGACATGCCCAGGAAGATCCGGTCACCGGGGCGGGTGGCGCCGCGGGCAGCGCGCTTCTGCGCGGCCGGGAGAGGTTCCGGCGCGGCGGTTTCTTTGGGGTTCTTAGTTGATATGTCCATCAGGATCTCCGGTCTGCGGGGCCGCTTTTCGGGCGGCTCCAGGCGGCGGTGCACCGGACGGTGCGGGCGGACCAGGCGGTCCGCCCGCACTCTTGCGTCAGCTCAGGCCGGCGACGGTCTCGCGGACCTTGGTGGCGATCTCGGTGGGCAGCGGGGCGTAGCTGTTGTCCTTCAGCAGCGCCTGGCCGTCCTCGCTGGCGATGTAGGTGAGGAAGGACTTGACGGCCGGCAGGGTGTCGGCCTTGTTGCCCTTCTCGCAGGCGATCTCGTACGTGACGAGGGTGATCGGGTACGCGCCCTCGGCGGTGGGCTTGTAGTTCAGCTCCAGCGCGAGGTCCTTGCCCTCGCCGACGACCTTGGCCTCGGCGATGGCCTTGGAGGCGTTGTCGACGGTGGCCTTGACCGGCTCGGCGGCCTCGGTCTTGATGTCGACCGTCTTGATGCTGTCACCGGCGTAGGAGAGCTCGAAGTACGAGATCGCGCCCTCGGTCTGGGTGACCTGCTGGGCCAGGCCGGAGGAGCCCTGCGCGGACTGGCCGCCCTTGGCCTGCCAGGCCTTGCCGCCCGAGTACTTCCAGTTGCTCGGGGCCGCGGCCTTCAGGTACTTGGTGAAGTTGTCCGTGGTGCCGGACTCGTCGGAGCGGTGGAACGCCTGGATCTTGGTGCTGGGAAGCTTCGCGTCGGGGTTCAGCTTCTTGATGGCCGCGTCGTCCCAGGTCTTGATCTTGTTGTCGAAGATCTTCGCCAGGGTCGGGGCGTCCAGGACGAGGCTGTCCACGCCCGGCACGTTGTAGCCGACCGCGATCGGGCCGCCGACCATCGGCATGTCGATGGCCTGGCTGTCCGTGCAGACCTTCTTGGACTCCGTGATCTCCTCGGGCTTCAGCGGCGAGTCAGAACCGGCGAACGCGGTCTGGCCCTGCAGGAACGCGGTGACACCGGCACCGGACCCGGTCGGGTTGTAGTTGATCTTCACGTCCTTGCAGGCGGCCGTGTAGGCCTTGACCCAGGCGTCGATCGCGTTCTTCTGCGCGGACGAGCCGGAGGCCAGCAGCTGGCCCTTGGCGTCGTCGCACTTGATGTTGGAGCTTGCGGCGGTGGTCTCCGACGTGCTGCCACCACTCGTGTTGCCCGTGTCATCGGAGCCGCACGCCGTGAGGGCCAGGGCGCCGGAGACGGCGACGGCACCGAGGGAGAGGGCGCGAAGCCGGTTCTTGCGCTGAAGCTTCACTTTCAGGAGTTCCTTCCAGGAGCCGCCCGTCCGGGGCGGCGTGCGATATCGGGTGGTGCGGCTGCTCCGGGGTGGGGCCCGGTGGGGCCGGCAGCGGTTTCTGCTGCGCAGCGTCCTGTTCAGCTATGCGGGCCGGGTTGCCACTCGCGTGAGCGGCACGCACCCGGTAGGCCCGAAATTAGGCAGAACAGGTGACGTGGCCGAAGGGCGTAAGTGAACGAGGGGTGAACCTCGGTGGACGGTGCGGTGAGGTCACGGAATGCTTACGGCTTCTGGCAGGGGCGCGCTCTTCTGGCGTGGGCGCCTTTTGCGGTTTTGGGGTGCCCCGTGGGGCACGGGTGCCCCACGGGGCCACAGCAGTACAGGGCTGCTGCCCGCAGCGGTGCCTACCGGCCGTGTCTCTACGTGAGGTGTAGGGCCGCTAGTAGGTCGTCTACCAGGTGTTGGTCTCGGGGGTGGGTCAGGTGGGGGCGGGCCTGGTCCGGGGGGAGCCAGAGGAGGCGGTCGACCTCTCGGGTGGGGGTGAAGTGGCCTTCGCCCGCTTCCGCGGCCCAGTAGGCGACCAGCTTGGGGCGGTCGTTGGCGATGTACTGGAGGGTGGGGAGGCGGGGACCCAGGACGCACTCGTGGCCCGTCTCCTCCGCGACCTCCCGCACCGCGCACGCCGCCAGGTCCTCGCCGCGCTTCACCTTGCCCTTCGGGTGCGACCAGTCGTCGTACTTCGGCCTGTGCACCAGGCAGATCTCCAGATCCCCCTCGGCGGGGGAGCGCCGCCACAGGACGCAGCCCGCCGCCCGTACGACATCGTTGTTCACGTGGTGCTCACCGCCTCCCGCAGCCAGACCCGCTGGAACGCGAACCGGGCCGCCTCGACCTCGTGTCGCTGATCTGCGTGCAGTACCCCGAGCGCGTAAGCCGTCGCCGGGGCGATCCGGGGAGTCCGGGCCGCGGCGGCCGCGGCGGCAGCCGCCTCCGCCGCGTCCCGGTGCTGGTCCAGGGCCTGCCCGGCTTCGAGGAGGCGTACGTCGACGCCCTCCTCGCCGTGCAGCACCTCGAGTGCGTATCGGTGCAGGCGCAGCAGCAGCCGGACCTGGTGCCAGGGGGCGTCCTGCGGCTGCGGCGACGGGTCGGCCGCGAGGCCGTGGATCAGGGCCTCCGCGTTGTAGGGGTGGCCTGCCCGGTACAGGGGCAGGGCCTTCACCGCCTCGGTCAGGCGGTCCTCCGCGGCCGCGGCGAGCGGCTTGAGGGCGTCGGTCCGTGCCGCGGTAGGGGCGAGGGGGACCTCGCTGGCCAGTACGGCGACGCTGTCCGCGACGGCGTGGAAGCGGGAGGAGCCCAGGGCTTCCAGTGCTGCCGAGTGTGCCCTTGTGCGGGCCAGGGTGAGCTGGCGCTCCAGTAGGGCGCCTGCTTTGGCTGCGCCCACTGTGAGGGTGCCGCGGTCCGGGGTGCTCGGGGGTGGCGTTTGCGGGCCGACGTTGCCGGGGTCCGCTGTACCCACCCGTTCCGCCCCAGCGGAACGACTGCCCACAGCGGAGGCGGCGGCGGTGGCGCGGCCGCCCACAGCGGAAGCGGACGCGGCGGTGGTGGCGCGGCTGCCCGTCATCGCGGCCGTCAGCGATGACCCCGACAAGCGCTGCAGTGCTGTCAGCAAGCGGTTCAGGCGGGAGGCGTAGGCGTGTTCGCGGGCCAGGGTGCCGGACAGCCAGGCCAGTTCGGGGCGGAGGGCGTCGGACCATTCGACGTCGAGCAGCGGCCGGAACGTGTGCAGGGTGCCGCTGATGCGGCGAGCCGAGCGGCGCAGGGCGCGCACCGCGTCGACCGTTTCATCGGCCGCGCCGGAACCCCCCTTGGACCCCCCGTTTGAACCCCCGTTCGAGCTTCCGCCGGAGCCGCCGCTCTCCCTGTGCAGCCGCAGGGAGCGCAGGAACTCCGTTGCCTGAGCCTGCAGATAAGCCGTAAGGACCTCCCCTGCGGGAGCTGCCTCGCGCTCATGGTGTTGCTGCTGTGCCACGCCGGCGCCTCCGCGCGTCTATGAGCATCTCCTGGACGTTCCGCAGGGGCTGGCCGTCGCCGTCGGTCGAGTGCCGGGCCCAGGTTCCGTCGGGCCCCAGGTGCCAGGAGGACGTGGTGTCGGACATTCCGGTTTCGAGCAGCCGGCTGAGGGCCGCCCGGTGGGCCGGGTCGGAGACCCTGACCAGTGCCTCGATCCGGCGGTCGAGGTTGCGGTGCATCATGTCGGCGCTGCCGATCCACACCTCCGGTTCGCCGCCGTTGCCGAAGGCGAAGACACGGGAGTGCTCGAGGAAGCGGCCGAGGACGGACCGTACGCGGATGTTCTCGGACAGGCCCGGGACGCCGGGCCGCACCGCGCAGATGCCGCGCACCCACACGTCCACCGGCACGCCGGCCTGCGACGCGCGGTACAGGGCGTCGATGACCGCTTCGTCGACCATCGAGTTGACCTTGATGCGTACGTAGGCGGGGCGCCCGGCGCGGTGGTGCTGGGCCTCCTTGTTGATCCGCGAGACCAGGCCGTCGCGGAGGGACTTCGGAGCGACGAGAAGGCGGCGATACGTTTCTCGGCGCGAGTAGCCCGACAGCCGGTTGAAGAGGTCCGACAGGTCGGCGCCGACCTGCGGGTCCGCGGTGAGCAGCCCCAGGTCCTCGTAGAGTCGTGCGGTCTTCGGGTGGTAGTTGCCCGTGCCGACATGGCTGTAGCGCACGAGGGAGTCGCCCTCCTGGCGCACCACCAGCGACAGCTTGCAGTGGGTCTTCAGGCCGACCAGGCCGTACACGACATGGCAGCCCGCCTCCTCCAGCTTGCGGGCCCACTTGATGTTGGCCTGCTCGTCGAAGCGCGCCTTGATCTCGACGAGGACCAGCACCTGCTTGCCCGACTCGGCCGCGTCTATCAGCGCGTCGACGATCGGCGAGTCGCCGGAGGTGCGGTACAGGGTCTGCTTGATCGCGAGGACGTCCGGGTCGCCTGCGGCCTGCTCCAGGAACGCCTGCACGGAGGTGGAGAACGAGTCGTACGGGTGGTGCAGCAGCACGTCCCGCTCGCGCAGCGCCGCGAAGATGTCGGGCGCCGACGCGGACTCGACCTCGGCGAGGTCGCGGTGGGTGCCCGCGATGAACTTCGGGTACTTCAGCTCGGGCCGGTCGAGCTTGCCGATGCCGAAGAGGCCGGTGAGGTCGAGCGGGCCCGGCAGCGGGTACACCTCGGCCTCGCTGATCTTCAGCTCGCGCACCAGCAGGTCGAGGACGTAGCGGTCGATCGACTCCTCGACCTCCAGGCGCACCGGAGGCCCGAAGCGGCGCCGCATGAGCTCCTTCTCCAAGGCCTGGAGCAGGTTCTCGGCGTCGTCCTCCTCGACCTCCAGGTCCTCGTTCCGGGTGAGGCGGAACATGTGGTGCTCCAGCACCTCCATGCCCGGGAACAGCTCCTCCAGGTGCGCGGCGATGACGTCCTCGATCGGGACGTACCGCTGCGGCGACGCCTCCAGGAAGCGGGACAGCAGCGGCGGCACCTTGACGCGGGCGAAGTGGCGGTGGCCCGAGACCGGGTTGCGGACGACGACCGCGAGGTTGAGCGACAGGCCCGAGATATAGGGGAACGGGTGCGCCGGGTCCACGGCCAGCGGCGTCAGCACGGGGAAGATCTGGTGCCGGAAGAGCGTGAACAGGCGGGCCTGCTCCTTGTCCGTCAGCTCGCTCCAGCGGACCAGGTGGATGCCCGCCTCGGCCAGCGCCGGGGCCACGTCCTCCTGGTAGCAGGCGGCGTGCCGGGCCATGAGCTCGCGCGAGCGGGCCCAGATCATCTCCAGCACCTCGCGCGGCTGCAGGCCGGAGGCGGATCGGGTGGCGACACCGGTCGCGATGCGGCGCTTCAGGCCGGCGACCCGGACCATGAAGAACTCGTCCAGGTTGCTGGCGAAGATCGCGAGGAAGTTGGCGCGCTCGAGCAGGGGCGTGTGGGGGTCCTCGGCGAGCTCCAGCACGCGTTCGTTGAACCCGAGCCAGCTGCGTTCGCGGTCCAGGAACCGGCCCTCCGGCAGTGCAGTGCCGTCGTAGCCCTTCTGCTCATACGCATCCAGGTCCGCATCGACCGAGTCGATGTCCGGCTCCAGTTCGGAGACGGCAGCCGCAAGCGTGTGCGGGCGGTGCGCGGCGATCGAGCCCACGGAGGGCTGCGCGTGCTGGACCTCTGCCTTGGTGTCGGGCTGGTTCATGGAACCATTGTTCCGCGCCGAGAGCGTTACGGGCGCGTCAGAGAGTGCGGGCTCCAAAGGGGAGGTGAGGCGAAGCCTCCCGTTCCGGGAGCTGGGGGGCGGGTCGGGCACCTCGGGCGTCATTCACCGAGCGTCGCAAGCCCGTCTGAATCGTCGGTTACGGCGACATGACGTGCGGGATAGCGGCGGGCGGCCCCCGGGCGACTTGGGGCGCCGGGGGCCCGTGTGCCGATGCCCCTCCCCGGGGCGACGGCACACTACGTCATGCGGTGGCGCGGCGCAGCAGGCGGAAGGCGGCCCAGGCGGCTGCGGCGGCCAGCGCGAGCATGATCCCCGTCTCGGCGAACTGGACCCACCACAAGTGGGAGTGGGGGTGGAAGTCGACGTACCAGCCGGTGATGTTGAGGTCGGCGGGGCACTTGTCGAAGTCGTGGGTGCGCACCCAGCAGGCGTTGTAAGGGAGGCGCTTTCCGGAGGCGGTGACGTAGCCGGACTGCATGAGGAAGGAGTCCAGTCCGATGGTTGTCCACCGCTCTTGGTAGGTGCCCGTGCCCGTGGCCGTGATCGTGCGTACCGGGAACACGTCCCAGCGCACCGAGCCCACGGCCATTGGCATGGACAGCGAGACCACCCCTGCGATCGCCATCGCGGGGAGCGTGCGGCGCACCAGCAGGCCGACGAGCGCTCCAATGGCGACGGCGAGTAGGCAGTACGCGATGAGTACGGGGCCGTACGCCTCGAAGACGCCCCGGTCCACCCAGCGCTGGTTGACGGCGCCCGTGAAGGGAGCCCTGGCGAACTGGAAGATCCCCACCAGAGCGAGCACCAGGGCCGTCGTCGCGACGGCGGCCACCGTGAGCTTCGAGGCGAGCCAGCGCGCCGGGGAGACCGACTGGGTCCAGGCGAGCCGGTACGTGCCGTTGTCCAACTCGCGGGCGATCACCGGGCCCGCCACGACGGCGCCGATGAGGAACGGCAGGAAGAGCAGGGCTATGGCGTAGTAGTCGGCGAAGTTCCCGAGGAGAACTCTGGCGCTGGCGAATCCGAGGAAGGTGTCGGTGCAGGGGCCGACGCAGTCCGTCTGTTCGGGGAACACCTCCGCCGAGACGCGCAGGAAGACCGCGACGGCCGCCGCCGCGATCACCAGTGCGAGTCCCGTCCAGAGGATGGAGCGGTGGAGGCGGACCGTCGTCCAGTACGGGCCGCGCAGGCGGCGGCCCGAGCTGCGCCGCAGGGTTGCCGATGCGCTCATGCGGTCACCGCCGCGGACATGTCAGAAGTGGCGGAACGGGCGGTCGCGCTCGGCGTGAGCAGGGCCGGTGCGTCCGGTGAGCGCAGATGGGCGAGCAAGATCTCCTCCAGAGATGGCTCCGCGGCTTCCCAGCCGGGCGCGACCGGCCCCGCGGGACGGATCAGGGCGGTGAGGCCGCGGCCGGAGGCGCGGGACTCGACGATGGTGTGCGGGGCGAGCGCGTCGGTGAGCGGGCCGTGGCCGGTGACCAGCCGGTGCGCGGCGATCAGTTCGTCGATGGCGCCGCCGAGGCGGATGCGGCCGTCGCCGACGAGGAGGAGGAAGTCGCAGGCGTGCGCGAGCTCGCCGAGGATGTGCGACGACATCACCACCGTCGTGCCGTGCTCGGCGGCCTCCGCCAGGAGCGTGCCCATCAGCTGATGGCGCGCCAGGGGGTCGAGGTCGGCCATCGGCTCGTCGAGCAGGAGGAGTTCGGGGCGCTTGCCGAGGGCCAGGGCGAGGGCGACCCGGGTGCGCTGACCGCCGGACAGGTCCCGTATCCGGGCCGCCGGGTCGAGGCCGCCGTCCGTCACGATCTTCGCGGCGAGGGCGGCGTCCCAGTGTCCCGGGTTGAGCTCGTGGCCCAGTCGCAGCGTCTCGGCGACCGTGAGCTGCGGGTAGAGCGGCTTGTCCTGGGCGACGTACGCCATGCGTTCGCGGGCCGCGGACGGGTGGGCGCCGAACACGGCGAGGGTGCCCTCGGTGGGTTCGAGCAGCCCGGCCGCGTGGGCGAGCAGCGTCGACTTGCCCGCCCCGTTCGGGCCGACGACCGCGCAGATGCGGCCGGCCGGCAGCCGGAAGCTGCAGTCGCGCAGCGCCCAGCCGCCGCCCCGCGACGGCCCCCCGAACCGCTTGCCCAGTGCGGCCGCCTCGATGGCGGTGTCCGTCATGCCTTGTCCCCCTCGGTTTCGTTGATCTTTTCGGCGAACTGCTCGTCCAGTACGGAGGCGAAGAGCGCCGCCACGTCGTCCCTGTCCAGCCCGGACGCGCGTGCCCGGGCCGCCCAGGCCGCGAGCTCGGACCGCAGCGGCGAACCGGCGGCCGCTGCGCCCAGCGAGCGGCGTACGAAAGTGCCGAGGCCGCGGCGGGCCTCGACCAGCCCTTCGCGCTCCAGCTCGCGGTAGGCCTTCAGCACAGTGTTCGGATTGATGGCTGTGGCCTCCACGACCTCGCGGGCCGTGGGGAGCTGGTCGCCGGGCTCCAACAGGCCCAGGCGCAGGGCCTGTTTGGTCTGCTGGACGATCTGCAGATAGGTGGCGACGCCACTGCGCCGGTCGATGCGGTACTCGACCACTCGTACAACCACCCTTTCACTAATTGAGTAGTGAAAGGGTGACGTACGGAGGCCGTGGCGTCAAGATCCGGGTGTGTGGCCTCAGGGAGGGGTGTGACGTGAGGGGCAGCGGGTGATGTCCCGTCAGGGGCGCTCCGCTGCCCGCCCGTTACAGCTCCGTGCGGTACATCAGATCCACCTCGTGCGTGACGAACCCCAGCCGCTCGTACACCCGCAGCGCCGCCTTGTTGTCCGCGTCGACGTACAGCATCGCGGTCGGCAGCCCGGAGGCCGCGAGGTGGTTCAGCCCGATGGTGGTCAGGGCGCGGCCCAGACCGGTGCCCTGGGCTTCGGGTGCGACGCCGAGTACGTACACCTCGCCCAGCTGCTCCTCCGCGTGGACCTTCGTCCAGTGGAAGCCGACCAGTTCGCCGTCCTCGCGCTCCGCGAGGAAGAAGCCCTCGGGGTCGAACCACGGTTCGACCTTGCGGTCGTCGAGGTCGCGCTGGGTGAGGGAGCCCTGTTCGGGGTGGTGGGCGAAGGCGGCGGCGTTCACGGCGAGCCAGGCGGCGTCGTCCTCGCCAGGCACGAACGTACGCATCCGGACGCCCTCCGGCAGAACCGGCTCCGGAAGACGGAGGTCCGCCAACGGCCGCCGCATCTGGCGCAGTTCGCGGAACAGGGTGAGGCCGAGGACCTGCGAGAGGTGACGGGCGGCGGAGTGCCCGCCGTGCGCCCAGATGCGCAGCCGCTTGCCGGACTCGGCGAGCAGTGCGGTGCCGAGGGCGCGGCCGTGCCCGTGGCCGCGGTGCGCCGGATGGACCACCAGCTCGGCGGCCGGTGCCTCGACGGGGTCGGTGTCCTCGAGCTGCGCGTACCCGACGAGCTCGTCCTCGAGGAGCAGCAGAAGATGCCGTACGCCCTCGCGGGGGCCGCCGCGGAGCTGCAGCCGGCCCTGCTCGGACACCGCCTGCTGCCCGTCGGCGCGGGCGGCCTCCGCAATCAGCTCGAGCACGGCCTCTGCCTGGTCGGGAGTGAGCGCGCTGTGCGTCTCGATGCGGCGGAGGAAGGCGGGCGGAAGGGCGTCGTCGCTGGTCATGGATACGAGAGTACGGCGGTCCTGACGGGCGGCAAACGGTTCCCGGCAGGGTGTTCCGTCTCGTCGGGGCGGTCCTGCTTCGCGTGCGGGGTGCCGGTGCTGCTCGTGCGTGGTCAGGTTCCGCTTGTGAGGGGTGCAGGTTCCGCTCGTGACGCATGCAGTGAACCGTGCAGGCACGCGGTTCGGAAACCAGTCCGTAACCACGAACCCCCTGTTGTGCTACGCGCGTTGACCCTAGGCTGCGGCTCACACTCGCCAGACCCTTCACGCTGAGCCAACTGAGCCAACAAGGGGACACATGTCCGCTAGACCCCAGAAGAAGAGGGCCGCCCGCCGGATACTCGTCGCCGCGGCGGTGCTCTCGACCAGCGGGGCACTGATCGCCGCGATCCCCGCGAACGCGGGAGAGACCCACACCGGCGCCGCCAAGACCGGCCGCTACCAGGACGTGCAACTGCTGTCCTTCAACGACCTGCACGGCAACCTGGAGCCCCCGGCCGGCTCCTCGGGCCGGGTCACGCATCTCAACGAGGACGGCACCACCAAGACCATCGACGCGGGCGGCGTCGAGTACCTCGCCACCCATCTGCGCGAGGCCCGCAAGGGCAACACGTACTCGATCACGGCCGCCGCCGGCGACATGGTCGGCGCCTCGCCGCTGATCTCCGGGCTCTTCCACGACGAGCCGACCATCGAGGCGCTCAACGGCCTCGACCTCGACGTCACCTCGGTCGGCAACCACGAGTTCGACGAGGGCGCCAAGGAGCTGGCCCGCCTGCAGAACGGCGGCTGCCACCCGGAGGACGGCTGCTACAACGACAGCGAGGAGTTCGAGGGCGCCAACTTCCCCTACCTCGCCGCGAACGTGACGGACGAGAAGACCGGTAAGCCGATCCTCAAGCCCTACTGGGTGTGGAAGAAGAACGGCGTCAAGATCGGCTTCATCGGCGTGACCCTGGAGGGTACCCCGGACATCGTCTCCGCCGAGGGCGTCAAGGGCCTGAAGTTCGGTGACGAGACCGAGACGATCAACAAGTACGCCAAGGTGCTGCAGAAGCAGGGCGTGAAGTCGATCGTCGCGCTGATCCACGAGGGCGGCGCGCCCGCCTCGGGGGCGTACAACTACAACTGCGACAGCCCGGGGCCGGGCGACGGCATCTCCGGCCCGATCGTCGACATCGCCAAGAACGTCACGCCGCAGGTGGACGCGCTGGTCACCGGCCACACCCACCAGGCGTACGCGTGCACGATCAACGACCCGGCGGGCAACCCGCGGACGGTCACCTCGGCCGCCTCCTTCGGCCGGCTGTACACGGACACCACGCTGACGTACGACCGCTGGACCGGCGACATCGCGCGTACGGCCGTGAAGTCCGCGAACCACGTCGTGACCCGTGACGTCGCCAAGGCCGCGGACATGACGGAGCTGATCAACCGCTGGAAGGCGCTCGCCGCCCCCGTCGCGAGCAAGCCCATCGGCTACATCGCGGGCGAGATCGGCAACACCGGCACCGAGTCCCCGCTCGGCGACATGATCGCCGACGCCCAGCTCGCCTACGCCAAGTCCCTCGATCCCGAGGCCGACTTGGCGCTGATGAACCCCGGCGGCATCCGCGCCCCGCTCACGTACGCGGCGACCGGCAGCGAGGGCGACGGCGTGGTGACGTACGGCGAGGCGTACACGGTCCAGCCGTTCTCCAACACCGTCAATCTGGTGGACCTCACCGGCGCCCAGGTGATCACCGCACTTCAGCAGCAGGTCAGCGGCAGCAACGAGGCATCGCCGAAGATCCTCCAAGTGTCCGCGGGCCTCACCTACACCCTCGATCTGACCAAGGCGGGCGCCGCCCGGGTCGTGACCGACTCCGTGAAGCTGAACGGCGCGGCGATCGACCCGGCCGCCACCTACCGCGTCGCGATGAACTCCTTCCTCGCGGGCGGCGGCGACGGCTTCGCCGAGCTCGGCAAGGGCGCGAACGTACTCGTCGGCGGCGACGACCTGGCGGCGTTCGAGTCGTATCTGACGGCGAACTCCTCGGCCGCGACGCCGTATCCGGTGCCGGCCGCCAACCGGATCACGATCGTCAAGTAAGGACAAGCAAGAACTGACGACGGCTGAGGGGCGGTCGGCGGGACCCGAGGGTTCGCCGACCGCCCCTCTCTCTTTCCGTCGCCGAATATAGGTAAGTTCTGTGTGAATAGCGAAAGAACGCGGGTCGCGTAATCACGGATAAATTCTGTGTGAGTACCCGTCCAGTTCCTGAAAATCGATGAGAAACCGACTCAGTGGCAACTAATGGAGGTCTCATCGGATTTGGTCTTTTCCGGCCCCGAGCTCGCGTAATGTTTTCCGTGTCGAAGCCGAACAGGGCTTACGGCAAACGGAAAAGCATCACGGAGAAAGGGACAACCCCATGAGCTTCCACAAGATCGCCCCCGTCAAGCAGACCCGCAAGCCCGCCGTGAAGCCGGCTGCCGCGCACAAGGCCGAGCCGAAGCAGAAGCCCCGCCGCCGTCCGGTCGGCAACAAGGCCGCCAAGGACTGCTGATCAGCTGATCGCTGCCATCGAGGCGGGCTCCCGGTGCATGTCGGGGGCCCGCCTCGGCCGTGTCATCGGTCCGGATGAAGGCCGTGTCACGGTCTGGGATGAAGGGAGTTGGGGAGTTGAGGGAGCGTAAGGACGGCACGAACGCTCTTCAGGTGTTCCGGCGTTTCTGGCCGCTGACGCGGGGGGACCGCAGATGGCTGGTCCTGATTGTTTTCTTCGTCGTGGTCGCGGCGCTCGCCGAGACCGCCTCGATCCTGATATTCGCCGATCTTACCGACCATGCGCTGAACGCCGGTTCGCTCTCGGCCTTCTGGGGACCCGCCGGGCAGTGGCTCGGTGTCGCCGTGCTCGGTGCCGCCGTCGGTTATGCCGGAAATTCGCTCGCCGTATGGACCGCCGAGAGATTCGTCATGCGGCTGCGGGCCGGTGTGTTCCGTCATGTGCAGGGGCTGCCGCCGCACTTCTTCCAGAAGCACCGCCGGGGCGATCTCGTCGAGCGGCTCACGGGCGATGTCGAGGCCATCGAGCAGATGGTGGTCTCCGGCGTGGTCGGCACCGTGTCCGCGCTGTTCTCCGCCGTCTTCTACGCGGCCGCGGCCCTCTGGCTGCGCTGGGACCTCGCCCTCGTCACCTTCCTGCTCGCCCCCCTCTTCCTCGTCGCCGCCCGCCGCTTCTCCGAGCGGATCAAGTCGGCGGCCCGCGACGAGCGCACCGCCGACGGTGCGATCACGTCGGTCGTCGAGGAGTCCCTCGGCAACGTCGTCCTGACCCAGGCCTACAACCGCCGCCGCGACGAGGAACGCCGGCTCGACCGGGAGGCCCGCGTCTGGATGTGCGCCTCCGTGCGGGGCGCCCGTGCGAGCGAGCTGTACGAGCAGTTCGTCGAGGTCATCGAGACGCTGTGCGTGCTGGCCGTCATCGGGTTCGGCGCCTGGGAGATCTCAGCGGGCCGCATGACGCTGGGCGAGCTGCTGGCCTTCGCGGCCTTCATCGGCTACCTCTACCCGCCGATCCGCAACCTCGGCCAGCTCGGCCTCACCCTCACCGCCGCCACGGCCGGGGCCGAACGGATCCAGGAGATCCTGGACGCCGAGCCCGCCGTGACCGACCCCGTCTCGCCCGTGCCGAGCTGGCCCGTGCACGGCCGCATCAGCTTCGACGGCGTCTCCTTCCGCTACCCGGACGCCCCCGCGGAATCGCTGACCGATGTGTCGCTGACCGCCGAACCCGGCGAACTCGTCGTGGTCACGGGCCCCAGCGGAGCGGGCAAGTCCACGCTCTCCAAGCTGCTGCTCCGCTTCTACGACCCTTCGGCGGGCACCGTACGCCTCGACGGCGTGCCGCTCACCGACATACCGCTCGAGTTCCTGCGCGAGAACGTCGCCCTGCTGCCGCAGGAGACGCTGATCCTGCACGGCACCGTCCGCGAGAACATCGCCTGCGGCCGGCCCGGCGCGAGCGAGCACGAGATCCTGCAGGCCGCCGTGGACGCGGCCGCCCACGACTTCATCACCGCCCTGCCCGACGGCTACGACACCCGCATCGCGCCCGGCACCACCGCCCTCTCCGGCGGCCAGCTGCAGCGCATCGCGATCGCCCGCGCCATGCTGCGCGGCGCCCCCGTCCTCGTACTCGACGAGCCCACGGCCGGTCTCGACGCGCTCGCCGCCCGGCGCGTGGTGCAGCCGCTGCGCCGGCTGATGGCGGGCCGTACGACCATCATGATCACGCACGATCTGGCGCTGGCACCGGACGCGGACCGCATCCTCGTCGTGGACGGCGGCCGGCTCGTGGAGAGCGGCACGGGGAGCTGCTCGCGCGGGGCGGGGCGTACGCACGGCTGCGCAGCGCATAGAAAGGGCGTGGGGGTCTGACACCTCGCGAAAGGTGTCAGACCCCCACGCCGCAGTGAGTGTCAGAACAGAACAGCAGGCCGTGTCAGAACAGCAGGTTGTACTGGTTGAACCCGGTGCCCAGCTTCACGCGCGACGCGAACAGGTCCGTCGAGGCCTTGTCCGTGCCCGGGTAGAGCCACAGCGTGCCGTCCGACGACCTGGCCAGGACGTCGGAGATGCCGTCACCGGTCATGTCGCCGTTCGAGACGAGCGCGGTGAAGTTCCAGCCCGTACGCGCCTTGATGCGGGGCGACCAGGGAGCCGAGGCCTTGCCCGTGCCCTTGTACAGCCACAGGGTGTTCGACGTGTCGCGGACCAGCAGGTCGGGCTTGCCGTCGCCGGACAGGTCGCCGCGGCCCAGGACCTTGAAGCCCTTCCAGGCCCCGCTGACGACCTTGATCCGCGCGCCGAACTGGCCGTTGCCCTTGCCCGGGTACAGATAGGTCGAGCCGTCGGCGTCCACCGCGACCATGTCGGGCAGCGCGTCACCGGTCATGTCGCCGGGGACCGCGTACGACTTGTAGCCGCCCCAGACCGAGCTGATCTGCATCCACGCCCAGTCGCCGCTGCTGTGGTCCAGGTAGCTCCGGTACAGCTTGCCGTCGCCCTTGTCCCGGACGATCAGGTCCTGGAACCAGTCGCGGTCCAGGTCGGCCTGGATGCCCCAGCTGATGCCCTCCCAGCCGTTGCTGAGGTACTGCCGCTGGGCGAGCGAGGTGCCCTTGCTGTCCTGCTCGAACAGGTTGCCCGAGGGCGTGCGGGCCAGCAGGTCCGCCCGGCCGTCGTACGACTGGTCGGCGTCGTCGATGCGCGGCTGGGCCGCCCAGGTGTACGAGCTGACCTTGGTGAACACCGGGTACGCGCCCTCGGCGGTGCAGCCCGCGACGCCCCAGGACACCACGCCCACGATCTTGCCGCCGACCACGAGCGGGCCGCCGGAGTCGCCGTTGCAGGGGCTCTTGGTGCCCTCGTCGGTGCCGGTCGCCGGGGTGCCCGCGCAGACCATCGAGCCCTCGACGAACGCGTCGCTGCCCAGGACCGACTGCATCGCGCTGTTGCACGTCGAGTCGGCGACCAGCGGCAGGCTGACCTTGCGAAGCTTCGACGACAGCTCGGCGCCGTCCGCGCCGGAGGTCACGCCCCAGCCGTAGACGGTCCCGGTGGTGCCCGGGGTGTACAGCGCGCTGTCGTTCGAGGCGGCCAGGCGCAGCCAGGCCTGCTCGAGCGGGCGGTCGAGGGTGAGGACCGCGATGTCGTTCTGCACGGTCGACGCGTTGTAGCGCGGGTGGCTCCACTGGCTCCACACGCCCGCGACGGTGCCGGTGGTGCTGTCGTCGAGGTCGGCGGTGCCCGCGAGGACGGCGCCGTTCGTCTTCCAGTCGAGGCCCGCCACGCAGTGGGCGGCCGTGAGGACCTTGTTCGGGGCGACGAGGGTGCCGCCGCAGAAGTAGCCCTCGCCGGTCGTGTCGTCGTAGTAACCGAGCTGGACCATCCACGGGGCGCTGGAGATGGTGGTCTCGGTGCCGCCGATGATGAACGGCGTCTGAGTCCTGGCGGACTCCTCGGTCGGGGTCTGCTCTGCGGCCGGGGTCTGGTCGTCGGCCGCCGCCACCTTCTTGGCGGCCTTGACGATCCGGCTGCGGAGCTGCTTGGCGGAGGCGGTCGGCTTGGGAGTAGCGGCCTGGGACAGGGCCTCCGCCTTCGGCAGGTGCGGCTGGTCAGCCGCTGCCGCGGGCAGTGCCGCGACGGCACCGGCGCAGCTCAGCGCCAGTGCGAGAACGGCCGCGGACGCCGCCTTTACGGGGCGTCCACTGCGGCCGCGCAGGGCACGTATCACTCAGTTCTCCTGGGGGTGGTGTGCTGTGATCGTGGGCCCGAGCAGGGCATACGACGCAGACACCCCCTGGCAGACACTCACAGGCGGAATCGCGGAGCCCCCCTCCGGCCCGGAGATCGTAGGTCTCGGAAACCTCTCTGCACACTGCCTTCACAGCGGGTAGCCAAGTGTTCTTCCGCCGCTTCCCGTACATCACCGCCCCGCAACCCCCTGTTTCTGGGGGCAGCCCGCCCTTATATCGGGCATACGCACTTCTGTCGGGCTTCTCAGGGAGCACTCAGGGAGCTCTCATGCGGCGCGGAAACACTCTGATACATGACCGAGAGCATCCGCCGCGACGGCGAGTACCCCCAGGGCGACAGCCGGCAGTCCGCGTACCCCGAGCAGCAGCACTCTTCCGACGAGGCCGCCACGCAGCGGTTCGCGCAGGCGGCGCACCAGCCCGCGCCGGGTGCCGGGTACCAGTACGGGCCGGACGCCGGGCAGCAGGCCCCGTACCAGGCCGCTCCGGCGGGGGCCGAGTGGCCGCCTCCGCCGGCGTACGAGCCCGCGCAGCCGGTCGCCGTCGCGCCGGGCACCACGGTGTGGCCGGGCTCCGGTCAGGGCGGTACCGGCGGTCATGACGGCAACGGCATCGGCGACGGTCACGCCTTCGCCGCCGCCGCCGAGCCTGCTCCCGCGCCCCGGCGCCGCGCGAAGGGCCCGCTGGCCCTGCTCGCCGCCGTCGCGATAGCGGCCGCGGCCGTGGGCGGCGGCACCGCGTACGCCTTTCAGAGGCTGACCGGCAACGACACCACGACGACCAGCTCCACTACGAGCGTGGTGGCCGCCAGCAAGAAGGGCACCGTCGCCGGTGTCGCGGAGGCGGTCAGCCCGAGCATCGTCGAGATCAGCGCCACCTCGAACGCCGGGGAGTCCACCGGCTCCGGCGTGATCGTCACCAGCGGCGGCGAGATCATCACCAACAACCACGTCATCTCCGGTGCCTCGTCTATCAAGGTCACGACGAGCAACGGCAAGACGTACACCGCGAACGTCGTCGGGACCGACAGCAAGAAGGACCTCGCGCTGATCAAGCTGGAGAACGCCTCCGGTCTGACGACCGCCTCGCTCGGCAACTCCGACAACGTCAAGGTCGGCGACGAGGTCGTCGCGATCGGCTCCCCCGAGGGCCTGACCGGCACCGTGACCAGCGGCATCATCTCCGCGCTCGACCGGGACGTGACCGTCTCCACGGACGAGAGCCAGGGGCAGCAGCAGCAGCCAGGCAGCGGCGACGGCGGCTGGCCCTTCGAGTTCGGCGGCCAGCAGTTCAACGGCGACACCGGCTCGTCCACGACCACCTACAAGGCCCTGCAGACCGACGCCTCGCTCAACCCGGGCAACTCCGGCGGCGCGCTGATCGACATGAACGGCAACATCATCGGCATCAACTCCGCCATGTACTCGCCGACCTCGTCGAGCAGCTCGTCCAGCGCGGGCAGCGTGGGCCTGGGCTTCGCGATCCCGATCAACACCGTCAAGTCCGACCTGGACAAACTGCGCTCCGGCTCCCAGAGCTGAGCTTGCACCACCACCGGTAAGGAGTACGACATGATCAAGCAGGTTGTGCACGAGGTGACCGGCCCCGTCGTCCCCGCCGGGGTCACCCTGGCCCTGGCCGTGGCGTACGAACTCCACGCTCCGCAGACGGAGACGCAGACGCAGTCGACGGTGCGGGCGCCGGAGGTGGCGATCCCGCAGCCCCAGCTGATGGGCCTCCGCACCAGCTCCGCCCGCCCCCACCGCCGCAAGGTCCCGCTGAAGCGGCTCACCCTGGCAATGTGCTGAACCGCAGGCCAGCGACTGCCGCGGGCACAACCCACCACGGCGGGTGCGCGTGAACATGGCTTAGGGCGTCGTACGGCGTGGGTGCAGCCCCAAGAGGGCGGCCCACGCCCCGGCATGTGCGTACACGCCCCGCACGCCATGCGACGCTGTTACCTGTCCCCAAGACGAACCGGACCCCGAGGAAGAAACCCGCATGAGCCCCGCCGAAGGCGAACCGCAGCGCATTCTGATCGTCGACGACGAGCCCGCCGTGCGGGAGGCTCTCCAGCGGAGCCTCGTCTTCGAGGGATACGACACCGAGGTCGCCGTCGACGGCGCGGACGCCCTGGAGAAGGCCACCGCGTACCAGCCCGACCTCGTCGTCCTCGACATCCAGATGCCCCGCATGGACGGCCTCACCGCGGCCCGCCGGATGCGCGGCGCGGGCACGACGACGCCCATCCTGATGCTGACAGCCCGCGACACGGTCGGCGACCGCGTCACCGGCCTTGACGCGGGCGCCGACGACTACCTGGTCAAGCCGTTCGAACTGGACGAGCTGTTCGCCCGTATCCGGGCCCTGCTGCGCCGCAGCACGTACGCCGCCACGGCGGTCGGCGCGCAGGAGGACGACGCGCTCACCTTCGCCGACCTGCGGATGGACCTCGCCACGCGCGAGGTCACCCGCGGCGGGCGGCCCGTCGAGCTGACCCGCACCGAGTTCACGCTCCTCGAGATGTTCCTCGCGCACCCGCGCCAGGTCCTCACGCGTGAGCAGATCCTCAAGGCGGTCTGGGGCTTCGACTTCGAGCCCTCCTCGAACTCTCTCGACGTGTACGTCATGTACCTGCGCCGCAAGACCGAGTCGGGCGGCGAGCCGCGCCTCGTGCACACGGTGCGCGGTGTGGGGTACGTCCTGAGGTCGGGTGGCGCCGAGTGATCAAGCGATACCGATCCCTGCCACTTCGCTCGCGGCTGGCGCTGCTGGTCGCCGCCGCGGTGGCGTTCGCGGTGGCGGCCGTGTCGATGACCTGCTGGTTCATCGTGCGCGGCAAGCTGTACGACGCGGTCGAGGACGACCTGCGGGCGGCGAACTCCCCGGTTCGGGCCTCCCTCCTCGGCGAGGTCCTGGGCGACTGCAGTCAGTCCACGCCCGAGCAGGGCGATTTCGGTCCCCAGCCGTCCACCTATTACATGCAGGTGATCAAGTCCGACGGCACCCCGTGCGTCTTCCCGTACTCCGCGGGCAAGGTGAACGTCGTCGGCGCCGACAAGGAAGTGGCGAAGGGCACGACCCGCGGCATGGGGATGTTCCGCAACGGCACCGACAGCGACGGCAACGACGTGCGGGTGCTGATCCTGCCCCTGATCGCCGACAACGGCCCCGGCGGGCAGTCACTGGTCGACAACCATGCTCTTCTGGTCGCCCTGCCCCTGCAGGACACCGAGAAGACCCTCAACGACCTCGCCCTCGTCCTCCTCCTGGTCTCGGGTATCGGTGTCGTCGGCGCCGGCGCAGCGGGACTGGCGGTGGCGCGGGCCGGCCTGCGCCCGGTCGACACCCTCACCGAAGCCGTCGAACACGTGGCCCGTACCGAGGACCTCACCGTCCGTATCCCGGCCGAGGGCGACGACGAGATCGCTCGCCTCTCGCGCTCCTTCAACTCGATGACGTCCGCGCTGGCGTCCTCACGGGATCTGCAGCAGCAGCTGATCGCGGACGCGGGCCACGAACTCCGTACCCCGCTGACCTCCCTCCGCACCAACATCGAGCTGCTCGTCCGCAGCGAGGAGACCGGACGGGCCATCCCGCCGGAGCACCGCAAGGCGCTGCTCGCGTCCGTGACGGCGCAGATGTCGGAGCTGGCCGCGCTGATCGGCGACCTGCAGGAGCTGTCCCGTTCCGACTCGGGTCAGCAGGGGGACAAGGCCGAGGTCGTCGCGTTGCACGACATCGCCGATGAGGCCCTGCGCCGCGCCCGTCTGCGCGGCCCGGAGCTGACGATCACCGCCGACCTCAAGCCGTGGTACGTGCGCTCCGAGCCGGCGGCCCTGGAGCGGGCGATCGTGAACATCCTGGACAATGCGGTGAAGTTCAGCCCGGAGGGCGCCACCATCGACGTCGTGCTCGACGGGGGCGAACTGACGGTGCGCGACCGCGGGCCCGGCATCCCCGCCGACGAGCTGCCGCACGTCTTCGACCGCTTCTGGCGCTCCCCGTCGGCCCGCGCACTCCCCGGCTCCGGCCTCGGCCTGTCGATCGTGGCTCGCACGGTGCAGCAGTCCGGCGGCGAGGTGACGCTCAGCCCCGCCGAGGGCGGCGGAACGGTGGCGACGATGCGGCTACCGGGCGCGGCGACCGCGCCTCCGGCTACCGCCGAGGCGCTGCCGACCGGCTACTAGTCCGGCCACCTGGTGTCGCCCGGGCGGATCCGGGCGCACCGCCGTGGGCATGGGAGGTACCCCCATCGCCTTGCGGAACGCCTGCCCACAGAACCGGTGGCGAGCCGTCAACCGATCAGGCGCACCCGCAGGAGCGCCGTACCACCAGCCGCGACGGGAACAGCTTCAGCCGCTCGCGGCGGGAGCCGGCGACGCGGAGGCTGTCGTCCAGCACGAGGTCGACTGCGGCGCGGGCCATCGCCGGGCGGTCCGATGCGACCGTGGTGAGCGGCGGATCCGTCAGCGCCGCTTCCTTGACGTCGTCGAAGCCGGCCACGGCCAGCTCGCCGGGCACGTCGATACGCAGCTCGCGGGCGGCCCGCAGCACGCCGATCGCCTGGTCGTCCGTGGCGCACACGATGGCCGGAGGCCGGTCGGGCCCGGCCAGCAGGCGCAGCGCGACCTTGTACGAGTCGTAGCGGTTGTAGGGGGCCTGGAAGAGGCGGCCCTCGGTCGGCCGGCCGGCCTCCCGCATCGCGCGGCGCCAGCCCTCGACGTGGTCGGCGACCGGGTCGCCGACGACCGGGGTCGCCTCGGTGATACCGAGGCAGGCGACGTACTCGTGGCCGTGCTCCAGCAGATGGCGGGTCGCGAGCTGCGCGCCACCGATGTCGTCCGTGACGACGGCGACGTCCTCTATGGCCTCGGGCCGCCGGTGCAGCAGCACCACGCGCGCGTCCCAGGCGTCGATCTCGGCGGCGGCCGTCTCACTGGGGCCCTGGCTGACGAGGATCAGCCCGGAGACCCGCATGCCGAGGAAGGCACGCAGGTAGTGGACCTCGCGCTCGTCCAGATAGTCGGAGTTGCCGACGAGCACCATCTTTCCGCGCTCGGCGGCGGCCTGCTCGACCGCGTGCGCCATCTCCCCGAAGAACGGCTGGCGCGCGTCCGGCACGATCATGCCTATGAGGTCCGTGCGGCGCGAGGCCATCGCCTGCGCCACCCGGTCGGGCCGGTAGCCCAGCTCCTTGATCGCGGCGAGAACGCGCTCGCGCGTGGCCGGGGCAACCGGCCGGGGTCCGTTGTTGATGACATAGCTCACGACGGCTGTGGACGTACCCGCCAGCCGTGCCACGTCATCCCTGGTTACCTTGGCCACGCGCGGAGTCTACGCGGATGGACCTACCTCTGGGCAGGGCGTACTGCTGCTTCTTCCGGTTCGGCCTCCAGAACGGGCGGCGCCTCGGCCGCCTCGTCCTCCACAGGAGGCGTCGGAGCCTTGGCAACGGCACCGTCGGCGCCGCGCTCGGCCTTCTCCGGAGTGACGAACCGATAACCGACATTCCGGACGGTTCCGATCAGCGACTCGTGCTCCGGGCCGAGCTTGGCCCGCAGTCGCCGCACGTGCACGTCGACCGTGCGCGTACCGCCGAAGTAGTCGTAGCCCCAGACCTCCTGCAGGAGCTGGGCGCGCGTGAAGACGCGGCCCGGGTGCTGGGCCAGGTACTTCAGCAGCTCGAACTCCTTGAAGGTCAGGTCCAGGACCCGGCCCTTCAGCTTCGCGCTGTACGTCGCCTCGTCCACCGACAGGTCGCCGTTGCGGATCTCCATCGGACTGTCGTCCGCGGTGATCTGCTGGCGGCCCATGGCGAGCCGCAGCCGCGCCTCGACCTCGGCCGGACCCGCGGTGTCGAGCAGTACGTCGTCGATGCCCCAGTCGGCGGTGACGGCCGCGAGACCGCCCTCCGTCACGACGAGGATCAGCGGACAGCCGGGCCCGGTGGACCGCAGCAGCTGGCACAGGCTCCGCACCTGTGGCAGGTCGCGTCGGCCGTCGATAAGAATCACGTCGGCACCCGGGGTGTCGACGAGAGCGGGTCCTTCCGCCGGGGCCACTCGCACGTTGTGCAGGAGCAGGCCGAGGGCGGGGAGCACCTCCGTCGACGGCTGGAGGGCGTTCGTCAGGAGCAGCAGAGAACTCATCGCGCCCCACCTGCCTGGGTCGTCGTTACGTCGTGCACGGTCAGCTCGCCCATTACGTCGGTTCCCTCCTCGGTCCCTGCGAGGACGTATTACGCGCGGCACTGCTTCGTACTGTGCGGGTCCCCGCGTCCCTGGGAAACCGCTGCGCCTCCATGCCGCCACGGGGTCCGTGGCCAGGTCGTATACGGCTTCGTATACGACACGTCTGAAAGCGCAAAAGGACCCGGGGGCGTCGCTGCCCGGATCCTCTGTCCAGCAGAATAGCCCACATGCGTTCCGTTCCGGCAGGTCAAGTCACGCGATCTTCTGTGCACCGGGTCACGGGAGGGACGCAGCGCGGACTCCTCCATACGGATGACGGGGTGGTCATCGACGCGCTTTACGAGCCGGGGTCGGGCGCGTTCCAGGAGCCCGCGATTGTGATCGCGCACGGTTTCACCGGTGATCTGGAGCGACCCCATGTACGCCGGGTCGCCGGTGTCCTCGGCCGGCACGCGCCCGTCATCACCTTCTCCTTCCGCGGCCACGGGGCGTCCGGCGGACGCTCCACCGTCGGCGACCGGGAGGTGCTCGACCTGGCGGCCGCCGTGCAGTGGGCCCGCGAGCTGGGGCATACGCGCATCGCGACGGTGGGCTTCTCCATGGGCGGCTCGGTGGTGCTGCGGCATGCGGCGCTGTACGGCGACGGGGCGGGTGCGAGCGCGGGTTCCGGTGCAGGGGGTGACTCTCGTATGGATGCTGACGCTCGTACGGACGCCGTGGTCGCCGTAAGCGCTCCGGCCCGCTGGTACTACCGGGGAACCGCCCCCATGCGGCGGCTGCACTGGCTGGTCACCCGGCCGATGGGGCGTGCCGTCGGCCGGTTCGGCCTGCGTACGCGGATTCACCACCGGGACTGGGATCCGGTCCCGCTCTCACCGGTCGAGGCGGTCCCGCTGATCGCTCCCGCGCCGCTGCTGATCGTCCACGGCGACCGCGACGGGTACTTCCCGCTGGATCATCCGCGCTCCCTCGCGGAGGCGGCCGGCGATGCGGCCGAGCTGTGGCTGGAACCCGGCATGGGCCATGCGGAGCACGCATCGGACGACGCGCTGCTGGCGCGGATCGGGGAGTGGGCGACGGCCGCGCTGCGGCCCGTACAGGGTGACGCCTCCGTTCCCGCGACTGCCGAGGCGTGACGCCTCCGGCTGTGTGACTACCGAGGCGTGACGCCTCCGTTCCTGTGACGTGCCTGTGCATCCGCTAATTCACAGGCAACCCACATGGCGGACCCAGTGGTCACCCAATCAGGGCCGTCACAGTCGTGCCCATGACGACCCAATTCGCCCCGCCGCCGTCGGCGCGGGAGACCACTCGCCGCCACGCCAGGTCCGGCGCACCGGACTCCTCCTCCCGCGTCCAGCGGGTCTTCCTGGGACGCCCCGAGGACCCGCGCTGGGCGCGCCCGGCCCTGTGGGCGGTCCTCGCCCTCGCGGCCGCGCTCTATCTCGTCAACTTCTCGCTGATCGGCCAGGCCAACACCTTCTACACGGCCGCCGTCTACAGCGGTACGCAGAGCTGGAAGGCCTTCTTCTTCGGCGCGCTGGACGCCGGGAGCTTCATCACGGTGGACAAGCCGCCGTTCGCCCTGTGGGTGATGGGCCTGTCCTGCCGGATCTTCGGTTATGGCACCTGGCAGATGATGCTGCCGATGGCGGCCGCGGGCGTGGCGTCCGTGGCGCTGCTGTACCGCATGGTGCGCCGCTCCTTCGGGCACGTCGCCGCGACGATCGCGGCCCTGGTGCTGGCGCTCACGCCCATCACGGTCGCGATCACCCGTGACAACAACCCGGACCCGATCCTGGTCCTGCTCATGCTGCTCGGCGCGGCCGCGCTGCTCAAGGCGGTGCGGACCGGCAAGCTGATGCCGCTGGTCTGGTCGGCCGTCGCGATCGGCTTCGCGTTCAACACCAAGATGATGCAGGGCCTGATCGTCCTGCCCGCGTTCTTCCTCGTCTACGTCTTCGCGGCGAAGGCAGGCTGGGGCAGGAAGATCCGCAATCTGGCGGTGGCGCTGGGCGCCCTGGTCGTCTCCGGCGGCTGGTGGATGTTCGTCGTCGACCTGTGGCCATCCGACTCCCGCCCGTACATCGGCGGCTCGACCGACAACACGGTCTGGGACCTCGTCATCGGCTACAACGGCTTCGGCCGGATCCTCGGCTCGAGCTCCGGGAACGGCGGCGGCCAGGGCGGCAGCTTCGGCGGCACCTCCGGCATCGCCCGGATGTTCAACGAGATCATGGGCGGCCAGATCTCCTGGCTGATCCCCTTCGCGATCGTCGCCCTCGTCGGCGGGCTGATCCTGCGCGGCCGCGCTCCTCGTACGGACCTGCAGCGCGCCTCGCTGATGCTGTGGGGCGGCTGGTTCGTCATCCACTATCTGACCTTCTCGCTCGCCGAGGGCACCTTCCACCCGTACTACGTGACCGCCATGGCCCCCGGCATCGCGGCGCTGTGCGGCGCGGGCGGCGTGGCCCTGTACCAGGCCTTCCGTGAGCGCCCCGCCGTGAAGTGGGGATGGGTGCTGCCCGCCGCCATCGCGGTCAGCGCGGTGTGGGCGATCGTCCTGCTCGAGCGGGACGGCGGATACGGGTGGCTGGAGGCCGGCATCGGTGTCCTCGCCGCGGTCTCCGTGCTCGGGCTCGTCGCCGGGCGGATCGGCAAGCGGCATCGCCTGATCGGGCTCGCCTCGCTCGCCGCGGTCGTCGCGCTGCTGGCCGGACCGGCCGCGTACAGCGTCGAGGCGGCCGCCTCGTCCACGAACGGCACGAACCCGACGGCCGGGGCCTCGGCTTCGGGGATGGGCGGTCCTGGGGGTGGCGGTGGCGGTATGGGCGGCCAGCGGCCGAGTGGCGGGCCGGGCACGTCCTCCTCTTCCTCCTCGTCCAGCTCGTCTTCGTCCTCGTCGTCCGACGGCGGGCAGATGGGGCAGCCGCCGGCCGCTCCGGGCGGGTCGCAGTCCGGCAGCGAGTCGGGTTCGGCTTCCGGTTCGACGTCCGGTTCGGCGACCGACGGCCAGTCCGGTTCGGCGTCCGGAGAGACGCAGAGCGGTACTCCCGGCGGGGGCGGCGGCATGGGCGGCGGCAGCGTCAGCTCCGAGATGATCACGTACCTGAAGAAGAACCAGGACGGTGCCCAGTGGCTGGTGGCCGTCGCCACCGACCAGACCGCGGCCTCGATCATCCTGGAGTCCGGTGAACCCGTGATCTCCATGGGCGGCTGGAGCGGCAGCGACAACGCCATGACGCTGGCCAAGCTGAAGCAGCTGGTCAAGGAGGGCAAGCTGCACTACATCATGATCAGCAGCGAGGGCGGCCGCGGTACCAGCTCGGAGATCTCCAAGTGGGTCCAGAAGCACGGCACGGCGGTCTCGGCCTCGGAGTACGGCGGCTCGTCGAGCTCCGGTTCCTCGAGCTCCTCCAGCTCCGCCGGCTCCTCGTCCAACGCCACGTCCACCAGCAGCGGTCTCTACCGCCTGGACGCCGACGACGTCAGCTGACGCCACCACCCCCTGACAGGCGGGCCGCCGGGTTGCTCCCCTTCCCGGCGGCCCGCCCTTGCGTACGATGCCGTTCCGGGACGCGCCATCATGGACGCAGACGATCGCCGGGACCGCTGAGAGGAGCCGCACATGGCAGCGGGGACCATCCGTTACTGGGCCGCCGCCAAGGCCGCTGCCGGTACCGCCGAGGAGCCGTACGAGGCGGAGACGCTCGCCGAGGCGCTGGACGCCGCACGTCTGCGCCACCCCGGCGAGCTCGTCCGTGTCCTTCAGCGGTGCTCGTTCCTCGTCGACGGGGACCCCGTGGGCACCCGCGGGCATGAGACGGTACGGCTGGCCGAGGGCGGCACGGTTGAGGTGCTCCCACCGTTCGCAGGAGGGTGACACCCGCAGTATGAGCAATCAGCCGTACGAGACGTACGAGCCGTATCTGCCGCCGCAGGCGTACGGGGCGGCTTCGCAGCCGTTGCCGCCGGAGGTGCCGACCTCTGCGGCACCGTATGGCGCCCCCTCGTCGGGGGTTCCCTCTCACGCCGAGGTGCCCGGCGACGTGGGTCGTGCCCACCCGTTCCGCCCAGCGGAACGCCTGCCCACGACGAGTCTCACCGCCGCTCAGCGGGCGCGGGCCGAAGGGCGCTCGCCCATCATCGAGCCCGGGCTGCAGCCCGCCGCGCTCACCGCCGTGCTCGGGCTGCTGCTCTCCGGGGCGGCGGCCGTCGGACAGTACGCGCTGCTCGTACCGCTTGTCGTGCTGCAGGCCGTGACCGCTGCCGGGTGGTTCCGGCTGAACGGGATGTGGCCGGCCCGGCAGGGCATCGCGCTCGCCTTCGCGGGCGCCCTCGCCGCCGACGCGGCCCTGCTGGTCGCCGGGCGCGGGAACGGACCGGCCGCGATCCTCGGCACGCTCGGCGTGTGGGTGCTGCTCGCCCTCGTCCTGCAGCTGCGCAGCCATGCCGCGCCGGACGAGCGGATGCACGGGCTGATGGCGACCGTCGCATCGGCGGCGCTCGCGATCGTCGCGGCCGGACATCTGGCGGCCGCGCCGGACGCCGTCACGGTGGGCGGGATCGCGGTGGCCGCCGCCGTGCTTGTGAGAGCGCTCCTGCGGGCCTTTTCGGTGCCTACCGTGATCTCCGTCGTACTGGCGTCGGCGGCCGCAGCCGGGGCCGGAGTCGCCGTGGGCCGTATCGCGTCGCTGTCCGGCGGTGCCGACGGGACGCAGGTCGCGTTGCTGGGGCTCGGCGCCGGGGTGTGTGCGCTGATCGGGCACCGGGTGGCCAGTTACGACTATCCGTCGCGGTTCGTGCACATGACCGCCGGGGTCGCCCTTCCGCTGGCGGCGGCCGCACCTGCCGTGTACCTGCTGGGGCGGGGGCTCGGCTGATCCCTGCTGCGGGTTCCGGCCCATCGCCCGGGCCTCGCGCCCATCGTCACAGCTGATCGACAAGTCCTCTGCGGGCCCCCGGACCGGGGGCCCGCCCGCGTTAGGCTCGGCGGAACCGGGGCTCCCGGTAGTGGGACACGGCCAGCGACCGGGCCGTGGTCCGCTGTCGCCGAGGCAGGGGGAACAGACCGAGCCATGCGCGCACTCCGAGTACTCGTCATCATCGCCGTCATCCTCGGCGGCCTGTTCGTCCTCGCCGACCGGGTCGCTGTCGCCTTCGCGGAGAACGAGGCCGCGGACCGGCTGCGCGCGAGCGAGGGCCTGGACAGCACCCCCGACGTGTCGATCAACGGCTTCCCGTTCCTCACCCAGCTCGCGAGCGGCAAGCTCGACGACGTGGAGATCGGGATCAAGAACTTCGAGGCCTCCACCACGGGCAGCGGCAACGGGAACGGCAACGACAGCGGCGCGGACACCATCCGTATCGCCAAGCTGTCCGCCCATATGCGCGGTGTCACCTTCTCCGGCGACTACAGTTCCGCGACCGCCGACACGGCCTCCGGAACCGCCCTCATCTCCTACGACGAGCTGCTCAAGGCCGCGCAGGTCGAGCCCGTCCAGGTGATGCCGGGCCTCACCGCCAAGGTGACCCGCCTGTCCGACGGTGGCAACGGCAGGATCAAGGTCGGCATCGAGCTCACAGGCAGTCTGCTCGGCAAGAAGGTCACCGAGTCGGTGTCGGTGCTCAGCTCGGTCAAGGTCGACGGCGACAGCGTGAAGGTGGACGCCACCACGCTGCCCAATCTGCCCTTCTCCGTCGCCGAGGATCGCGTCCGCGAGATCACCGACTTCGAGCAGAAGATCGACGGGCTGCCCGGCGGCATCAAGCTGGACAAGGTGCAGGCGGCCGGGGACGGCGTCGAGATCTCCGTGACGGGTTCGGATGTGAAGCTCGCCGGGTAGCGAGAAAACCGGACGTCGTTCCGTACGGGTGGTGTCCCGTGTGCGTCTCGTGCGTGTCCGGTGTCCGAAGAGCGAGACGAGGCCGTCCGTACAGCAGATGCGACGCTCCCCGCTCCGGCGCCCCGGCTGCGCCGAGCGCCTCTCACCGACTCGTGTATCCACGATGCGGACGATCGCGTCTCACTATCCGACACGCCGGTGACATGTCCGCCCGTACCTCCCTACGATCGGACGCATGAAGCACCAGGCGGATCTTACGAAGCGGCGGGCAGTAGACCTGTGCCGCGTCGCCGCCATGCTCTGTCGCAGCTTCTGAGCGGGAGCACGACTCCCGTATCCCGAGGCCCCTTCGAAGCCTTCGCGTATCCGCGCCGCCATCCAGCGCTGCCCGCCATCGGGCCCGCCGGTCGCGCTTTACGCCCACCCGACGAACATCCCGCCGCAACTGCCCCGGAGGAGAAGAAGCATGAGCCGCAGCGACGTCCTGGTCGACGCCGACTGGGTCCAGGAGCACCTGGACGACCCGAAGGTTGTCATCGTCGAGGTCGACGAGGACACGTCCGCGTACGAGAAGAACCACATCAAGAACGCCATCCGGATCGACTGGAAGAAGGACCTGCAGGACCCGGTCCGCCGTGACTTCGTCGACCAGGCCGGCTTCGAGAAGCTGCTCTCCGAGCGCGGTATCGCCAACGACGACACCGTGATCCTCTACGGCGGCAACAACAACTGGTTCGCGTCCTACGCCTACTGGTACTTCAAGCTGTACGGCCACGAGAGCGTCAAGCTCCTCGACGGCGGCCGCAAGAAGTGGGAGCTCGACTCCCGCGACCTGGTCGCCGATGTCCCGACCCGCCCGGCCACCGAGTACAAGGCCAAGGCCCAGGACACCTCCATCCGCGCCTTCCGTGACGACGCCGTCGCCGCGATCGGCAACCAGAACCTGGTCGACGTGCGTTCGCCCGACGAGTTCAGCGGCAAGCTGCTCGCCCCGGCGCACCTGCCGCAGGAGCAGTCGCAGCGTCCGGGCCACATCCCGTCCGCCCGCAACATCCCGTGGTCCAAGAACGCCAACGACGACGGCACCTTCAAGTCGGACGGCGAGCTCAAGGAGCTCTACGCCGAGGAGAACGTCGACCTGGCCAAGGACACCATCGCCTACTGCCGCATCGGTGAGCGCTCCGCGCTGACCTGGTTCGTGCTGCACGAGCTGCTCGGCGTGGAGAACGTCAAGAACTACGACGGCTCCTGGACCGAGTACGGCTCCCTCGTCGGCGTGCCGATCGAGCTCGGCGCCAACAAGTAACCAGCAACCTCAATCCCGGCCGCCCGGCCTACTTTCACTTACATAGGAGAACGCATGTGTGGAGCGCAGGTCGGCGGCCCCGACGCCTCGACGATCAAGCCCGGTGAGACCACCATCCAGGGCCAGGTGACCCGTAACGGCGAGCCCGTCACCGGTTACGTGCGCCTGCTGGACTCGACCGGCGAGTTCACCGCCGAGGTCCCGACCTCGGCAACCGGCCAGTTCCGGTTCTACGCGGCCGAGGGCACGTGGACCGTGCGCGCCCTGGTGCCGGGTGCGACCGCGGACCGCACGGTCGTCGCCCAGACGGGTGGCCTCGCCGAGGTCGCGATCGCCGTCTGAGCCACTCGACGTGCCACTCGGCGCACGAGTAGGTCGCTGAACGGCTGAAGGGCCGCACCCCAGGGGGTTGGACGCCACCACTGGACGGGGTGCGGTCCTTCGGCTTGTCCGCGGTCGGCATGTCAGCGGCGCGGAGCTCCATGCGGCCGCGCCGGGCGGGGTCGAGGCGGCCGGACCCGCACTACGCTGGACTTATGTACGCCCGAAGGCGCCATATCTACTTCGCCATGATGGGCACGTGTCTGGCCCTGTTCGTCCTGGCCTGGGGAGTCGTGCGCCTCTGGTCGATTCCCGTGGCGGTGGGGATGTGCGTCGTGGCGATGGTGATCCCGCCGGTCGCCGCGATGATCGCCAACCGGCGCGGCCCGGACGACCGCTGGTGGGACGATCCGTCCGGGGACCCCACGTCGGACGAGTGGTGGGACGAACTCGACGGCAAGAAGCGGCACCGCTAGCCGGCCTGGGCAGGCCTCCCGGCACCTGCCGTCGGCCTCCTGGTACCTGCCGTCGGCCTCCTGGCCATCGGCTTCCTGGTCAGTAGACGAGCGCCTGGGCGTCGTCCGCCATCGCCTCGCCCACGAAGACCTGCGCGCCCGCGATCCGTACGCCCTCGATCACGTCCTTCTCCGTGATGTCGCGACGGGCCGCGCACTGGGTGCAGAGCGTGACTTGGCCGGCGGCCAGCACCGAGTCGAGCAGATCGGGCAGCGGCGCGGCGTGCGGCAGCTCGAACTCCGCGGCCCGCCCCGGCAGCGCGAACCACGCCGACTCACCGGTCAGCCACAGCGAGACCTCCACTCCGCTGGCGACGGCCACCGCCGCCACCGTGAAGGCCTGCGAGCACCGCTCTGGGGCATCGGCCCCGGCGGTCACCTTGATCACGAGCTTCTTCGCCATGTTCGAATCGTAATCAAGATCCGCACAACCAAGGCTGTTGCCTGTGGGTCTCCTGTGCGCGCAGTTACGGAAGCTGCGATTCACTTCTGTGAGGACATGTCTTGGAAGTCCAGGAAGCACAGGAAACGCCTCAAGAACCTGGGCCTGAGCGCGTACGACCCGCTCGCCGGCGTGGGCGTACGACGCTGCTGATCGCGACAGCCGCGGCTCTGGGAGCCGTCGCCGGCATCTGCACCGGATACCTCGTCCAGGCCGACCGGAAGCCGACCCCGCTCCCGCCGCTCTCGCAACCGGTGGTCGAGCAGTCCAAGGGCAAGGCGCCCGAGCCGCTGTCCGCCGCTCAGGACCGCAAGGTGAAGACCGACGGCGATCTGCGCAAGCTGCTGCTCATGAGGCCCAGCGGGGCGCGGGACGCCGTCTACCCGTCGGGCCACGACGGCTGGCTGTCGCTGATCGAGGACGCGGACTCGTACACCAAGCCGGACCAGGCCTTCAGCGACCTCGTCGCCGACGAGTTCCGGCGCGCGGCCGTCACCAGCTGGCGGGTCGGCAGTACGTACACCGTCGAGATCCGGCTCGTGCAGTACCGGGGTGAGGAGAACGGCTCCGCCGCCGCGGACGCCGCCGAGGGACAGATGTACTGGGCGGAGAAGGAGGGCGGCAGCAGCGAGGCCCTTCCCGGCACGGGCGACGGAATGGTGTACGCCCACGACAAGCCCGACCAGAAGCCCGGCTACCTCCCGGTGTACGAGGCCGAGGCGATCGCCTGGCGCGGTGACATCGCCATGCAGATCTGGGTCTACGACACCAAGCCGATCCCCAAGGAGAAGATCATGGACCTGGCCAAGCGGCAGATGGGGCGGTTGTGAGCGAGTTCCGGGGCTCAGAGCCCCTGCCCGGGCCGCCGGTCGAGCCGCAGCGGCCGGCGGAGCCCGTATGGGCGGCAGGCCAGGCGCCGCTGGGATGGCCGCAGCCACCGCAGCCACCGCAGCCGCAGGGGCCGGAGTCGCAGGAGAGGCCGGAGAAGCCGGCTTTGCGTCGACGCCTGCTGGTGGTGACCGCTTCCGTCGTGGCGCTCGCCGCGGTCGTCGGCGGTATCGGGTACACGGCCGTGACCGTCAACGCCGCCGACCGCGATGCAGGGGCGCCCGTCTGGCGTTTCCCGAAGGAGAAGAGCGGCGACGGGAAGGCTGCCGGCAAGAAGGGCGACGACAAGGCCGGGTCCTCGTCGAAACTCGGCGACATGCTGCTGCCCTACGGCACCGACGGCTACACGCGCGGGCCCGACATCGACGAGTTCGGCGCGGACGCGGAGCTCAACGGGCGTAAGGCCACCGCCCTGCACAAGGAGTCCATACGCGACCTCCCCCGGACCCAGCGGCGACAGCTGGAGAAGGAGATAGACAAGCAGCGCATCCAGGGCATGGCGATGCGCAGCTACCTCAGCACCGACGCCGCGTACAACTCCACCGCCTACGCCGACAGCGCCTTCACCGTCAGCGTCGTGCTGTCCCAGATGGAGAACAAGCAGGCCGTCCGCGAGATCGTCACCTTCCAGAACGAGTTCTTCAACGCCCTGAAGATCTTCCGCAAGGGGCCGGAGATCAAGGGCCACAAGAACGCGGAGTGCTTCCTGCCGCCCACGGACAAGGACGAGAAGCTCGACATGATGCTCTGCTCCGCATACGTGGGCGACATACAGGTCACCGCCACCGCGTACGGCGTCAAGCCGCTGGACAAGGGCAGTGTGGCGAAGATGCTGGCCGAGCAGCTCGACCGCATCAGCGAGCCGGGGGAGGCGGTATGAGCGAGCAGTTCCAGACCCAGGGCCAAGCGCAGCCGCAGGCTCAGTGGCCTGCGCAGGCACAGCCACAGCCGCAGCCGCAGCCGCAGCCCCACGCCCAGTGGCCTGCGCAGGCGCCCGCACCCGCGCCTCCCATACCCCCGCTGCCCCCGACCGCCGGCTACCCCGAGGACCCGGCCGCCCGCCCCAAGAAGGACCGCCGCGTCCTGCGCACCGTCCTCCGCTGGACCGCCGCCGCCGTGGTCTTCGCGGCGGTGGGCACGTCCGCCGCGTACGGCATCACGCAGATGAAGCGCACGGACGTGCCGGGTCTGGCGACGGAGTCCGACGGGCGCTGGGAGTACCCCGAGATCGTGCGGCCGCCGCTGCCCGACGGCAGCCCGGGCCCCTTCGACGACGCCAACACGGCCGGTGCCCACTACGCGGACCTCAGGGCCCTTGTCCTGCCCGCGCCCAAGGGCGCCAAGGCGGATGCGGCGCTGCGCGGCGAGGACGGCTGGCTGGCCACCAAGACCCTCCTGGCCGAGTACGACGACAAGGAGGACCGGAAGACGGTCGGGCAGCTGTTCACCGACCACGGCCTGCGGCACATCGCGGCCCGCGGCTGGACCACCCCGGACGGCACGCACACGCGGATCTATCTGCTGCAGTTCAACACCGCCGCCGTGGTGGACACGATCCGGGAGGACTTCTTCGGCTACGACTCGCCGACGTACGAGCTGCGCGGCGCCACGGAGGTCCAGCACGACGAGAAGTTCCCGCAGGCGGGCACCCAGAGCGACGTGGGGCGCTACCCCTACGACGAGGCCAAGCCGTACGGCGCCGAGCAGACAAGGCAGGCGTACATCACCGCCGGGGACGTCCTGGGGCTCGTCGTGCAGTCGCGGAAGGGCAAGGCCGCGGCCGTCCCCTTCCAGCAGACGGTCGTCCTGCAGAGCCAGCTCCTCGGCTGAGAAACTCCTCGGCTGAACCGGGTCCGCAGGGACCTCGCCGTGAGGCCAGTGCCCCACCCGACTAGAGTGGGGCCGGGCCCCTGTCCTTACCCCGTACTCGGCCTAGCCGAGTGGGGGACCGCATCCACCGCTCACCCGAGGAGCACCCCGTGCTTGAGGTTTTCTTCGAAGCCCTGCTGGTTCTGGTCTGCGTCGGCGTTCTCGCGTTCGCCGGGCTGACCGTGAAGAAGCTGTACCAGGGTCAGCGCTGAGCCCCGTAACCCACTCCGGAAACGTCTGAGCAGCTCATGATCGAGATCCCGTCCGACCTCCACAAGGACCTCGTCCCCCTCGCCTTCCTCCTCGGAAACTGGGCGGGCGCGGGCGTCACCGACTTCCCCGGTGGCGAGAAGGCCAACTTCGGCCAGGAAGTCACGTTCACCCACGACGGGCGGGACTTCCTCGCGTACCACTCGCACACCTGGGTCCTCGACGCCGAGGGCAACAAGGTCAAGCCGCTGGAGTCCGAGCACGGCTTCTGGCGTATCGACAAGGACCGCAAGGTCGAGGTCGTGATGGTCCGCGACGACGGTGTCGTCGAGGTCTGGTACGGCGAGCTGGCCGACAAGAAGCCGCAGATCGACCTCGCCACGGACGCCGTCGCGCGCACCGCCGCCTCCGGCCCCTACAGCGGCGGCAAGCGGCTGTACGGGTACGTGAAGGGCGACCTGATGTGGGTCGGCGAGAAGCAGACCCCCGAGGTGCCGCTGCGGCCGTACATGTCGGCGCAGCTGAAGAAGGTCGTCACGCCCGAGGACGTCGAGCGCTGGGCCAAGGCCCTCCCCGACGACATGCCCGACGACGGCATCGCCTTCTTCAAGTAGTCCTAGACTTCAGGTGTGGTGAGCACCGACTGGAAGAGCGATCTGCGGCAGCGCGGCTACCGGCTGACGCCGCAGCGGCAGCTTGTCCTCGAAGCCGTCGACACCCTCGAGCACGCGACCCCCGACGACATCCTCTGCGAAGTGCGGAAGACGGCGTCGGGGGTCAACATTTCCACGGTGTACCGGACCCTGGAGCTCCTGGAGGAGCTCGGCCTGGTCAGCCACGCCCATCTCGGGCACGGAGCGCCGACGTACCACCTCGCGGACCGCCACCACCACATCCATCTGGTGTGCCGGGACTGCACGAACGTCATCGAGGCCGATGTCGCGATCGCGGCCGAGTTCACCGCGAAGCTGCGGGACACCTTCGGCTTCGACACCGATATGAAGCATTTCGCGATCTTCGGGCGGTGCAGGGACTGCGGCACGGCGGAGAGCGCGAGGGGGAACGCGGCGGAGAACCCCGCGCAGAACCAGGCCGAGAACCAGGCCGAGAAATAAAAAAGACGACCACCGGGTCGTACTGTGAGTGGATATGCAGCAACTATCGAAGCGCAGCCCTCTGCTCTCCCTGCCCGGCGCCGTCCCCGCCGAGGGCGTGGACGAGGGCGTAGCCGCCCACTACGGCGACCTGTTCCGTGAGCAGCGTGCCCTCGCCGACGGCACCGGCTTCGTCGACCTCTCGCACCGCGGCGTCGTCACGGTCACCGGTGAGGACCGGCTCAGCTGGCTGCACCTGCTGCTCACCCAGCACGTGAGCGAACTCCCGGCGGGCCAGGCCACCGAGGCCCTGATCCTCTCCGCGCACGGCCACATCGAGCACGCGCTGTACCTCGTCGACGACGGCGAGACGGTCTGGGCGCACGTCGAACCGGGCACGCAGGACGCGCTCATCGCGTACCTGGAGTCCATGAAGTTCTTCTACCGCGTCGAAGTCGCCGACCGGACCGACGAGTTCGCGGTGGTCCATCTGCCGGCCGGCTCGATCGCCGCCGTGCCCGACGGCGTCGTCGTACGCGAGACCGCGCACGGCCGCGACCTCTTCCTGCCGCGGTCGGAGCTGGAGTCGTACGCCGAGCGCAGCGGCCCGGCGATCGGCATCCTCGCGTACGAGGCCCTGCGCGTCGAAGCCCACCGGCCCCGGCTCGGCTTCGAGACCGACCACCGCACCATCCCGCACGAACTGGGCTGGATCGGCACCGCAGTCCACCTCCAGAAGGGCTGCTACCGGGGGCAGGAGACCGTCGCCCGGGTGCAGAACCTCGGAAAGCCGCCGCGCCGTCTCGTCTTTCTGCACCTGGACGGCAGCGAGGTGCACCTGCCGCCGCACGGCGCCGACATCCGCCTCGCCGACGAGGGCCCCGACGGCCGGAAGATCGGCTTCGTCACGACCTCCGTACGCCACCATGAGCTCGGCCCGATCGCGCTGGCGCTCGTGAAGCGGAACGTGCCGGTGGACGCGCGGCTCGTCGCCGATACGACGGCCGCGGCCCAGGAGGTCGTCGTCGAGCCCTGACCGTAAGCCTGTGTGCGGGTGGCCGGATCTGGCGGTCAGATTTCCAGGAGCACCGTGAACGGGCCGTCGTTCGTCAGCGACACGCGCATCTTCGCGCCGAACCGGCCCGTCGCCACCGTCGCGCCCAGCGAGCGCAGCTGGGCCACGACCTCGTCCACGAGCGGCTCGGCGACATCGCCGGGAGCGGCGGCGTTCCAGGTGGGGCGGCGTCCCTTGCGGGCGTCCCCGTAGAGCGTGAACTGGCTGATGACCAGCAGCGGGGCGTCGATGTCGCTGCACGACCTCTCGTCGGACAGCATGCGGATCGACCAGAGTTTTCGGGCGAGCTGGGCCGCCTTCTCCTTGGTGTCCTCGTGGGTGACCCCCACGAGGACGCACAGGCCCTCGCCGCTGATCTCGCCGACCGTCTCGCCGTCCACGACGACGCTCGCGCCGTCCACCCTCTGCACCACTGCACGCATACGGACCATCATGCCGCGCGGCCGGCAGAGCCCCCCTTTAGGGTTGTCGGCCTCCGCTTGGCATGCTCCCGAAGCGCCCATCCGGGGCGGATCGGGCGCACTCGCCCCCATGGCTGCCACCTGGGGTGGCACGATGCTCACACGCAGTGAGACGTGCGGAGCGCCGCACGCGCTCACCTCGCCGGTCGAGGGGACGGTAGAGACGCATGAGCACACCTAGCACCGGGCAGCCCGCCGCGCCCGTGCCACTGACCCGCAGCAGCCCGCCCGCCGACCACGGGGGGTACGCGGGGCAGGTCCGCCATGAGGACGACGGGGGGAGCGGCGGCGACGCGAGCATCGCCCATGCCCTCGCGGCGCTGGGCGGCGACGGGGCGTTCCGGCCCCCGATGCAACGCAGCGGCAGCCCTTTCACTTCCACTTCCGCTTCGACTTCCGCCGTCGGGGGTGGCAGCAGCCCTCAGTCCGAGGTCCCCGGATCGTTCCGGGCCCACGCTCCAGGCTCGGCCGAGGCCCACGCTCCCGGCCCGGCGGAGGCCCAGGCCCAGGTCCGCACTTCGCACGAGCTGACCATGCTTCGGCTGCCAGAGCTGCGCGCCCTGCGCCGTGACGCACAGCGGCACGAGGCCGACCTCAGCTATGTGCGGAGGCTGCTGCAGGGACGGATCGACATCCTGCGGGCGGAGCTGGCGCGCCGTGGGGGATCTGCCCGTGGTGCCGGTGCCGGTGCCGCGGGTGCGGGCGGCGGCTCATCGGCCGGTACCAGTGATGCCGGACGGCCAGGCGGCCCAGCGGGCACACCCGCGCCGGACCCTTTGGCCTCGTCCTCCATCGTCGACCGGCTCGCGGAGATCCTCACCGACCAGCCCGCCCGCAACCGCTCCTCCGCCCGGCATGTGACACTCGGCACGCCCCACAGCGAGGAGTACCGGCAGCTCGCCGCCGACATGCTCGCCGAGGTCGCGCTCTCGGACCTGGAAGCCCGCACCGACCTGGAACTGCACACCGCCATGAGCCGCCTGGTGCAGTACGAGCAGGAGGTCTCCCGGCGCCGCCGGCAGTTCCAGCGTACGACCGACGATTGCAGTGCCGAGATCGCCCGCAGGTACCGTGAGGGCGAAGCACAAGTAGACGACCTGCTCGCGTGAACGTGAGGCCGCCGGAGATCCCGGCGGCCTCGGCCGGGGCGGGTCGGTCCAGCCCTGGAAGGCCGTACCCCATGTCCTCCTCGCCTGCCGCCGGCACGTCGTCCGCGCCCGCCATACCCCCGGTCCTCGCCGAAGTCGTACGGTCCGGCTTCGTCGAGGGCCACCATCGGGGCAGTCTCGTGCTGCTGGCGGCGGACGGCAGCGTGGAGCTGGCGCTGGGCGATGTGACGGCGCCCGTCTTCCCGCGCTCCTCGAACAAGCCGATGCAAGCCGCGGCCGTACTGCGGGCCGGGCTCGACCTGTCGGGGGAGCGGTTGGCGCTGGCCGCCGCGAGCCACTCCGGCGAGGAGTTCCACCGCGACCTCGTACAGAAGATGCTGGCCGAGTACGGGCTGACGGCCGGGCAGCTGCAGTGTCCCGCCGATCTGCCGCTGGATCCGGCGGAGGCCGAGACGTATCTGGCCGCGGGCCTCGTCCGGGACCCGGTCACGATGAACTGCTCCGGCAAGCACACGGCGATGCTGGCGGCGTGCGGGCTGAACGAGTGGTCCGCGGACGCGTATCTGGACCCCGATCATCCGCTGCAGCGGCTCGTGCTGTCGGTCGTGGAGGAGGCGGCCGGGGAGTCCGTCGCCGCGGTCGGTACGGACGGGTGCGGGGCGCCGCTGATGGCGATCAGCCTCGCCGGTCTGGCGCGCGCCTTCCGCCACTTCGTGCTGGCGCCCGAAGGGTCCGCCGAGCGGCGGGTCGCGGACGCGATGCGGGCCCACCCCGAGTACGTGGCCGGTACGCGCCGGCCCGACACCTGGCTGATGCGTGAGGTGCCCGGGGCCCTGTCGAAGATGGGCGCCGAGGCCGTCCAGGCCGTCGCCCTGCCGGACGGCCGCGCGCTGGCGTTCAAGGTCGAGGACGGCGCGACGCGAGCCCTGGGGCCGGTACTGGCGCGGGCCCTGACCCTGGCGGGCGTGGACGCCCCGGTACTCGACCGCATCGGCCACGCGCCGCTGTGGGGCGGGGGGCGCGAGGTGGGGGCGGTGCGCGCGGCGTTCTGAGCGCCTAGCCTGCGGCTGGTCGTCGGTTCGCCCATTGTCGGTGGGCGGGTTGTGGCGGCACGGACCGTTCCCGTTGTGGGCAGGCGTTCCGCAGGGCTGGGGGCACCTCCCAGCGGTAGCTGGGGGAGGGTGGGCACAACCCACGACGGCGGGTGCCGTCAAACGTAGGGGCGCCCAAATTGGGGCGACAGCCACGGTGGCCAACCGTAGCGTGGCGGCATGAGCCGCCCCGCAGACGTAGTGGTCCGCCCCGTAACCGAAGACGACATCCCCGACTGGATCCGCGCCCTCAACACCGGCTTCCTGCGCCCCCCGGCCGTAAGCGACAGGGAAATCGAGGACCGCAACTCCTACTTCATCCCGTCCCGCACCCAGGGCGCCTTCGACGCCGGCCGCTGCGTGGCCACCTTCCGCTCGTTCCCCCAGCAGCTCACCGCGGTAGGCGGCGCCACAGTCCAGGCCGACGCCATATCGAACGTCACCGTCACCCCCACCCACCGCCGCCGCGGCCTGCTCAGCCGCATGATGGCCGCGGACCTGGCGGCCGCGAAGGAGCGCGGCGACACCGTCGCCACGCTGATCGCCGCCGAGTACCCCATCTACGGCCGCTACGGCTTCGGCCCCGCCACCTCCACAGCCCAGTGGACCGTCGACGTACCGCGCACGGGACTCGACCCCCGCTGGTCGGGCCCGGACGACGGCGGCCGTATCGACCTCGTGGACGGCGAGGACGTACGCAAACTGGGACCCGACCTCCACGAGCGCTTCCGCCGCGCACAGCCGGGCGCGATCGACCGCGACGAGCGCTGGTGGAAGGCCAACACGGGCGCCGTCGTCCTGGACCGCGTCTCGTGGACGGAGCCGTTCCACGCCCTGTACCGCTCGGCGGCCGGCGAGGTGGAGGGCCTGCTCACGTACCGGGCCGACGACCACTGGGGCGACGCCAAGCAGCCGCTGAACACGGCCAAGGTGCGCGACCTGATCGCGGTGACGCCGGCGGCCGAACGCGCCCTATGGCAGTACGTCTGCTCGGTCGACTGGATCACCACGGTCAAGAGCGGCTACCGCGCCCCGGACGATCTGCTGCCCCACGTCCTGCCCGACCCGCGGGCCGCCGCGATCACCACGCAGGCGGACTGGCTGTGGGTGCGGATCCTGGACGTCGTACGGGCCCTGGAAGCGCGTACGTACGCGTCGTCGGCGAGCCTCGTACTGGAGATCGCCGACGACGGTGGTTTCGTGGGCGGGCGCTACCGGCTGGATGCGTCACCCGACGGGGCCGTGTGCACGCCGACCACGCAGAGCGCCGGACTCGCCATGGGAGTGGCGGAGTTGGCTGCCCTCTGGCTGGGGGACGAGTCGGCGGTGCGGCTGGCGGCCCTGGGCCGGGTGACGGAGGTAGCGGCGGGCGCCGCCGCCGTCGCCGACGCCCTGTTCCGTACGTCCAGGCGGCCGTGGTGCCCGGACATCTTCTGACCGCTCCTCTTTTCACGTTGACCCGCACACCGTGGCGTGGGTGTAGGTGGTGTGCGGGGGCTGAGGCGTGACCGGGCTCCCGGCTCCCCTCCGGAAGGGAGCCCGGTCAGCCGTACTGGGGCCCGGTCAGCCGGACTGGGCGAGCAGCATCACGAGGATCACGGCGCCGATGCTGCTGAACATGGTGTTCTTGGCCTTCAGGCCGATGGTCAGTACGACGAAGGCGATGATGCCCATCGGCCCGTACTTCCACTGGATGAGCTGCTCGAACCCGATGGCGAGGGCGGCTACGACGATGGCGACGAGTGGCATGACGGTCCCTCCTTGGGGATGGGGAGGCGGACCCCGCTAAGCCGATTGCCAACCCTGCGAAAGCTTGACCATGTTGCTCAAGTTGGCGACCAACTCACTCGTACTTATCTCCGCGATGGCGCGGCTCATAACCACCTTCTCAGTAACTCCCCAAAGATGGCGAGAAGTTGTAGTGTTTGGTTGTGAACCCGGAGCATGCCGCCGTCGACGGGCGGAAGAGGGCAGAGCGGCCGTCACCCAGGTCGTACCGCGAGGTGGCCGACGAACTGCGCGCCCGGATCAGGACCGGGCGGCTGCGGCCGGGGCAGCGCATGCCCACGCAGGCCGAGCTGGCCGTGGAATTCGGCGTGGAGCGCGGCACCGTACGCCAGGCCCTGCGCATCCTGCAGTCCGAACATCTGCTCACCAATGTGACCAAGGGCAGCCCGGCCACTGTCGCCGAGCACATAGAACACGCCTTCACCGGCCCGGAAGCGCCGCTGCAGTCGACCATGGTGGGGCTCGCCCCGCGGATAGCCGCCGCCTTCACGGCTCCGCACGTGGAGATCGACGCCCTGTGCCTGACGGCCGTGTCGCTCACGCTCGCCATCGGCGAACCGCTCCGCCAGATCCACGAGGGCCGAATGAAACCGGCCAAGGTGGATGTGCGGGTGCTGCTGCCGAGCCAGGACATCCGGCTGGCCTTCCCTGCGCCGGTGCACGCGACCGCCGACAGCCGGCTGCACCGCCGGTGGCTGTCCCAGCGCAACGCCCAGGGCCAGGTGCTGCGGCACAACCTCATGGCGCTGCGCTCGACGCACGGCATCGACGTCAGCGTCTCGTTCCGAGCGTTGCCCTTCACCCCGCCGGTGAAGCTGTACCTGCTGAACAACACCGAGGCGCTGTTCGCGTACTACACCCTCAGCAGGCGGGGCGTGGAGATCGACCACGAGTACCTGGAGACGTACGACGCGCAGGGGATCCAGTCCATGCTCTTCCCTTTTGAGCAGGGGGCCGGGCTGCGGGCCACGACGTTCGTGGAGCAGTCCCATGTGTGGTTCAACTCGTTATGGAACACGATCAGTTCTGCTCTGGTGCTGACCGCCTGAGCCGCGCTCATGGTGTCTGAGGCTCATGGTTGACTCGAGCCCCACGGTGCCCTGAGCCCGGCTCGGGCGTTTGGGTACTCAGAGGGCGGGACCGGCGACCATCAGGGCGAGGACGACGGCCCCGATGGAGCTGCAGACCGGGTTCCTGGCCTTGACACCGATGGTCAGAAGAAGCAGTCCGACGATGCCCATCGGGCCGTACGTCCACTGGACGAGCTGCTCGAAGCCGATGACGAAGACGGCGGAGATGAGGGCGATGGCGGGCATGGTGGTTCCTCCTTCGGGGTGGGAGGAGCGGATGGCTGTAAACTTCCACCCGGTTGGCCAAGTTGGCAACCAACTCCAATGAAGTTATCCCCAGTTGGTCGCAAGGAATAAACAACTCACAAACAACTCCCATCAGATGGCATGGAGTTGTAGCGTTTGGTTGTGACCCAGGAGAACGTCGCAGTGAACGGCAGTAGAAAGCTCACGCCCAAGGACATCGCCGACGCGCTGCGGGAACGCATCCGCACCGGAGCCCTCAAAGCCGGAGACCGCCTGCCCACCCAGGCGGACCTCGCGCTGGAGTTCGGCGTGGAGCGCGGAACCGTGCGTCAGGCCCTGAAGACCCTGCAGGACGACGGCCTGCTTGCCAACATCAGCAAGGGCAGCCCGCCGCGCATCGCGGCGCCGGCGCCGACGCGCCAGGGACCGCAGCCCACCATGGTGGCGCTCGCCCCGCGCCTGACAGCTGCCTTCGCCGCACCCAAGGTGCGCATAGACGTCGTCTCCCTCACGGCCGAGACCCTGATGCTGGCGCTGGGCGAGCCGGTCCGTCTCATTCACGAGGGCCGTATCCACCCCGAGTCCATCGACGTCCGCATCCTGCTGCCGAGCCGGGACATCGATCTGGCCTTCCCGGTCTCGGTCGAGGACCAGGGCGACGAAGACCCCGTGCACGAGCGCTGGCTGTCGCAGCGCAACGCCCAGGGCCATGTGCTCCGCCACAACCTGCTCGCGCTGCGCTCCTCGCACGGCATCGACGTCCACGTCACATTCCGGGCGCTGCCCTTCACGCCGCCCGTCAAGCTGTACCTGCTCAACGGCACCGAGGCCCTGCTGTCGTACTACATGGTCACCAGGCGCGAGGAGGAGGTGGAGAGCGGAACGCTGGACATGTACGACGCCCTGGGCACCGAATCGCTGCTCTTCTCCTTCGAGAAGCGAGCCGGCAGCCGGGACACGGCGTTCGTGGACGAGTCGCAGAAGTGGTTCAACGCCCTCTGGGAAACCATCACCACGGACCTGACACTCTCCTAGTGACATCTGATACGACGCAGACTGAACTGGTGGCACAAGAGACCGAGAACCTGCGCGAATTGATCGGGCGCGCTCGCTATGTGCTCTTCGACTTCGACGGACCGATCTGCAGGTTGTTCGCGGGACACAGGGCGGAACTGATCGCGGAGGGCCAGGTGCGGTGGCTCGAGGAACGCGGACTGCACGGGCTGCTGACAGAGGTCGAGCGCCAGGTACCGGACCCGCACGAGGTGCTGCGCGCGGTCGACCGCAGACACGCCGGCAGCGACCTCGTCGCCGAGCTCGAAGAACGGCTGACCCAGCAGGAGCTGCGGGCGGTCGGCTCGGCCCGGCCCACACCGTACGCGGACCCGCTCATACGCACCTGGACCGCCGTCGGCTCGCGGCTCGCCATCACGACCAACAACTCACCGCGAGCGGTGCGCAGTTACCTCACCACGCGCGGCCTCGAAGAGTGCTTCCATCCCCACATCTACGGCCGCACCCAGGACCTGCACCTCCTCAAACCCCACCCGCACTGCCTCAACCGGGCCCTGAACGCCATGGGCGCGGACGCCGAGGCCGCCCTGATGATCGGCGACACCCCGTCGGACCACCAGGCCGCCAGGGAGGCAGGGGTCGCCTTCCTGGGCTACGCCCGCAACGCCCGCAAGGAGAAGCTCCTGCGAGCCTCCGGCGCGGAGCACGTCATCAACTCCCTGGAGTCCATCCTGAAGGTGCTCAGGAACTGAAGGTGTTCAGGAATCAGGCCTGAACCATCAGCAGAACGAACACCACGGCTCCGAGCGACACGCAGGTCGTGTTGCGCATCCGCATGCCCACGGCCAGCAGGCAGAGGCAGACCATGCCCATCGGGCCGTACTCCCACTGGACGAGCTGTTCGAAGCCGAGGACCAGGACGGTCGACAGCAGCTGGAAGAGAACCATGGACCCCACCCCTCTCCGCTTTCCGAGAAGCGATCAACCATCCGGCCAATTGGACTGGTTGACTTGGATTGGATTTCCCCTGCCTGCCTGATCCCTTAACCAACCGGCAAGTCCGATCTCGCATTTGACTGAAATCGGTTTGCTTGTCGGCTGGGAGAGGTACGGTCGCCGTGTGGGCGGCAACGGAGAAGGACGGGCAGGTGACGGCGGCGGCCGAGCGTTCTTCCATGTCTCGGAGACGCTGCGCTCCCGCCTGGCCGACGGCACCTACCGGGTGGGAGGCATGCTGCCGACGCAGCGCGAACTCGCCGCTGAGTTCCGTGTCTCACGGGACACCGTCCAGCGGGTGCTCCGGGAGCTGGCCAGCGAGGGCTGGATCGAGTCCCGGCAGGGCAGCGGGTCGCGGGTGCTCAAAACCCAGCGGATCCACTCCTCCGTAGCGACGGACGCGCGGAAGGGGCGTGTCACGCTGGGACCGCTCATCGGTGAAGCGTTCGAGCGCCCCGAAGTCGACCTGGATGTCTACACCCTGACGTCCGAGTCGCTCGACACGCACATCCGGGTGCAGGCCGAGCGCATTCGCGCCGGCTCCATCGCCCCGCAGCGCATCAAGCTCCGCATGCTGCTGCCGGACGAGTCGCTCCCGCTCCCGTATCCGCGAGCGATGGGCGACGCAGAGGAATCACTACTTCTGGCGAAACGCCTGCAGGCCATCACCCGGCGCCACACGGAGTCGCTAAGGGGTGTGCTGCGCGCTCTCCAGGCCGAGCGCTACGTACCGACCGCCGACATCGAGATCCGCCACGTGCCGCTGACCCCGGCCTTCAAGCTCTATCTGTTCAACGGCGTGGAGGCGCTGCACGGGCCGTACGAGGTGATCGAGCGCCGGATCATTCTGGACGACGGGCGAGAGGTCGACGCCCTCGATGTGCTCGGGCTCGGCGCCACGCTCATGCATCACGTCCGAGACGAGGACGGGAATTCCCAGGGGTCGGTTTTCGTCGGCAGCATGCAGTCCTGGTTCGACTCCGTATGGAGCCGATTGGCTCAATGACACGGAACCCGACCAAATCGTCGAACGCTCCGGCACCGCAGGGCGACGTATACCTCATTGAGACCAGAGAGCGCATCGGTCAAGTCGTGCGGACCGCGCGCCACCGCTAGGGTGTGCAAACACCCTGGGGTGCATTCTCTTGCACCCCCTCGCGCGATTATTCAGGAGCGGCCAGTGGGCGCACCTCCTGTTCCCAGTCCCTCGGTCATCTGGGGATGCGCCACCGACAATGCCTACGACGAGTTCGTGCGGCAGGCCAAGCAGGTCGGGACGATGAGTCGCGGGCATCACAACCGGAACTTCGTGCTGCCCCTGACGGAACGCATGGCGCGTCTGGTGGGCCGGGAAGCTGGCACCTCTGTGACGGTGCGGATCCGCAGGGCCGAGGCTCTGCCGGTGGTGGTCAGGACCTGGCAGCAGGAGTCGGACATTCTCGGCGCCATCAAGGGCGTACTTCCCCATGTGCCGGAATGCCTCGCCGAACGGCCGGGGTCCGCCGTCCACAGCTATGTGCAGGGAGTGCCGCTCTCCAGCATCTGCCAGAACGGCAAGCCGGTCGACCACCTGCTGATCAGGGCGCTCGCCGGGCTCCTGGCCCAGATGTCCCAGGTACGCCGGGAGGCTCTGCCGCGGTTGCCCGACTGCTGGCCGCGCAACGAGAGGGACAGCCAGGGATTCCTGCGTACCCTGGCCGTTCTGGTGGACCGGCAAGTCCGGCAGCCCAATTGGACTGTCTTCGGAGGGCTGTTCGCGGCTCTCGGGATCCCCGACGACGCCATGACCCGATTGGCGGAACGGGTGCCCGCCATGTCCCGTCGTCCCTACAGCCTGCTCCACACGGACCTGCACCGGGACAACGTGATCGTTTCCTACGGCGGGGATCCGCCGCTGATCTGCGTCGACTGGGAGCTCGCCACGTACGGCGATCCACTGCACGACCTCGCGACGCACCTGGTCCGGATGCAGTACCCGGCGTTCCAGTGGGGCGAGGTGATCGACGCATGGGCAGGTGCCATGGAAGGCACCAGACCGGCTGCGGTCAACGGGCTCACCAAGGATCTGCGCCACTACATCGCCTTCGAACGTGCCCAGTCCGTCTATCCCGACATCATGCGTGCCGCGAAGTCCCTCGAGGACTCGTGCGACCAGAAGAACCTGGACGTCGCCTCCGCGGCGGTGCGCCGGGCCCTCGAGGCCGCCGCCGAACCACTCGGGCTCAGGCAACTGCCCGAGGAGCCGGAGATCGAACGGGTCCTCACCCGCTGGCAGGCGGCGCGGCGGGAACGACGCGTCGGTGCACGGTCTGCCACGGGTATCGGCTGGGAGCCGGACAAGCGCGTCCCGGAACATCCTGACTTTCCTCACACCGCCGTCCTCGACGCGCTCATCGCCGAGGGCGCGGCTCCTGCGGACCGCGTGTTCAAGGGCACCGTGCACCTCAACTCGGTGGTCAGGGTGCCCGGTGTCGAATTCCCCGTCGTGGTACGCCGCAAGCTGGCGGCGGTCTGCCGTCGGGAGCGCAGCCGCAGTTTCCTCAGCGAGCACGCAGTCCTGCGTGCAATCGAGGACTCGGGGGTCGTGGTGAGGGCACCCAGGGTTCTGGCACTCGGGGCCAGCGACCCGAAGAGGGACAAGTTCGCCATCCACACCTATGTGGGGCCGCTCGGCAGTGACCGGCCGCCCAACCACCCCGTGCACGGCCTGCTGCCCCACGAAGCGGACGAACTCGTGGACCAGCTCCGCGAGCTGACCGGGGTCGAGTACTCCTCGCTCGACCCCGCGGCGCAATCACTGGATTTCTTCGGCTGGCTCACCCAGGAACTCGTGCGGCTCGTACAGGAGCTGCCCAAGGAGTCCCAGCAACTGGCCCGGGTCCTCGGGCTGCCCGACGGATACCGGCTGAGGGAGATTCTGGACCGGTACCACGTCACCGAACGTGCCTCGGCGCTCCTGCACGGCGATCTGAACCCGTGGAACCTCGTCCGCGGTGGAGGCCGAACCGGTCTCACCATGATCGACTGGGAGATGGCGATGATCGGCGACCCTTTGTACGACCTGGTCCGGCACATGCACCTCACCCCGACGCGGCCCGAGATCCGTCAGCGCATGTTCGACCGCTGGCAGAGCCGGCTCCCCGACGCCTACACCAAGGGCTGGCGCGAGGACTGGCCCGTCTACCGGCGGATCGAGATCATCCGCTCCGCCTATGTCGACCTGGACCGGCTCGTCACGGGCGCAAGCCTCGACGCCCCCAACGTCCGCCGGGCCGTGGACTCGTACGGGATGACCCTGGCGGCCGCCACGGCAGCGCTGGGGCTGCCGGTCAAGTCGACGGCGAACCCCTACCTCGCCCGTGCGCTCCCGCACGGAGACGACGGCAGGCCGAGGACTGTCGGGTTCCCTACGGGCGTATGACGCGCCGCGGTCGGCGCAGCACGGCCAACGCCACAGCGAAGGCCGCCACCAGGAGCCCCGTGCCGACGGCGAAGGCCAGATGGTAGCCGCCGGTCAGTGCCTCGGCCGGGGGCCGGCCCTGCGCGAGCAGGCTGTCGCTGCGGGAGGCGGCCAGGGTGGAGAGGACGGCGACCCCCATGGCCATGCCGATCTGCTGGGTCGTGTTGAACAGGCCGGAGGCGAGTCCGGCGTCGTCGTCCTTGGCGCCCGACATGCCCAGCGTGGTCAGTGCCGGGAGGGCGAGCCCGAAGCCGGCGGCGAGCAGCATCACGGGGAGCAGGTCGGTGAGGTAGTGCGCGTGGACGGGCACGCGCGTGAGCAGGCTGAGAACCCCGATCAGCAGCACGAGCCCCGCGAGCAGCACATTGCGCTCACCGAAACGGGCGTTCAGGCGAGCCGAGACCCCGAGTGACACCGCGCCGATGACCGCTGCCGCCGGGAGCATGGCCAGGCCGGTCCTGGCGGCCCCGTACCCGAGCACCTTCTGGAGGTAGAGGGCCACCAGGATCTGGAACGAGAAGAGCGCCGCCACCATGAGGACCTGGACCAGGTTCGCCCCCGAGACACTGCGGGACCGGAAGATCCGCAACGGCATGAGCGGGGTCCTGGCGGTCGCCTGGCGCACGACGAAGGCAGCGAGCAGTACGAGGGCGAGGGCGCCGAAGCCGAGCGTCGGTGCCGAAGTCCAGCCGTACTCCTCCACCTTGACGATCGTGTAGATCCCGAGCATCAGCCCGGCGGTGACGAGGAGCGCCCCGACGGCATCGGCGCCGGCCGTCAGGCCGAGCCCGCGGTCGGAGGGCAGGAAGGGCACGGCGACCGCGAGGGCCGCCAGCCCGATCGGCAGGTTGATGAAGAAGATCCAGTGCCAGTTGAGGGCGTCGGTGAGGACACCGCCGAGCACCTGGCCGACCGATGCGCCCGCCGCCCCGGTGAAGCTGAACACGGCGATCGCCCTGGCGCGCTCCCTGGGCTCGGTGAACAGCGTGACGAGGATGCCCAGGCTGACGGCGGAGGCCATCGCGCTGCCGATCCCCTGCAGGAACCGGGCGGCGATCAGTACGGCGGGGGACGTCGCCACGCCCGCGAGGAGCGATGCGCCGGTGAACACCGCGGTCCCGGCCAGGAACATGCGCTTGCGACCGATCAGATCGCCGAGCCGTCCGGCGAGCAGGAGCAGGCTGCCGAACGCGATCAGGTAGGCGTTGACGACCCAGCTTAGGCCGGCGGGGGAGAAGCCCAGGTCGTGCTGGATGGCGGGCATCGCCACGGTCACGATGCTGCCGTCGAGGACGATCATCAGCATTCCGGTCGCTATGACGCCGAGGGCGAGCCTCCGCGACCGGGTGGACGGGGCGGACGGGGCGGACGCGGTGGAACTGGGGGAACTCGCGGAACTCGCGGACGACTTGGGCCGGGACGACGTGGCGCGAGGAGTGCCGGGAGGAGGAGCGGAAGCGGCAGATGCTGCGGACATAGCGGTCTCTCCTGTCAGTTGAGCCGACTGGAGAGACCGTAGCAGATGGTTTTGTTGCAGACCATCTACTACGGTTCGGTATTCGGTTGTCCAACTCTCAGAGGCCGGCGCCCTGTTGGCCTACTGTCCGCGCTGACGTGCCCGCCGGGCTGGTCGCGGGCTCTCGGCCGGTGCGGCCAGATGTCCGCCGGCCAGCTGCCCCAAGGCCCGCAACAGGACCGTCCGGTCGCCCTCGGGGAGGGCTTTCAGTGCCCTCTCGTGGACGCGGTCCACGATCTTCTGGCTCTGCTCGGCGACTCGTGCGCCCTCCTCGGTGACCGCGATGATCCGCGCCCTCCGGTCCCGGCTCGAGGGGCGCCGCTCGGCGAGGCCGGCCTCCTCCAGCGCGTCCACCGTGACCACCATCGTGGTCTTGTCCATGTCCCCGATCTCGGCGATCTGGGCCTGGGTGCGCTCCTCCTCCAGGGCGTGGACCAGTACGCAGTGCATGCGCGGCGTCAACCCGATCTCGGCGAGCGCCGCCGACATCTGGGTGCGCAGGACATGGCTCGTGTGGTCCAGCAGGTACGACAGGTCCGGCTCTGTGCGCTTGGGTGCCATGGCGGTCATATAGCCAGGGTAGCAATCCGGTCCGTAGCGGATTATTGGGAAGCGGACGTTTGGGGGCGGTGCCCGCGCGGCACGCAGCAGGTACGTGCCGCGCGGGCCTCGGTCAGCTGCCGACGTAGGCCGCGAGGTGCTCGCCGGTGAGGGTGGAGCGGGCGGTGACGAGGTCGGCAGGTGTGCCCTCGAAGACGATCCGGCCGCCGTCGTGGCCGGCGCCTGGGCCGAGGTCGATGATCCAGTCGGCATGCGCCATGACCGCCTGGTGGTGCTCGATCACGATGACCGACTTGCCGGAGTCGACGAGCCGGTCGAGCAGGCCGAGCAGCTGCTCGACGTCGGCGAGGTGCAGGCCGGCGGTCGGCTCGTCGAGGACGTAGACGCCGCCCTTCTCGGCCATGTGGGTCGCCAGCTTGAGCCGCTGCCGCTCGCCGCCGGACAGCGTGGTGAGCGGCTGGCCCAGGGTGAGGTAGCCGAGACCGACGTCGGCGAGCCGGTCGAGGATGCGGTGCGCGGCCGGCGTACGCGCCTCGCCGGCGCCGAAGAACTCCTCGGCTTCGGTCACCGACATCGCGAGCACCTCGCTGATGTCGCGGCCGCCGAGGTGGTATTCCAGGACCGATGCCTGGAACCGCTTCCCCTCGCACTCCTCGCAGGTGGTGGCGACGCCGGCCATCATCGCCAGGTCGGTGTAGACGACGCCGGCGCCGTTGCAGGTGGGGCAGGCGCCCTCGGAGTTGGCGCTGAACAGCGCCGGCTTCACGCCGTTGGCCTTCGCGAACGCCTTGCGGATCGGGTCCAGCAGTCCGGTGTACGTCGCCGGGTTGCTCCGTCGCGAGCCGCGGATCGCGCCCTGGTCGACCGACACCACACCCTCGCCGGCGGCCCCCGACTGTTGATGCAGCGACCCGTGGATGAGGGAGCTCTTGCCGGAGCCGGCGACGCCGGTGACGACGGCGAGCACTCCGAGCGGGATGTCCACGTCGACGCCCTGCAGGTTGTGCGTCTCCGCGCCGCGGATCGGAAGCCGGCCGGTGGGCGTCCGCACCGTCTCCTTGAGAGAGGCCCGGTCGTCGAAATGGCGGCCGGTGACAGTGCCGCCGACCCGCAGTCCCTCGACGGTGCCCTCGAAGCAGACGGTGCCGCCCGCCGTACCTGCGCCGGGGCCGAGGTCGACGATGTGGTCGGCGATCGCGATCACCTCCGGCTTGTGCTCCACGACGAGCACCGTGTTGCCCTTGTCCCGCAGCCGCAGCAGCAGGTCGTTCATCCGCTGGATGTCATGGGGGTGCAGGCCGATGGTGGGCTCGTCGAAGACGTAGGTGACGTCGGTGAGCGAGGAGCCGAGGTGGCGGATCATCTTGACGCGCTGTGCCTCGCCGCCCGAGAGCGTGCCCGACGGCCGCTCCAGCGAGAGGTAGCCCAGCCCGATCTCCACGAACGAGTCGAGGGTATGCAGCAGCTTGGCGAGCAACGGCGCCACCGACGGGTCGTCGAGGCCGCGGACCCACTCGGCCAGGTCCCTGATCTCCATCGCGCAGGCGTCGGCGATGCTGATCCCCTCGATCTTCGACGACCGGGCCCCCTCGCTGAGGCGGGTGCCGTCGCACTCGGGGCAGGTGGTGAACGTCATCGCCCGCTCCACGAACGCGCGGATGTGCGGCTGCAGCGCGTCGATGTCCTTGGACAGGAACGACTTCTGGATCTTCGGGATCAGACCCTCGTACGTCAGGTTGATGCCCTCGACCTTGATCTTGGTCGGCTCCTTGTGGAGGAGGTCGTGCAGTTCCTTCTTGGTGAACTTGCGGATCGGCTTGTCCGGGTCGAAGAAGCCGCAGCCGCTGAAGATGCGGCCGTACCAGCCGTCCATGCTGTAGCCGGGGATCGTGAGCGCACCCTCGTTGAGCGACTTGCTGTCGTCGTAGAGCTGGGTGAGGTCGATGTCGGAGACCGTGCCCCGGCCTTCGCAGCGCGTACACATACCGCCGGTGCGGGAGTAGGTCGCCTTCACCGCCTTCTTGGTACCGCGCTCGACCGTGATCGCACCGCTTGCCCGGACCGAGGCGGTGTTGAAGGAGTACGCGCTGGGCGGGCCGATGTGCGGCTTCCCGAGCCGGCTGAAGAGGATGCGCAGCATTGCGTTGGCGTCGGTGGCGGTGCCGACCGTGGAGCGGGGGTCGGCGCCCATCCGCTGCTGGTCGACGATGATCGCGGTCGTCAGCCCGTCGAGTACGTCGACCTCGGGCCGTGCCAGCGTCGGCATGAAGCCCTGTACGAAGGCGCTGTAGGTCTCGTTGATCAGCCGCTGCGACTCCGCGGCGATCGTGTTGAACACCAGGGAGCTCTTGCCCGAGCCGGAGACGCCGGTGAACACGGTCAGCCGGCGCTTCGGGATCTCGATGCTGACGTCCTTGAGGTTGTTCTCGCGTGCGCCGTGCACGCGGATCAGATCGTGGCTGTCGGCAGCGTGCAGCGCAGGCGACTGCGTATCCGTCCTCGTGGCCATGCTCATCGTGTCTCCATCTGTTGGGCGGGGCCGCCTTCGCGGTCTCCGTCGGCGTCGCCTGGCTCAGCTCGATCTAACCAAGCTTCGAGCAGTACGTCTGGTTCTCCTTCGCTTCGGCCCGTGGAGCCTCTGGGCCCCGGCCACGCGGGGCCCGCCGAGGCACTGGCCACCCGGACATCTCAGTCGTGGGTGAGCCGATGCTCGGTGTCGCGACGACGCTGAGAAGGGGGACCACCGGGGCCACCTGCATGGCGGTCACGCTAGCTGCGGCTCGAGGGCCGGCGCTTCTCGAATCCTGACCGGTCTGGTCTGGTCACTGCGCCGTGTCATCAGGTAGCCGTGCGGCGACTCCCATAGGCGCGCCGGAACTCACGGCCGAGGTGCCCGGCCGAGATGTGCGCGCCGCGGGCGAGCGCGTCGACGTTCAGCGGCTGACCCATCACCTGAGGTTTCCCGTCACGATCCCTTGGGCTTGTGGGCGAGGAAGAAGCCTTGTCGGCCTTGCCGGGGCTTCTCGCTCTCGTCGGGTTCGCGGATCATCTGGGCGTCCATGACGAGGCCGGCCTTGCTCATCAGGTCAGCGATGTGATCAGGGGACATCCAGTAGACATCGAGCGACAGCTCGTGGCCGTATGCCTGGTCCAGGTGCCGACGCTGGTCCCCGACCTTGAACGCCAGGAGCATGTGGCCGCCTGGGGCCAGCACCCGGTGACATTCCGCGAACACGGTCGGCAGCAGCTCTGGTGGGGTGTGGACGGTTGAGTACCAGGCGACGATGCCGCCGAGACTGTCTTCTTCCAGGTCCAGAGCGGTCATCGATCCCTCTTCGAACCGAAGACCCGGGTGCGTCCGGCGGGCGACCGCGATCATCTCGGGGGAGAGGTCGATGCCGAATGCGTCCACTCCAAGTGAGTGGAGGTGGGCCGTGATGCGGCCAGGGCCGCATCCGAGCTCTGCGACTGGCCCGATGCCCGGTGCCTGCACGAGTTCGGAGAACGCCGCGAGCATGGCGCGGTCCAGCGGTTTGGCGTTCAGCTCGTCGCGGAGAAGGCTCTCGTAGTCGACGGCAACGGTGTCGTAGGCCGTCCGTGTGGCGTGCAGGTAGGTGGCTTCGGTCATGGTCCATGACCGTAGCCCCGTGCCTCGACGCCAGGCCCGAGATTGACAGAAACGCGTTCGAGGAGCCGCGCGGCACACTTTTGCAAGCACTTGCTTGCAAAAGTTAGCGCGGTTGAGGCACCATCGAGACATGGCATCACTCAACGTCGGCAATCTCGGCGAGTACCTGCGCGAGCAGCGGCGCACTGCGCAGCTGTCGTTGCGGCAGCTCGCGGAGGCCGCAGGGGTGTCCAATCCGTATCTGAGCCAGATCGAACGCGGGTTGCGCAAGCCGAGTGCCGAGGTGCTGCAGCAGGTCGCGAAGGCGCTGCGGATCTCCGCCGAGACGCTGTACGTGCGGGCCGGGATCCTCGACGCCGAGCGGGACCGGGACGAGGTGGAGACGCGTGCGGTGATCCTCGCCGATCCGTCCCTCAACGAACGTCAGAAGCAGGTGCTCCTGCAGATCTACGAGTCCTTCCGCAAGGAGAACGGGACCGGGACCGACGTCGTTACGGATGCGGTTACGGATGTCGTCACGGATGCCATCCAGGACACCGTCGCCAAAAGCGGCGGGGCCGGCGAGCCCAGCGCGGCCAGTGGCAGCGATGCCGACCAGCACGACCAGCACGACCACAAACCCTCGAGCTGAAGTGATCCGGGAGGACCACAGTCATGGCCATCACCGACGACCTGCGTAAGACCCTGAAGGACCCGACGCCGCTGTACTTCGCCGCAGGGACCGCCGACCTGGCGTACCAGCAGGCCAAGAAGGTGCCGTCGCTCGTCGAGCAGCTGCGCGCCGAGGCCCCGGCCCGTATCGACGCGGTGCGCGGCACCGACCCGAAGGCCGTCCAGGACAAGGCCGCCGCCCGCGCCAAGGAGGTGCAGGAGACCATCCAGGCCAAGGTTACGGAGGTGCTCGGCACCATCGACACCGACCTCAAGAAGCTGGGCGAGTCCGCTCAGGACCTGGCCCTGCGCGGCGTCGGCGTGGCCGCCGAGTACGCGGTCAAGGCGCGTGAGACGTACGAGAAGGTCGCCGAGCACGGCGAGCAGGCCGTCCGGACCTGGCGCGGCGAGGCGGCCGAGGAGATCTCGGAGCTTGCCGTGACCGTCGAGCCGGAGTCGAAGCCGTCCTCGTCGTCGGCCTCGTCGCCCAAGACCGCCGCGGCCCCTGCCAAGAAGACCACCACCACCGCGGCGAAGAAGGCTCCGGCCAAGAAGACCACCACCACCACGACCACGACCACGGCGAAGAAGACCACCCCGCCCGCCAAGTGACCGGTCACCCGGGGAGTCCGGGAGACGGGTCGGGCAGAGACGGGAGTCGTTGTCGCGGGAACGAGCCGGGCACTTGCGGAGTGCCCGGCTCGTTCCTCGGGTAGCGGGTACGGTGGCCGCATAGACACGAGCCGGAAATCGGGTGGTGGACGCAGTGCTGATGCAGGGGTTCGCGGGGTTCATGTGGCTGCTGAGCGTGGCCCTGATCCTCTTCAGCGGCTTCGCTCTGATCGACGCCGCCATCCGGCGCGAGGACGCGTATCGTGCCGCTGACAAGCAGAGCAAGCCGTTCTGGCTGATCATCCTGGGGATCGCCTTCGTGGTGAACCTGCTCTTCCCCATCCTGTCGTTCCTGCCCGTCATCGGCCTCATCGCGACCATCGTGTACATGGTCGACGTGCGGCCCGCGGTCCGGTCGATCACGGGTGGCGGCGGCCGTCGCGGCTCGAGCAGCGACGGTCCGTACGGGCCCTACAACGGCGGACGGTAGGGGTCAGTAGGGCCCTGCGGATCCACCAGGGCCCCTGCGGGCTTTACCGCCCGCGGCCTCGGCCGCGGTCCCGGTCCAGCAGCAGGACCGCCACGTCGTCCGTCAGATCCCCGCCGTTGAGGTCGCGGACCTCGTTGACCGCTGCCTCCAGCAGCTCCTCGCCCTTAAGGCCCGCGGCGAGCTGGCGGCGGACCAGCTCCACCATGCCGTCCTGGCCCAGCCGTTGGTTGCCCTGGCCGATACGGCCCTCTATCAGGCCGTCCGTGTAGAGCATCAGGCTCCAGGCGGCGCCCAGTTCCACCTGCCGGCGCGGCCAGCGGGCGCGTTCGAGCAGGCCGAGGGCCGGGCCGCTGTTCTCCTCCGGCGCCAGGAGTTCGGCGCGGCCTCCCTGGCGGGCGATCAGCGGAGACGGGTGTCCGGCCAGGCACAGGCCGGCGCGCCGCTCGTCGGGGGCGATGTCCACCGTGCACAGCGTCGCGAAGATCTCGTCGTCCGCGCGCTCGTGCTCCAGCACCTGCTGAAGTGTCGACAGCAGCTCGTCGCCGCACAGCCCGGCCAGGGTCAGCGCCCGCCAGGCGATGCGCAGTTCGACGCCGAGTGCCGCGGCGTCGGGGCCGTGCCCGCAGACGTCGCCGATCATGGCGTGCACCGTGCCGTCCGGGGTGCGGACCGTGTCGTAGAAGTCGCCGCCGAGCAGGGCGCGTGAACGGCCGGGGCGGTAGCTGGCGGCGAACCGCAGCGACGAGCCGCCCAGCAGCGGCGTCGGCAGCAGACCCCGCTCCAGGCGGGCGTTCTCCTGGGCCCGCAGCCGGGACTCGGTCAGCTTGCGCTGGGCTATGTCGGCGCGCTTGCGCTCCACCGCGTACCGGATGGCGCGCATGAGGAGTTGTCCGTCCAGTTCGTCCCGGAACAGGTAGTCCTGGGCACCCACACGCACGGCTTCCGTGCCGCGCTCGGCGTCACCGGACGCGGTGAGCGCGAGTACGGCGTGCCGGGGTGCGAGCCGCAGCACGTGCCTGAGTGTCGCGAGCTCCTCGGTGTCCGGACGGGGACCGTTGCCCGAACCGTGCCCGGAACCGCTGCCCGAACCGCTCCCCGAACCGTTCCCGGGACCGCTCCCGGATCCGGACCTGGTGCCGCCGGCCGCACCCTGGGACGCCGTGCCGCCGCCGGGTGCGGGCAGCGCGAGGTCGAGAAGGATGCAGTTGACGTCGTCCGTGAGCAGCCGCTCGGCCTCGGTGAGGTTGCGGGCGGTGCGGACGCGGACGGGCTTGCCGGCGGAGTCGAGCAGCTCGGGAAGGCTCAGCGAACCGGCCGGATCGTCCTCGATGACCAGGAGCGTGATCCCGGTGTTGCCGCCGGAACCACTGCTGTGAGCCACGTCGTGACGATCGTTGTCACGACCGCTGTCGCCGTCACCGGCGTGATCGCCGTCACGGCCGCGACCGTCGTCGGTGCGCCTGCCGCCGTCTGCGGCGTCGCCGGTCCGCGGCGTCGCCGGTTCCGTTCGGGGGCGAGGCACGCCGTGCGTGGGCTCGGCCTGAGCCTGACCACTCTCCACGGCCGGGATGCCTCTCTGCCGCGGTATGGGTACGGGCATGGTTGTGGATTCCTTCCCTCCCCCCGAGGGCACGGTGGAACGAATACCTTCGCCCCCACCGACCGGGACCATAGCGGTAGCCCCCGCGGTAACGGAATGGCGAGCTGCAAACAGCCGCTGGCATATGCCGCATTCAGTAGCGCATTTGGGCACGCCAAGCCTCACTGTGGATGACGAACATCACGCCGTAGAGGTTGAGCGGATGCCTGAACGTGCCGCGGGTCACGTGCAGTACGTCACGTGCCGCGCCTCACGCAAGGCTCACTTATCGGGACGTACCACCCCGAGGATCGCCATCGAGCCGGCGCCCGCGATGGTCACCGTACGCCCCGGGCGCGGCGCGTGCACGATCGCCCCGTCGCCTATGTACATCCCGACGTGGCTGGCGTCGTCGTGATAAATGATCAGGTCGCCCGGCCGCATGTCCTCGATGTCGATGTGCGGGAGCTGCTTCCACTGCTCCTGCGAGGTGCGCGGAATGCCGCGCCCGGCGGCCGCCCATGCCTGTGAGGTCAGCCCCGAGCAGTCGTACGACTTCGGGCCCTCGGCGCCCCACTCGTACGGCTTGCCTATCTGGGCGGTCGCGTACTTGACGGCCTTCTTGCCCTGGGTCGACGCCTTGCCGTCGATCTCCTTGAGGATTCCGGAGCTCAGCCAGGCGGCCTGGTTCTCGTACGCGGTCTCCTGCTCCAGCTCCAGCAGCCGCTCGCGCTCCTTCTTCTCGAGCTTGGCCTCGAGCTTCTCGGCCTGGGCGATCCGGCTCTTGATCTTCTTCTTCGCCGCCGCCTTGGCCTTGCGGTTGGCCTCGAGCTTCTGCCACTGGGTCGAGGCGTCCTTCGCGTAGGCCTGCAGGTCCTCCTGGGTCCTGGTCAGCTCGGCGAGCAGCCCCTTGGTCGCCTGCGCGCCCTGGCGCACCCGGCCGGCACCGTCCAGGAACAGCTGCGGGTCGTCGCTGAGCATCAGCTGCGCCTCGGACGGAAGACCGCCGCTGCGGTACTGCGCCCTCGCCGCTGCGCCCACGCGCTCCTTCAACTCGTCGAGTCTCTCCTGGCCCTTGACGATGCGGCGGGCCAGCTTGACGATCTCGTCCGATTGCTTGCCGGCCTTCTCCTCGGCCGCGTTGTACTCGTCCGTCGCGACCGCCGCCTCGTGATAGAGCCGGTCCAGTTCCTCGCGGACCTTTTCAAGGTCCTTGTCGCCGGAGGCCGTCGGCGTCGGCGTCGGTGTCGGCTTCGCCGGATTCGCGTACGAACTCGCGTACGCCGCTCCCGAGGCCGCCAGTACGGTCACCGCGCAGACCAGCGCCACGGCCGCCGAGGTCAAGCCCGCCTTCCCGGTCTTCCCGATCACGTCTCAGCCCCCCAAAGCTGATTTACCGTCAGTAACCTACGGACGCCTTCGGGATGGTGCCACGGCCGGGCTCAATACGACAGAGCCGGACGGGAATTCCGATCCCCCACCGCCTCGTGTGACGAACGGGCCTCGTAGATCGTTCCCGGCCGCCGAAGGCAAGGTGCCGCCGACGGCAAGGCGTCCTGCGCGCCGGTCAGGACGACGTACGCGGCGCCAAGGCGTCCCAGCTGACGGTCACTTCGCCCTGCCGCCACCGCGAGACCCCGTCCACCACCGGCCAGTCCGCCGCGAGGTCGCGTACCGCCCTGATCCACCGCTGGCGCGCGCCGTACGACGCGTAGGGCGCCGCGGCGGCCCACGCCTGGTCGAAGTCGCGCAGGAACGCGTGCACGGGTTCGCCGGGCACGTTCCGGTGGATCAGTACCTTCGGCAGCCGCTCGGCGAGGTCGGACGGCCGGTCCAGGGAGCCGAGCCGGGTCGCGAACGTCACCGTGCGCGGCCCTGACGTGTCGAGCGCGACCCACACGTGCCGCCGCCCGATCTCGTCGCACGTGCCCTCGACCAGCAGCCCGCCCGCGAAGCCGCTCGCGGGATCCGGCGGCGCGAGCCGCGCGCACAGCCGCTCCCAGACGGCGGCGACCTGGTCCTCGTCGTACTGGCGTAGCACGTTCGCCGCGCGGATGAGGGCGGGGCGCTCGGGCAGCGGGATCTCGAAGCCGCCGTGGCGGAAGCGCAGCCCCTCGCGTTCGTACGGCTTCGCGGCCTCCACCCGTGCCGGTTCGATCTCGATGCCGACCACGCGCGCGTGGGGCACGACAGTGCGCAGCCGCTGCAGCAGCTCGACCGCGGTCCAGGGAGCGGCGCCATAGCCGAGGTCGACGGCGACGGAGTCGGCCGCGCGGCGCAGCTGACGGCCGTGGACGGCGGCGATCCAGCGGTCCATGCGGCGCAGCCGGTTCGGGTTGGTGGTCCCGCGTGTCACCGTTCCCACGGGCCGGGACGGGGTGCGGGAAGCCATGCGTACGAGGGTATGGGGCGGGCGCCCTCCCGCCGGCCGCGTTGCCGAAGGCCGTTCGCCCGCGTGACCTGCGCCGATGGCGTCCCGATGCCGCCTGGGCCGACCACGCGCGTGTGACCCGTCTCACCGGGCACCCGGGTCGCACCTGAGGCTGCCGCCGGGTCACGCCCCGATCCCGCCGCGGCAATCTTTCGGCAAAGGAGACCGGGAATCTTTCGGCAAAGGCGAACGGAGAGGAATGGGAGGAGGCCCCTCCGGTGTTGCGGCTCTTGGAGGCCGTAGCACGTCCTCCGCACAGCCGTGCCCGCATTGCCCGCATATCGCGCTGCCAGCCCGCAGCAAGGAGGACCGCCACGTGAGCCAGTACGTGACCAGGTTCGGGCGCCGTTCCCCGGCGGCCCCCTCCCGGCTCCGACTGCCCGGCACACATCGGCGCCCGCGGCGGGTCGCCATGCTCAGCGTGCACACGTCCCCGCTGCACCAGCCCGGCACGGGCGACGCGGGCGGTATGAACGTCTACATCGTGGAGCTCGCCAAGCGGCTGGCCGCGATCAACGTCGAGGTGGAGATCTTCACGCGCGCCACGACGGGCGGGCTCCCGCCCACCGTCGAGCTGGCGCCCGGCGTCCTCGTGCGGCACGTGGACGCCGGCCCCTACGAGGGCCTCGCCAAGGAGGACCTGCCGGCCCAGCTGTGCGCGTTCACGCACGGCGTGATGCAGGCCTGGGCCGGGCACCGCCCCGGCTACTACGACCTCGTGCACTCGCACTATTGGCTGAGCGGCCACGTCGGCTGGCTCGCCGCCGAGCGCTGGGGCGTCCCCCTCGTCCACGCCATGCACACCATGGCGAAGGTCAAGAACGCCTCGCTCGCCGAGGGCGACACCCCGGAGCCGGCCGCCCGCGTGATCGGCGAGACCCAGGTCGTACGCGCCGCGGATCGCCTGATCGCCAACACGGCGGGGGAGGCCGAGGAACTCGTACGCCACTACGAAGCCGATCCCGGCAAGGTCGCCGTCGTCCACCCGGGCGTGAACCTCGACCTCTTCCGACCGGCCGACGGACGTGCCGAGGCCCGCGCCCGCCTCGGCCTCCCGCTGGACGCCCTGATCCCGCTCTTCGCCGGCCGCATACAGCCCCTCAAGGCGCCCGACGTGCTGCTGCGTGCCGTCGCCGTGCTGCTCGACGAGCGGCCCGAACTGCGCTCGCGGATCGTCGTGCCGGTGGTGGGCGGTCCCAGCGGCAGCGGGCTCGCCAAGCCCGAGCGGCTGCAGAAGCTCGCCGCGCGGCTGGGCATCGCGGACGTGGTGCGCTTCCGGCCGCCGGTGGCCCAGGACCAGCTCGCGGACTGGTTCCGGGCCGCGTCGCTGCTCGTCATGCCGTCGTACAGCGAATCGTTTGGCCTCGTGGCGATCGAGGCCGAGGCGACCGGTACGCCCGTCCTCGCGGCCGCGGTCGGCGGGCTGCCCGTGGCCGTACGCAACGGAGTGACCGGATTCCTCGTGGACGGCCACGAACCGGCCGACTACGCGCGCGTGCTGCGGGACTTCGCCGACGATCCCGGGCTCTCGCCCCGGATGGGCGCGGCAGCGGCCCGGCACGCCGAGTCCTTCGGCTGGGACGCGGCGGCGTCGGCCACGGCGGACGTCTACACCGCTGCGATGTACGACCACCGCCGTCGCGTACGCTCGCTCCATGGCTGACGTACGGCAGGCGGCGCAGGTCATCGAGTCCGCGCTCAAGGACGCAGAGCTGGAGTGGGAGAGCCCCGAACCCGGCTCGTACGTGGTCAAACTGCCCGGTACGCGCAAGTTGTCGACGACCGTCTCGCTGCTCGTCGGCAGGCACTCGCTCTCGCTGAACGCGTTCGTGATCCGGCATCCCGACGAGAACGAGGCCAGGGTGCACCGCTGGCTGCTGGAGCGCAACCTCAAGCTCTACGGCGTGAGTTACGCCGTCGATCCGCTCGGCGACATCTACCTGGTCGGCAAGCTGCCGCTGGCCGCCGTCACGCCCGAGGAGGTGGACCGCCTCCTCGGCTCGGTCCTGGAGGCTGCCGACGGCAGCTTCAACACGCTCCTCGAGCTCGGTTTCGCGTCGGCGATCCGCAAGGAGTACGCGTGGCGGGTGTCGCGCGGCGAGTCGACGCGAAACCTCGACGCGTTCGCGCATCTGACGCAGCGTCCGGCGGACTGAGCCCGCCTGCCGCCTGCCGCCTGCCGCCCCTGCCGCCTGCCGCCTGCCGCCCGCCGCCCTCCGCCCTCCGCCCTCCGCCCTCCGCCCCGGCGTTCAGGCGGTGCGCTGACCTGCGTCAGGCGGCGCTGACCTCAGGCTTGCTGACCTCCGGCTTCTCGAGCCTGCCCGCGGCAGGTGACGGGGCGTCCGCGGTACCCTCGTCCGCCGTCGGCTCGTCTGCGGTCGGCTCGTCCGTCGCCGGCAGCCCCCGCATCAGCACCCAGTACCCCACCGCCGCCGCCGTGCCGATCACCGCGCAGCTGCCCCACAGCCACTCCGCGCCGAACCGGTCGATCACGAAGCCGGACATCAGCGGGGCCACCAGGGCCGCCACCGACCAGGACAGCGTGTACATGCCCTGGTAGCGGCCGCGGCCGTGCACCGGGGACAGCCGGACCACAAGTCCCGTCTGCGTGGGCGCGTTGACGATCTCGGCGAGCGTCCACACGCACACCGTCAGGGCGAAGACACCGACCGACCCGGCGAACGCGGTGAGCCCGAAGCCGTATCCCGCCACGAGCGACGAGACGATCAACAGCTGTTGCGGGTCGCGGTGTTCGATGAAGCGGGTGACCGGGATCTGCAGGACGACGATCAGCACGCCGTTGACAGCGATCGCCATGCCGTAGTCGGCCGGGGTGAACCCCGCCCCGCCCATCGCGACCGGAAGCCCCACCGAACCCTGCTGGAAGATCAGCGCGATGAGGAAGGACAGCCCCACGACGCCCATGAACCGGCCGTCGCGCAGCACCGTGCCGAGCCCCACCTCCGGCTCGTCCGCCTTCTGCGCGGCCGTCCGCTCCGGCCTCGACTCCGGCAGCTTGGCGAAGACCACGACCGCACACACCAGCGTCATCGCGCCCTCGACCAGGAAGCCCGCGAGATAGCTGAACTCCGCGATGAAGCCGGCGCCCATCGACGAGACCGCGAACCCCAGGTTGATCGCCCAGTAGTTGAGCGAGAAGGCGCGCACCCGGTCCTCAGGCCGCACGATGTCCGCCATCATCGCCTGTACGGCGGGCCGTGAGGCGTTCGACGCCATGCCGACGAGGAACGCGACGGCCGCGATCGCCATCGGATCGCGCATGAAGCCGAGCAGCGCGACGCTGAGGGCCGTCGACGTCTGGGCAATGAGCAGGGTCGGGCGCCGCCCCAGCCGGTCCGTCATCACGCCCGCACCAAGCGAGGAGATCACGCCGCCGAGGCCGTGCAGCGAGGCGACGAGTCCGGCGTACGAGGCCGAGTACCCGCGGTCGAGCGTGAGGTACAGCGCCATGAAGGTGGCGACGAACGCCCCGAGCCGGTTGACCAGCGTGCTGGTCCACAGCCACCAGAAGGCGCGGGGAAGCCCGGCCACGCTGTCCCTTGCGGCCCGTCTCAGTGCGGTGAGTCCGGTGGCGGCTCCGGCGGCAGGCATGGCGTCCCCCTGAACGATCGATGTAAGTAGCGGCGGCTCGAAACGCAACTTACAAAGAGGGAACTCTCGGCCGCCATCGAATTGACGGCAGCCGTCAATCGAGACACCGATCGAACCGGACAGCCGTGTCGATTACGCTCAGGGGCATGGCCGACGCACCGTACAAGCTGATCCTCCTCCGCCACGGCGAGAGCGAATGGAACGCGAAGAACCTGTTCACCGGCTGGGTGGACGTCAACCTCAACGAGAAGGGCGAGAAGGAGGCAGTCCGCGGCGGTGAGCTGCTCAAGGACGCCGGCCTGCTGCCCGACGTGGTCCACACCTCGCTCCAGAAGCGCGCGATCCGCACCGCGCAGCTGGCGCTCGAGGCCGCCGACCGCCACTGGATCCCCGTCCACCGCAGCTGGCGCCTGAACGAGCGCCACTACGGCGCCCTGCAGGGCAAGGACAAGGCGGCGACCCTCGCCGAGTTCGGCGAGGAGCAGTTCATGCTCTGGCGCCGCTCCTACGACACCCCGCCGCCGCCCCTCGAGGACAGCAGCGAGTTCTCGCAGAGCGACGACCCGCGCTACGCCTCCATCCCGCCGGAGCTGCGCCCGCGCACCGAGTGCCTCAAGGACGTCGTCATCCGCATGCTGCCGTACTGGTACGACGGCATCGTCCCGGACCTCCTCAACGGCAAGACCGTCCTTGTCGCCGCCCACGGCAACAGCCTCCGCGCCCTGGTCAAGCACCTCGACGGCATCTCGGACGAGGACATCGCGGGCCTGAACATCCCGACGGGCATCCCGCTCTCCTACGAACTCGACGCCGACTTCAAGCCGCTCAACCCGGGCGGCACGTACCTCGACCCCGATGCGGCCGCGGCCGCGATCGAGGCGGTCAAGAACCAGGGCAAGAAGAAGTAGGTTTCGTGATCACGCCCCCGACCTGCGCTTATGTCGCAGATCGGGGGCGTTTTCATGCGGTGGGCCCTCCCTGGGCCCTCAGGAGCCCGACATGACTCGTTGCCGCCCGGGACGCCCGGGGTGCCCTGGTTGACGGACTGGGCGCCGGACGTGGTCAGGCCGGAGGCGCCGCCGCGCAGCACCCAGACGTTGCCGGTGTGCGTGGCGGAGCCGATGGACTCGAAGACGGCGCCGATGGCCAGATCCGGGTAGCCGTCCCCGGTGACATCGCCGGCGGTGAGCGCGCCACCGAGGGAGTCGTCGGACTCGTCCGACCCCGGCACGCCTTCGGTGTCCTGGTGGAAGACGCGGCTGCGGGTGGTGTCGATGCCCTCCGCGCCGCCGTAGAACACGGTGACGTAGCCGCCGCGCGCGGTCTGGTCGGTGACGGAGATGAAGTCGTTGCCGATGACGAGGTCGTCGTGGCCGTCGAGGTCGAAGTCGGCCACGGTGGCCGCGCCCGCGTACCCCGTGCCCACCTCGGTCTGCAGCGTGGGACCGGCCGAGGAGCCCAGGTAGACCAGGTTGCCCTGGGCGGACAGCACCACCAGGTCGGCCACCTGGTCGTTGTTGAAGTCACCGGCGGCCAGCTCGTGCGCGCCGTGCACACGGAAGCCTGGAGTTCGATGCCGTCCGCGTCCATGTCGTCAGGATCGGGAAAGCCCGTCTATGACGGAAGCGCGTACCGATAGGGGTCGCACCCTGACATCGGAGCCGGCGGAGACGTGTGTGCTGCGCGCTGTGTGCGAGCCCGCGGGGCGCGCCGTTGTGTGACAGGTAGTGGGGCGGCGCGCGTGTGCGCCGTTGATGCGCCTGCCCCGGTGGGCTTCCAATGGGCTAGGAGGCGACGTCCCGAGGCCGTACGCCCGTACGCACGTGCGCCTTCGAGGAGGGAACCCCATGGCCGAGTCCCCCAAGACCGACTACACCCCCGAGCCGCCCGCCGAGATGCCCTCGGTGCCCGATCTGCCGAAGCTCGTGCTCATCGGCGCCTGCGGCTGCGGCGCCGGCTGCGGTTGCGGCTGCCAGTCCGGTGCGCCGTGCCGGTGCGGTGGGTGATACCGCGGTACGGCGGGTCGTACCGCGGTCCTGGACCTGGCTGACCTGACCGGCGTCTCCGGGCGTTCGGCGGCCCGGAACAGGGTGCAGACATCGGCGCCCCACGGGACGTGAACGTGTCCCGTGGGGCGCCGCCGACTGTCGGAGGCGGTCAGGCGCCTTCGACCGCGCCCGTCTCCACCGGACCCGTCGGGGGCTGCAGCTCGTCCGCGTACTCGCCCGTCACCAGGTACACGACCCGCTTCGCGACCGACACGGCGTGGTCCGCGAAGCGCTCGTAGTAGCGGCCGAGCAGCGTCACGTCGACCGCCGTCTCGATGCCGTGCTTCCAGCGCTCGTCCATCAGGTGCTGGAAGAGCGTGCGGTGCAGCAGGTCCATCTCGTCGTCGTCCGCCTCCAGCTGCAGCGCCAGGTCGACGTCCTTGGTGATGACGACCTCGGCGGCCTTCGCCATCAGGCGCTGCGCCAGCTGCCCCATCTCCAGGATGGTCGCGTGCAGGTCGTTCGGGACCGCGCGCTCCGGGAAGCGCAGCCGGGCCAGCTTGGCCACGTGCTGGGCCAGGTCGCCCGAGCGCTCCAGGTCGGCGCTCATACGGAGCGAGGTGACGACTATCCGCAGGTCCGTCGCGACCGGCTGCTGACGGGCGAGCAGGGCGATGGCCCGGGCCTCCAGGTCGTGCTGCAGGTCGTCGACCTTCTGGTCGCCTGCGATCACGCTCTCCGCCAGCTTCAGGTCGGCGTCGAGAATGGCCGTGGTGGCGCGCCCGATCGCCGACCCGACCAGGCGGGCCATCTCGACCAGGTCCTCGCCGATCGAGTCAAGTTCCTCGTGGTACGCGTCCCGCATGTGGCTGTCCCTCTCTCCGTCTTCGTCGGGGCTCCGGGGCTCCGGGGTCGGGGGCTGTGAACCCCACGCTGCCACGTTCCGGGCCGTACGCGTCCGTTTCCGGCAGACCAAATGAACCGCCCCTGTCTCCTCGGTGAACTCTGGGCGACGAGTGTTCGAGCGGGCACTCCGATGGCTGTGGGCCGTGGTCACGGCACGCATAACCTGGAGACATGGACGTGAACGCGGCGGTTGCCGCAGCGGCAGCGATCGCCGGCGTGTGCACCGGTGTCATCGCCATGCTGGCGTTCCGCTGGAGCGAGCGCGAGCAGAAGCGTCCCACCCGCACCTCCCTGCACACCGATCCCGTGCTGCCCCCCGGCGTCGACACGGTGCTGTCCGTCCTGCGCTCCTCCGCCGTCGTCCTCGACGAGGCGGACAGCGTGGTCAAGGCCAGCTCCGCCGCGTACGCCCTCGGCCTGGTGCGTGGCGGGAAGCTGGCCGTTGAGCCGATGCTGCAGATGGCCCGCGACACCCGGCGGGACGGCGAGATACGGCAGGTCGAGCTTGACCTGCCCCGGCGCGGCACCGGCCGCGGCGAGGCCCTCGCCGTCTCCGCCCGCGTGGCCCCGCTCGGCTCGCGCCTGGTGCTGCTGCTGGTCGAGGACCTCACCGAGGCCCGGCGCATCGAGGCGGTACGCCGCGACTTCGTCGCCAACGTCAGCCACGAGCTCAAGACCCCGACCGGCGCCCTCTCCCTCCTCTCCGAGGCCGTCATGGACGCGTCCGACGACCCGGAGGCGGTGGAACGGTTCGCCGGACGCATGCAGGTGGAGGCCACCCGGCTGACCAACCTGGTCCAGGAGCTCATCGACCTCTCCCGGGTGCAGAACGACGACCCGCTGGAGGACGCCGAACCCGTACGCGTCGACGAACTCGTCGCCGAGGCCATGGACCGCTGCCGCCACCAGGCGGGCACCAAGCAGATCACCATGGCCTCGGGCGGCACCGCCGACCTGCACGTGTGGGGCAACCGCGGCCAGCTCGCCGCGGCACTCGGCAACCTCGTCGAGAACGCCGTGAACTACAGTCCGGCCCGTACCCGCGTGGGCATAGCCGCGCGCCGGGTCGCCGCGCCCGGCGGGGACCTCATCGAACTCTCCGTCACCGACCAGGGAATCGGTATCTCCGACAAGGACAAGGAGCGCGTCTTCGAGCGCTTCTACCGCGTCGACCCGGCCCGATCCCGTGCCACGGGCGGCACGGGCCTGGGCCTGGCCATCGTCAAGCACGTGGCCGCCTCGCACGGCGGGGAGGTCACGGTGTGGAGCTCCGAGGGACAGGGCTCCACTTTCACCCTGCGGCTTCCGGAGGCGGGCTCCGCCCGCGACCGCTCGAGCCACCGGCCCGGCCTCGACGACGAGGACGAGAACGGGCAGCCCGTCGAGACCGCCATCTCATCCCCGTACGCACACGAACCGCTTTCTGCCCCGGAGGTCCTTCCGTGACCCGAGTGCTCGTCGTCGAGGACGAGGAGTCCTTCTCCGACGCCCTGTCGTACATGCTCCGCAAGGAGGGCTTCGAGGTCGCCATCGCGACCACCGGGCCCGACGGACTCGACGAGTTCGAGCGCAACGGCGCCGACCTCGTCCTGCTCGACCTGATGCTGCCGGGCCTCCCCGGCACGGAGGTCTGCCGCCAGCTCCGCGGCCGCTCCAACGTCCCGGTGATCATGGTGACCGCCAAGGACAGCGAGATCGACAAGGTCGTCGGACTGGAGATAGGAGCCGACGACTACGTCACCAAGCCCTTCTCCTCGCGCGAACTGGTCGCCCGTATCCGTGCCGTCCTGCGCCGCCGTGGCGAGCCGGAGGAGGTCACCCCGGCCGCCCTGGAGGCGGGCCCGGTCCGCATGGACGTCGACCGCCACGTGGTCACCGTCTCCGGCTCCAAGGTCGACCTCCCGCTCAAGGAGTTCGACCTGCTCGAGATGCTCCTGCGCAACGCGGGCCGCGTCCTTACGCGCATGCAGCTCATCGACCGCGTCTGGGGCGCCGACTACGTGGGCGACACCAAGACCCTCGACGTCCACGTCAAGCGCCTGCGCGCCAAGATCGAGCCGGACCCGGGGGCGCCGCGCTACCTGGTGACGGTCCGCGGCCTGGGCTACAAGTTCGAGCCGTAGACCGCGTTGTGGGCACCCGTTCCTCCCCCAGTGCCTTAAGGGCCTGGGAGGTACCCCCACGGCGGAACGGGTGGGCACAACCCACGACGTACGGTGCCCGTACGTAGGCTCAACACGTGAGGGGCGCCCCGGAGATCCGGGGCGCCCCTCACGTCGTACGTCTCAGTGGCCGGAGGAGTGCGAGGCGCTGGACGACGCCTCGTCCGAGGCCCCCGTCCCGGTCTCCGCACCCGTCCCGGCCTCCGCACTCGACCCGGCCGCCGCCTCGCCCGAGCCGGCCTTGGTCGGCGACGCGGTGGGCGACGGCGTACCAGCGGTAGGGCTCGGCTTCTCGCTCGGTCCCCACTCGGTGAAGAAGTGCTCGGCAGGCACGACGAACGCCCGCAGCTTGACGTCGCCGGTCTCGCTGAAGGTGAAGGCCACCTGCTGCGCGTTGCCGTCCTGGACGGCCTCACGGCTGCTCGGCAGCACGGCCGACGCGTTGCCCTTGCCGCCGAGGATGACCGAGCCGCCGGCCGGGATGGTCAGCGGTCCCGAGCCCTTGGCGGGCTTGATCTCGGCCTTCTTGTTGGTGCCGACGACCGTGATCGACTCGAGCGTCTGGGCTGTCGTGCCGTTGTTGAAGAGGGTCCCGGTGACCACCGCCGGACCCGTCGACTGCAGATCCGGCTGCGTGATGATCGTGGCGTTCTGGATCTTGATGTCACCAACGGCGGTCGCGGCGTTGTCCGGCTTGACCTCCAGCGTCTGGGCGTTGTTGCCGGCGGCGCACGCGGAGAGGGCGCTGATCGACAACACGACGGCAGCGGCGGCGAGGACACCGCGACGAAGGCTGGGGATACCCCCGGACGGAGTGAGGGGGAGGCTCACGGCGCGGCAACTCCTTGGACGTGGCTGGTACGACGGTGCGGGCGGCCGTAAAGCCGCCCTAAGGGTTGTTCAGCGGGCTCAGATTACCGAGCCGCTCCCGCGCCGCCGCACCCGACCCGCCCCTACACCCTCGGCAGGCTGCACTTCCCCACAGGCCACCTCTGTCACTCGACTGTCCGTACGATGCGCATGAGCGCTTCTGCTGTTCTCGGTCTCATGCGCTCTCATACCGATCAGCATTCACATAAGCCTGGTCAGTGCCATCTGTACCGTCGGCACCCGCTTGCGGATTTCCGGTAAGGAATGCATGGCGGTCCGGAGAATTGATCACCGAGCCGTGTGATCAATTCCGGATTCGTGTCGCACGTGGCCTCAGTCACCGAACGGACTAGCGGAACTCGACCGTCGAGAATCCGGCAAAACGGGACGTTCGACCACTTGGGGAGGGCTCCGGATGCGTGTAACGTGCGCGTTTCGCTCTGGCCGAACAGTACCTCCGACCTGCGAATACCCGCTTCCGGTAGGGCTCCGCAGCACGTCCATGTTGTTGTTGTCAAGCCCCGAGATATGCCCTGACCTGCGAAAACGCCATTCAGAACCGGCGGTTCTCGTGTTACCCTGGATAGCCACGGAAGGGGTACCTGTCACATGACGTTCAAGGTTGGCGACACCGTGGTCTATCCCCATCACGGGGCCGCGCTGATCGAGGCCATCGAAACTCGCCAGATCAAAGGCGTGGACAAGACCTACTTGGTGCTGAAGGTCGCCCAGGGCGACCTGACGGTGCGTGTGCCAGCGGACAATGCGGAGTTCGTCGGCGTGCGTGATGTGGTCGGTCAGGACGGGCTGGACCGGGTCTTCGAGGTGCTGCGCGCGCCGTATGCCGAGGAGCCCACTAACTGGTCCCGTCGTTACAAAGCAAATCTCGAGAAGCTCGCCTCTGGCGATGTCATCAAGGTCGCCGAAGTGGTGCGTGACCTGTGGCGTCGTGAGCGCGAGCGTGGACTCTCCGCCGGTGAGAAGCGCATGCTCGCCAAGGCCCGGCAGATCCTGGTGAGTGAGCTCGCCCTCGCGGAGAACACGAACGAGGACAAGGCCGAGGCTCTGCTCGACGAGGTTCTCGCGTCCTGAGCGTCCTGGCGCACGTTGCTCCGACGCCCTGCCCGGCGCAGTGAAATGCCGCGGTGCCCGCTGACCCTGAAGGTCGCCGGGCGCTGCGGCATGTCTTCTTCGCTTTCCGACTCCCGATACCCGACCCGCATCGATTCGGCGATCGGTTCGGCGCTCGAACCGACACCGGCTCGTACGGCTCGGGATGTGAAGCGTGCCGGGCCCGGACAGCCGACTCGACCAGATGTCACGGAAGGGTCCGGTCGAGACGTCGTACCCGGCACTTCCCCAGCCTTCGGCCGGGGGCACCCGCAGGGGCCATACCCAAGTCGGCCGAGCATACAAACCTGAACGGAACCGATGTCTGACGTTTCGCGCCCGCCCACGGGCGGTCAGTCCCGCACCGCCGGCCAGGCCCGCACCGCGGCGGTGATCCCCGCCGCCGGCCGCGGAGTGCGCCTCGGGCCCGGCGCCCCCAAGGCGCTGCGTGCCCTCAACGGCACGCCCATGCTCATCCACGCCGTACGCGCCATGGCCGCGTCGCGCGCCGTGTCGCTCGTCGTGGTCGTGGCCCCGCCCGACGGCGCCGCCGAGGTCAAGAGCCTGCTCGCCTCACACGCGCTGCCCGACTGGACGGACTTCCTGGTCGTCACCGGCGGCGACACCCGCCAGGAGTCCGTGAAACTCGGCCTCGACGCGCTGCCTCCCGGCATCGACATCGTGCTCGTGCACGACGCGGCGCGTCCGCTCGTGCCCGTGGACACGGTCGACGGGGTCATCGAAGCCGTACGCGCCGGCGCCCCCGCCGTCGTCCCGGCGCTGCCCCTCGCCGACACCGTCAAGCAGGTCGAGCCTGGCGAGAAGGGAGAGCCGGAACCCGTCGTCGCCACGCCCGAGCGGGCCCGGCTGCGCGCCGTGCAGACCCCGCAGGGCTTCGACCGCGCCACCCTCGTACGCGCCCACGAGACCGTCGTGCTCAGCGGTGAGGGCGCGACCGACGACGCCGGCATGGTGGAACAGCTCGGTGAGCCCGTGGTGGTCGTGCCCGGACACGAGGAGGCCTTCAAGGTCACCCGTCCACTGGACCTCGTCCTCGCCGAGGCGGTCCTGGCGCGCAGGAGGGCCAACGATGGCTTCTGAGACCGCTGTTTCTGCTGCTTCTGTTTCCGGGATTCCGCTGCCGCGGGTCGGCATCGGCACCGACGTGCACGCCTTCGAGCAGGGGCGTGAGCTGTGGTGCGCGGGGCTGCTCTGGGAGGAGCCGGACAGCGGCGGGTACGGGCTCGCCGGGCACTCCGACGGCGACGTGGCCGCGCACGCCGCGTGCGACGCCCTGTTCTCCGCGGCCGGGATCGGCGACCTCGGCGCCCACTTCGGCACGTCGCGGCCCGAGTGGGCCGGGGCTTCCGGGACGACGCTGCTCGCCGAGGCCGCGCGGATCGTACGGGCCGAAGGGTTCGAGATCGGCAACATCGCCGTCCAGGTCATCGGCGTCCGGCCGAAGATCGGCAAGCGGCGGGACGAGGCGCAGAAGGCTCTGAGCGAGGCGGCCGGGGCGCCCGTCGCCGTCTCCGGTACGACGACGGACGGGCTCGGGCTGACGGGGCGTGGGGAGGGGCTTGCGGCGATCGCCACGGCGGTGGTGGTTCGGCGGGGGTGACGCGGGCTTCGCGCTGGGTTTTCGACCTCCTGCCCGTGGTCGGTGCGTCACCTGTCGGTGGGTGGGTCGGGGCCGCGCCGGGATGACCGTCGTCCCACTCCGGGAGGGGTGACGCGCACGCCGGAGGGAGCAATGCCGGGGCACGGCGGTGCGGTGGCGGAGTATCGGGTACCCGTACGAACTCATACAGCCGTCAACCAATAGAGAGGCCACCATGTCCGTCGAACTGCCCGACAAGCTCAAGGCGCTTCTCGACAGCCCGATCTTCGTCGTCGTAGCCACCGTCCAGCCCGACGGCAGTCCCCACGCGTCGCCGGTCTGGGTCAAGCGGGACGGCAACGACGTGCTGTTCTCCACCACCGTGGACCGCCGCAAGCCGAAGAACCTCCGGCACGACCCGCGCGCCGGCGTCGTCGTGGTGCCCCCCGACTCCCCGTACACCTACGCGGAGATCCGCGGCACCGCCGAGATGACCACCGAGGGCGGACAGGAACTCATCGACGAGCTGTCGCTGAAGTACACGGGCAAGACGTACGCAGAGTTCAACCCGGCCGCGGCGCAGGACGCCGAGCGTCTCGTCGTACGGATCACCCCTCGCAAGATCGTCGGAACCCTCTGACACCCCAGGCGGCACCCGAGGTCGTCAAGAGATGTCACGAATCAATACCCCGAGGGCAGGATGTGTCGCGGGGCACTGGCCCGGGCCCACTACTCTGGAGCGGTGACTATTCGCCTGTACGACACCAGCGCCCGGCAGATTCGTGACTTCACCCCGCTCGTGCCGGGTTGTGTCTCGATCTACCTGTGTGGCGCGACCGTGCAGGCCGCCCCGCACATCGGGCACATCCGGTCCGGCCTAAACTTCGACATCCTGCGCCGCTGGTTCGCCTACCGCGGCTATGAGGTGACGTTCATCCGGAATGTCACCGACATCGACGACAAGATCATCCAGAAGGCCGCCGAACAGAACCGCCCCTGGTGGTCCATCGGATACGAGAACGAGCGCGCGTTCAACGACGGCTACACCGCGCTCGGCTGCCTGCCCCCCACGTACGAGCCCCGCGCCACCGGCCACGTCACGGAGATGGTCGAGATGATGCGCGGCCTCATCGAGCGCGGCCACGCCTACGAGTCCGAGGGCAACGTCTACTTCGACGTGAAGTCCTTCCCGGGCTACCTGGAGCTGTCGAACCAGGAACTCGAGAACCTCCAGCAGCCGGAGAGCGCGGGCGAGACCGGCAAGCGGGACGCGCGCGACTTCGCCCTGTGGAAGGCCGCCAAGCCCGGTGAACCGAGCTGGGAGACCCCGTGGGGCCGCGGCCGCCCCGGCTGGCACCTCGAGTGCTCCGCCATGGCCCACAAGTACCTGGGCACCGTCTTCGACATCCACGGCGGCGGCATCGACCTGATCTTCCCGCACCACGAGAACGAGATCGCGCAGGCCAAGGCGTTCGGCGACGAGTTCGCCAAGTACTGGGTGCACAACGCCTGGGTGACGATGAGCGGCGAGAAGATGTCGAAGTCGCTCGGCAACTCCGTGCTCGTCAGCGAGATGGTCAAGCGCTGGCGCCCCATCGTGCTCCGCTACTACCTGGGCACCCCGCACTACCGCTCGATGATCGAGTACAGCGAGGAGTCCCTGCGCGAGGCCGAGTCCGGGTTCGCGCGGATCGAGGGCTTCATGCAGCGGGTGGTGGAGAAGGCCGGAGGCCCGGTCGAGCCCGCCGCCGAGGTGCCGCCCGCCTTCGCACAGGCCATGGACGACGACCTCGGCGTCCCGCAGGCGCTCGCCGTCGTCCACACGACCGTCCGGCAGGGCAACAGCGCGCTGGCCGCAGACGACAAGGAAGGCGCGGTGGCCCGGCTCGCCGAGGTCCGCGCCATGCTCGGCGTCCTGGGCCTCGACCCGCTCGACCCCGAGTGGGCCGGCGAGAGCGACCGCAGCGAGGATCTGCACGGCGTCGTGGACACCCTCGTGAGCCTCGTGCTCCAGCAGCGCGAGGCCGCCCGGGCCCGCAAGGACTGGGCCACCGCGGACGCCATCCGCGACCAGCTCAACCAGTCGGGCCTGGTCATCGAGGACAGCCCGCAGGGCCCGCGCTGGTCGCTCGGTCCGCGCTGACCACCAGGGCGAATGTGACGTCCGGACGAACGGGCGGCACACTTCGTAGACGTACACGCTGCAGACGCTCACGGGCGTACGCACTCACGACATTCACCCGAACCAAGAGGCAGACAGGTAGATCATGGCCGCTCACAACCGTCGCATGTCCGGCAAGAAGGGCGCGCAGGTCGGCAGCGGTGGCCAGCGACGCCGCGGGCTCGAGGGCAAGGGCCCCACGCCGCCCGCCGAGATGCGCAAGGGGCACGCCAAGCAGCGCGCCGCGCAGGCGAAGTCCCGGCGCGCGTCCGGCCGCCAGCCGGCGCCGCGCGGCCGGGGCGGCAAGTCCTCGTCCGAACTCGTCGTCGGCCGCAACCCCGTCGTCGAGGCGCTGCGTGAGGGCGTGCCCGCCTCCACGCTGTACGTCCAGCAGTTCATCGACAACGACGAGCGGGTGCGCGAGGCGCTCCAGCTCGCGGCCGAGCGCGGCGGCATCAACCTCATGGAGGCCCCGCGCCCGGAGCTCGACCGCATGACGAACGGGCTCAACCACCAGGGCCTCGTCCTCCAGGTCCCGCCGTACGAGTACGCGCACCCCGAGGACCTCGCCAACGCCGCGTACGACGAGGGCGAGGACCCGCTGATCGTCGCCCTCGACGGCGTCACCGACCCGCGCAACCTCGGTGCCGTCGTGCGGTCCGTCTCCGCGTTCGGCGGCCACGGTGTCGTCGTACCCGAGCGGCGGGCAGCCGGAATGACCGCCGGCGCGTGGAAGACGTCCGCCGGCACCGCCGCGCGTACGCCGGTCGCGCGCGCGACGAATCTGACGCGGGCCCTGGAGGCGTACAAGAAGGCCGGCATCGTGGTCGTCGGTCTGGCCGCGGACGGCGAGGTCGAGGTCGGCGAGCTCGGGGCCCTCGAGGGCCCCGTCGTCATCGTCGTGGGCAGCGAGGGCAAGGGTCTTTCCCGGCTCGTCGGGGAGACCTGCGACTTCCGGGTGCGGATCCCCATGCCGGGCGGTGCCGAGTCGCTCAACGCCGGTGTCGCGGCGGGCGTGGTGCTGTACGAGGCGGCGCGGCGGCGCGGCTGAACCCCCGGGTACGGAGGGGGCTCGGTCCGTCGGGACCGAGTCCGGGTCCCTTCCGATGCGCCTGGCGATCTTGACGCGGTCCGGACAGATCGGGGCAGTCAAGGCAGTGTCCTAAGCACACGTCACTCGGTTAGATGAGTGTGGACACCAGAACACCCCGCACTCCCACGGGGGGCAGCTCGCCAGGGTTCGACGATGCTCCCGCGCTGAGCATGGTGAAAGTGCCGTGCGACCCCGCGCAGGTCATCGTCAACCACGCGAGCTTCCGCGTGCATTTCCCCACCACGCGGCCAACCCAGTCCCCGCGCATCGGACGCCACCTGAGCGCCCACGCCGAGCCCGGCCGCGTCCCCGGCGCACGCCGCGCCCCGCTCGTCTGGAGCGGGAAGTCCGAGCCCGGCGACGCCGCCGCCACCGGACTCCTCCAGGCCGTCCGCAACACCGGCGCGGGCACACTGCCCGACAGCGGCTACGGCACGGACGACGCCGGCGCCACCCAGGTCATCCCGCGCGTCGAGTTCGGTCAGGGAAGCCGCCGTTACAGCCGCAGCGGCGTCAACGACCAGGACACGTACAGCGGTTACGCCGGTTACGGCAGCTCCACGAGCTACGACACGGGATACGACACGGGATACGACGACACCGTCGAGACCCCTCTCCCCGCCGGGACCTCCCACCCCGGAACCGACACCGACGAGATCCGGCTGCTCTCGCAGCTGCGCGGCGCGGGCAGCGCCTACGAAGACCCCCTTTTCCCCAGCGGGGAGTTCGGCGCCGCGGGCGCCTACGGCACGGGCGCATACGGCACGTACGACTCCGAGGCATACGGCCCCTACGGCTCCGGTGTCTACGGCGACGTATACGACGAGGAGAGCGCGGGCGAGGGCGAGGGGCGCGCCGCCCGGCGACACGGCGCCACGCTGACATCAGCCGCCGCGGCAGGGGTGCGGCATGCGTACTACCCCGGCCGCCGGATGAACCTGGGCGTCGTACTGCTCCCGCTGCGGATCCTCCTCGGATTCGTCTCCGTCTACGCGGGCATGGAGAAGCTCTGCGACCCCGTCTACTTCGACCGCGCCGGCCACGGCTCCATGGCCGGTTGGCTCCACTCGCTGCACCCCTGGGGAGTCGCCGGGCTGCTGCACGACTTCGCGCTGCAGCACCCGGTGGGCGTCGGCCTGTGTGTGGCGTTCCTCCAGGTGATCGTGGGCGCGCTCACCCTCCTCGGCCTCTGGCAGCGGCTCGCCGCCGCCATCGGAGCGCTGCTGGCCGCCGGGCTCCTCATCGCCGTCAGCTGGAAGACCGCGCCCGTCTACGAGGCCGCCGACATCATCTACCTCGCCGCCTGGTCCCCGCTGGTCATCGCGGGCGCCCCCGTCTACTCGGTCGACGGGCGCCTCGCCTCGGAGGCCTGGCGCAGGCTCGGACCGCGCGCGGGCCTCTGGGAGCTGCGCCGCCGCGTACTGCGGCGCGGCGCCCTCATGGCGACCGTCGCGGCCGGACTCACGCTGCTCGTCGGCGCGCTGCTCGGCAGCGCGGTGCGGGACGCCGCGCGCGTCACCGTGCCCGGCCCCGGCGAGCCCCCGCGCAACGAACTGCCCGGCTCACCACTCCCGCAGAGCCCGGACCAGAAGCGCGGTACGGGCAGTAGGAGCCCGGCCGCCTCGGGATCGCCGACACAGGGTCAGGAGGCCGCGGCCGGACCGTCGCAGTCCGCCGACTCCGGCACGGCCCGCGAGACGGCGGGCAGCGGCGCCGGGCAGCCCAGCCAGACCCAGGGCACCGGACAGGCCCCGCCCCAGGGTGCGACGTCACCCCAGGCGCCTCCCGCCACCAGCTCCGGGCCCTCCTCCGGCGGCGGTGCCGCGGGCGGTGGCTCCGGCGGCACCGGCTCCGGTGGCAACGACAGCGGCGGCGGATCCGACGACGGAGGGTCGGACGGGTTCGTGGGCGGAATCCTCGGCTGAGGCGGAGTGGGGCGCCGGTGATCCGGCACCGGCGCCGGTGAATCCGCGTGCGGCGGCTGCCATCTGCCAACAGAATCGGGGCTCGGCACAGACGGTGTGCCGAGCCCCGAGTGCTTTTACGGGACCATCACCGCGTACAGGAAGGCGTTGACCAGAGCTCCGGTGACGCGGTGCCGTGCCGACCGGCGTCGCTTCTCAACGGCCCAGCGCCGCGAGCTCCTTCGCCGCTTCCGTCAGGTCCTTCGCCGTGTCGATGGCCCGCCAGTACGCGCCGTGCGGAATCGGGAATCCGGCCAGGCGCTTCTCGCGTGCCAGCCGCGGGAACGTGGTCCGCTCGTGGTCGCCGCGGGCCGGCAGCAGATCGCTGAACTCCGCCGAGAACACGTACACACCCGCGTTGATGAGATACGGCGACGGAGGGGCCTCGACGAAGTCCGTGATGTGCCCGAAGGTGTCCGTCTCGACGGCACCCCAGGGGATGCGCGGGCGCGCCAGTGCGAGCGTCGCCGCGGCGTCGCGCTCGGCGTGGAAGGCGGCCATGTCGCGCAGCGAGAAACGGGTCCAGATGTCGCCGTTCGTGGCGTACCACGGCTGGTCGGCGTGGGGCAGATGGGCGGCGGCGTACTTGAGGCCGCCGCCGCGGCCCAGCGGCTCCTTCTCCACCACCGTGGTGACCCGGAGCGGAAGATCCGCGGACTCCAGCCATTTCTGGAGTACTTCGGCCAGATGGCCACAGGAGACGACGGCGTCGGTGACGCCTTCCTCGGCGAGCCAGGTCAGTTGGTGGCCGATGATCGGCGTTCCCGTGCCGGGGATCTCGACCATGGGCTTGGGCCGGTCGTCGGTGTAGGGACGCAGCCGAGAGCCCTGGCCACCGGCCAGCACGACGGCTTGAGTGGGGCGGATCAGCCCGTTCGAATCACCTGTCATGTCCGAACTGTACGTGCTGTCCGCCCGCGCGTCCGACGGGCCTCGCGATCAGTGCGGGCGTTGCCGCTCAACCCTGCTGGGAGGCGACGCCCGACGCGAAGGACGTGTCGCAGACCGGGCGTGCGAACGACTGGGCGCGGGAGGCTCCGTAGTGCTGCACGGCGGCGCGGCCGAGGGCGCGGGCGATGGACACGCAGTGCCGGGCCAGGGACGGCCGTTCGTTGACCTCCTGCTGGAGGTGCGTGAGAACAACGCCCGGGTCCTTCTCCTGGAGTTCGAGCAGGAGCCGGTCGCGCAGTACGTCCTGCGGGGCGCGGGACCTGGCCGGCGTGGAGACGTCCTCGGCGGAGACGGTGAGCACGGAGTCCGAGGAGCCGCCGCCCGACCAGTTGACGCGGGTGACCGCGAGGGTCCCGGAGAGGACCAGGACGACGGGCAGAACGAGAGCGAGGGAACGGCCGATTCGGTGGGCGGTGCCACGCCGCGCCGACGGCTTAGAGGAGTGCGTCACGCGAGTGAGAGTAGCGGCCGGTAGTGATTTGGCGACATTTGGTCACTCTGTCGAGCTACCACATACCGGGTATTGCTCGGCGAGGGTTGACGTACGGGATCGAAATGCCCGTTGTGTGACCGACTTGTGTGACCGGTGAACGACGGGAGTCCCGCACCGGACGGTGCGGGACTCCCGTGTGCGTGATGGCGCGGATGCGCGTCAGTCGGTGAGGCGCTCGCCCGTCGAGGTCGAGAACACGTGGATCTCGCCCGGACGCGGCACGACGTGCAGCTGGGCGCCCTTCTCCGGCACCTGGCGGCTGTTGACGCGGATCACCAGGTCCTTCGACTCGTCGCCGACCTCGGCGGTGCCGTAGACGTAGCCGTCGGCGCCCGTCTCCTCGACGACGTTGACGGACACGGCCAGACCGGCCGGGGCGTCCTCGGAGTCCTTCGAGAGCGTCTTGGCGGCGGAGCCGTTCAGCTCGACCACGTCGAAGTGCTCGGGGCGGACGCCGACCGTGACGGTGCGGTCGCCCTTGTCGGCCGCGGCGGAGAGCGCCTCACGGCTGACCGGCACGACCGAGTTGCCGAACTTCACGCCGCCGTCGGTGATCGGCACCTCGACGAGGTTCATGGCGGGAGAGCCGATGAAGCCGGCGACGAAGAGGTTCGCCGGCTTGTCGTACATCTCGCGCGGCGAGGCGACCTGCTGAAGCAGACCGTCCTTCAGGACCGCCACGCGGTCGCCCATCGTCATGGCCTCGACCTGGTCGTGGGTGACGTAGACGGTGGTGATGCCGAGGCGGCGCTGCAGCGAGGCGATCTGCGTACGGGTCGAGACGCGGAGCTTGGCGTCGAGGTTCGACAGCGGCTCGTCCATGAGGAACACCTGCGGCTCACGCACGATCGCGCGGCCCATCGCGACACGCTGCCGCTGACCACCGGAGAGGGCCTTGGGCTTGCGGCCCAGGTACTCGGTCAGGTCGAGGATCTTGGCGGCCTCCTCGACCTTCTGCCGGATCTCCGCCTTGTTGACGCCGGCGATCTTGAGCGCGAAGCCCATGTTGTCGGCGACCGTCATGTGCGGGTAGAGCGCGTAGTTCTGGAACACCATGGCGATGTCCCGGTCCTTCGGCGGCAGGTGCGTGACGTCGCGGTCACCGATGCGGATGGCGCCGCCGTTGACGTCCTCGAGACCCGCGAGCATGCGCAGGGAGGTGGACTTGCCGCAACCGGACGGACCGACGAGGACGAGGAACTCGCCGTCCTCGATCTCGATGTCGAGTGCGTCTACGGCGGGCTTCTCGGAACCCGGGTAAATCCGGGTTGCCTTATCGAACGAGACAGTGGCCATGGTGATGGGCCCCCTTCACCGGCAGGAACGTGCCGGACGATCCGAGTAAAGAAGGTGATCCACTGCGGCGAGTGCCGCGGTGGTGTAGTCCACACGGGTGAACTGGATCGAGACGGTACCTGGGGTTCACCTGGTCTGTCAGTAGTCCGGCCTATGTGAACTTCGACGAAATTTTCGACGGGGCCGGTCCGTGAGCTGGGTACACTGCACGGGCACGCCTCCTTAGCTCAGCTGGCCAGAGCAACGCACTTGTAATGCGTAGGTCGTCGGTTCGAATCCGACAGGGGGCTCCACTGAGGCCCAGGTTACACAGTGTGTGACCTGGGCTTTTTGTTCAGCGGATGCGGCGGCGAAGTCGGGCGCGGGCCGCGCGGCTGTCGGTGGTCTCAGTTCTGGTCTCAGTCGAGAGTTCCGGCCGAGGGATGAAGGCGTCTCCCATGCGTCGCATGGCGTCCTTCGACAGGTGTGATCTTCCCTTCACGTACCGCCGGGTCTGGCTGATCTGGGTGTGCCGAAGGATTTCCATGATCGTGGGCATGTCTACGCCCAGCTCGTTGAGGATCGTGCCCGCGGTGTGGCGGCTCCCGTCGTACAGGCGTCGGTCGCCGATTCCGGCCTCTGCAAGCAGTTCCTTGAACTCTTCCCAGTCGGCGCGCGGGTCCAGCGGGCGCCCGTCCGGCCGCGAGAAGACGACGTGATGTTCTTGCCACAGCTCGCCGGCCGCGGCTCGCATGGCGTCCTGCTGGGCCTTGTGCTCGAGCAGGTGAGGAATGAATGCGGGCGGGATCGGGACGGCGTTCCGGCTCTTTTTGGTCTTGGGTCGAGTGAAGGTTAAGCCGCCGCCCTTGCGGTCCGGGCAGGCACTCGCGTGCTTGGTGCACCTCTTCGTGCAGGGCTTCGGGCATCCGCGCTTGTAGCCCTTGTGGACGGTGCAGTCCGGCGGGCACGGCTCGAAGCGGTGCAGTCGGGCACCGCAGGCATGGGGGTCCTTGCAGCCGTGGTGCCACGTGAGCCGCTGAAGCTGCCATTCAGGGTGGAACAGCTCCGCCTCGAAGTCCACGTACGACCATCGCAGGCCCAGCGTCTCGCCCTGCCGGAATCCCATGCCGACGCCGATGATCCAGCGCATGAAGGTGGGGCGCTTGGCCGCAGCTTCCAGGAACGCCCTGGCCTCTTCCTTGGTGAAGGGGTTCGCTTCGGTCTCGTCGACGCTCGGGGGGTCCACGAGCGTGGCGACGTTCTCACTGATGATGCGGCGGCGGTGGGCGATCTTCAGGGCTCGCGACAGGATGCGGTGGACCTTGACGACGTGGGAGGGGGCGTGGCCGGCGTCGAGCATCGCGCGGTACATGCGCTCCAAGTGCTCGGGCGCGAGCTTGTCCAGGCGGTGCTTGCCGACGCCCGGAATGATGTCGTTACGGGTCTTCGACCAGTAGTCGTCGAGAGAGCGGGGCCGGAGCTTCAGGCTCGCGATGTCGGTGAGATAGGTCTCCATCCACTGAGCGACGGTCGGTTTCCGACCCGCCTTGGGGGCGCGCCCCTTGTTGCGGAGCTGCTCCAGCTCGCGAACCTTGCGGCGCACTTCGGGTTCCGTCTTGGCGCGGCGGTGGCGGCGGTCGGGGCTGCCGTCGTCCTTGATGCCCATGGTGACGCGGCCGTGCCACCAACCGTCATTGCCGAGATAGATGCTCGACTCCATGTTGGCCTTGCGGGGACTCATCCGTTTCCTCCATGCGAGAGGCGGCCCCGGACGGATGTCCGGGGCCGCCTCGGTGGTTCTGGGTCAGTTCGATAGCGGGGCGAGGCTGGCCACGTAGTCTTCGAGGTCGGCTCGCCGGACGCGGCGGCAGCGGCCGAGCTTGATGTACTTCAGGGCGCCGGCGGCCATCAGCTCATAGACCGTGGAGCGTCCGATGGCGAGGGCTTCGGCGGCCTCCTCGGGCGTGTAGAGAAGCCGGTCGACGGGCGCAGCGGCGGCGGTGCTCATCTGGGATGCCTCCTCGGCGGGACTGTCCGTGCTTGACCTTCTGGGGAATCCGCAACATCCGCCACGCCGCAACATTGCTGGTCAGCGGCTTGAATCTGTGGCGGATGCCGGTTGTGTTGCGGATTAGGTGCCGCCACGCGAATGCGCGGCGGCACCTTCGGGTGCGGTTGGTCAGCCAGCGATCCGTAGTTGGCGTGTGTCGGTTTCCGCGAACATGTGGCGGCTCTCGGAAGGGCCTTCCGCCACAGATTCACCCTCGTTGACCTGCGATGTTGCGGATGTTGCGGATGTTGCGGACTTTTCGGGGGGTGGGGGGCAGTAGCGGGCCCAGGCGTCGCTCAGGTCCTCCGCGTAGTAGCCCTTGGGGGTGCCGCTGCCGACGCGGATGCCGCGGGGGCGGATTGGGGTGTTGTCGGGGCGTACGTACTGGCTCAGGAGCTTGGAGAGGCCCCGGGCGGTCAGCGCCTTGCCGTCGTCGGTCAGGTCGGCCCACGGGGCGTCGTCGAGTCCGAGGAGGACTTCGAGGATGGCGGCGGTGGGCATGCGGTCGGCTCCGCAGAACACGCGGTCGCGCAGGTCGGTCAAAAGGCGTACCCCGAAGGAGGCTACGTCGTCTTCCTGGGCGGACTTGATGAGGGCGACGCAGGCGGCCCGAGCGCGCTCGGGCCAGTGGCCACCCGCCGCGTCTGCGACCGCGAGGAGGGGCTCCCACACGTCGGCAGGCCGGTCGGAGACGCCCTCAGGCATCTCGGGCCACGCCTGTGCGATCTGGTCGTGGATCGTGGCGGTCCAGTCGGCAAGCCGGTCGCGCAAGGCGTGGCCCTGCTTCTCGTGAACGCGCCGGCGGTACGGTTCGACCTTCTCGTTCGGGGCGCGCTTGCGCATTCGGATGATGACCGAGCGGGTCAGGATCGTGTCGGGCAGTGAGCCGAGACCGGCCATGGCGACTGCGCAGAACGAGGAGAACCATTCCGCGTTCTGGTTGGAGCCGTCGCCGACGCAGCGCAGGGACTTGCCGCCGCGCCGGTAGCCGGAGTTCAGGAACCCACGGACCTCTTCGTTGCCTCCGGCCTTGGGGCCGAAAACGGTGTCGATCTCGTCGAAGAGGAGGGTGGGGGTTCCTCCGTCGGCCTCCACAAGCCGGAACAGGGCGTTCGCGGAGGCATTGACAGTGGTCGCCGCGCGAGGGGTGAGGGTTTCCACGATTTCCAGGGCGCGGGACTTGCCCGATCCCGGTTCCGGGGAGAGGAAGGCGAGGCGGGCGGTGCCGTCGAACGCGTCGATGAGGTGGGCGTGAGCGTCCCACAGGGCGACGGCGACATAGGCGGCTTCGGTGGGGAAGATGTTGAAACGTCGGTGGAACGCTTCGACCTCGTCGAGCAGGGCGGCCCCGTCGATGGACGGCGCGGGCGGGTTAGTGCTGGTCATGCGGCGTTCCTCCCTTCCTGGGGGGTGCGGAGCGGGCATACGTCGCGGTGGGCGGCGTGGTCGTCGATCAGCACGAGGACTTTGCGGTGACCGATGGCGCTGCGGTCACGGCCGCACGTGCACCACGACGTCGCGGTCGGGGTGGCGCCGCGGGGCGCGCTGATGTGCAGCCACGCCACGGGAACGCGCCCATCGCCACGGGGCGGGGCGCTCGGGGACTGGTCATTGGGAAGGGCTGAAAGGACGCCCTGACGGGCGACCTTCTCTCGGCCGCCCGCCCGAGCCGGTTCCTCCGCGCTGTCCGCGAGGCCGGGCCCGTCTGCCGTGTCGGGGAGGCTTTTCAGGCGGCGGGATGCGGTGGTCATGCGGCCTCCCGCGGGCGGGCGGTGCGGATCGACCAGTCCAGGGCGCTGCGGATCGTCGCTCGGCACTCGGAGGAGGTCAGGCCGGCCGCCTCACCGGCCGCCTGAAAAGCCTCCTCCACCACGTGCCGGGGGATCTCGCCCCAGGCCACGAAGCGCCCCAGCGACCGTGCGGCCTCCAATAGCCGCTGATTGCGGCCCCCTTCACCGGTCCCCGTCACCTGTGCGGCCTCTCGCTCCAGAGCCACGTGCGCGCGGCGGCTGACCGTGCCCGGGACGAGGAGCGGCGCGAGCCGCGCCGACCCGGACGCAGGGGCTGGAGCACGGAGCAGGGTGTGGAGCCAGTCGGGCAGCTCGGCAACTGGGCCGCCGACGTCGACGGCGTACGCGCCCTGCGGGGTGCGGGAGCCTGAGGCGACGATGTTGCCGCCCCAGGCCCGGGTGTCGATGTGGTCGGCGAGCGTTCCCTTGGTGCTGGGCAGGTGGTGGTGGGTGTGGAAGTACAGGTGGAGGCCGCCGCTGGGGGTCCGCACCGTGTAGGTGGCGGGCCAGGGGGCTCCGGCGCGCTCGCAGAGCGCTTGGAAGTTTGTCGCGCCGCAAGGCGCGTCCGAGCTGCCCTTTGTTGTTTCGGCCTTGGGGATGTCGAGGTCGACGACCAGAAGGCCGGCCGGGCCGGGGGCGATGCCGACGTTGAACGCGCCCGTCTGCCAGGTACGACGGATGCGCTCAGGGTCGCAGGTAGCCCGCTGTTCCCACTTCACGTGCCCACTCGCGCAGACGCCGCGATGGGTGCAGGAGCGTTCGCCGTGCAGTGCGGAGCCTTTGGCGCCGGGCCGAAGCGGGTGGACGGGCCAGCCGCGGGCGGCCGCATCGAGCGCCGCGCGCAAGAGCGCGGATCGTGCGTCATGCGTCATGCTGGAGACCTCCAACAGGTCTGTTGAGGACTGGAGACAAGGGCGGCCCCGCGACTTTGGCGAGACGAGGGGGCCGCCCTTGGCGCAGCTAGAACGGGGGCTCGTCGCCGGTCTTGACGGCGGCCGGGGCAGGCTTTCCGGTGTCCCACGGGTCATCCGTGCCGCTCGCGGAGCCTTGGGCGGGGCGCTTGGCGTCGATGGCGACGTTGACGAACCGCAGGGACGCGCCGATCTCGTCGACCTCCATCGCGAGCATCGAACGGTTCTCGCCCTGGTCGGTCTGCCAGTTGTGCTGCCGGATGCGGCCGAACGCGACCACGCGGGAGCCCTTGGCCAGCGACTCGGCGATGTGCTCCGCGAGCGAGCGCCAGGCGGCGCAGCGGAAGAACGTGGCGTTGCCGTCCTTCCACTGGTTGCTCTCGCGGTCGAAGACGCGCGGGGTGGCGGCGATGGTGAATTTGGCGAGCGCGGCACCGCCCTCGGTGAACTTGATCTCGGGGTCAGCGGTCAGGTTGCCGATCACGGTGATCGGGGTCTCTCCGAACGACATCAGGTGTGTCCCTCCTGGTGGTTGGGTCAGTACTGGTCAATGGCGGCGCAGAAGTCGCAGTCGCAGTCGTCGGTGTGCGGGCAGTCGCAGCCGCACGGGTGCAGGACACCGATGCAGTAGCACTGACACATGCCCTCGCCGCACGGCTCCTCTTCGGGCTCGTCATCAGGGCCGCTGTAGCTGAGGGGGCTCACAGCGCTGTGGGCGCGCTCCAGAACGGCAGCCAGGCGTGCGGCAAGGTCTCCGGCGTCGCGCAGGAGGTCTTGGGTTTCGGTGACGTGCATGACGGGCGTGCCGTGCACGGCGCTGAGGTGCCCGGCGGTGACGAGGCGTTCCAGCGCGTTGCCAGTCTGGGTGAAGGTCTGCGGGAGCCTCTGGGCGAGCGTCTTCAGGGCGCCGATGGCGTCGTACGCGTTGCCCGGATACGGGAGGGCCGGCGGTTGGTCGGGGCGGGGGAAGGTGAGGTGATTGAACGCCCGGATGGCTTCGGCGGCACCGCAAAGCGGCTGCACGGGATCCATAGGGTCGGCCTCCTGGTCAGTTGTGCAGGTGGGTGTGCGAGCGGGCGAACGCGCCCTTGGTGTGGGTGGTCACGTGGGTGTGTTTGGTGACCGGCCCGTTGTAGACGGGCTTGGAGATGCTGGACTTGGCGCGGGAGAAGGCGGCGCCGATGGAGAGCGCGGCGAACGCGATGCCGGAGAACAGGACGCCCATGCAGACGACGCCGGTGACGCTCATGGAGGCGAATCCCTTCAGGACGAGCCAGACGCCGCAGCCGACCCCGGTGGTGCCGGCGCCGATGCCGATGGAGGCGACCGCGGTTCCTGCGGCCCAGGCGGGCACGATGCGGCGGTCGTCCTGGTGGACGGGCGCGGCGTCCCCGACCACAGGATTCGGGGTCTCGTCGCGGAAGCTGGTGGGCATCTGCCGCACCGGTCGGGCTGGGCAGTAGACGTCGTCGATGATCCGTTTGGCTTCGGCGTTAGCTGCGGCGTCGCTCATCCGCGGCGACCAGGCCGCCGTCGACTGCTCGTACTCGGTCATGGTGGGACCTCCCGGCGGATGGGGTCAGGAGACGTTGTGGGCCGCGTCGATGAGCGCGCGGAGGACGGCGCGGACGGCGTTGGCGGCGCCGGTGTCGGCGGTGAAGAACCCGAACAGGAACACCGCGATGGCGGCGAACGGGCCGACGTAGCGGCTGCGCAGCAGGACGAAGGTCAGCACTCCGAAGAGGGCGACGGCGGACAGGGTCACGATCATGAACGGCCTCCCGGAGAAGGGCCGTGGGCGGCATCCGATGGTGCGGATGCCGCCCACGATGGTGACGGTGTGTGGTCGTAGTGGTTACCGGCTAGTGGCTACTGGCAAGCCGGAAAAGCCCTGCCAGGGGCCCTGAGTGGTGGCCAGTAGGAGGGCGTTCTACTGGCTAGTGGCAAGTTGGCAGTAGCCACTAGCCAGTAGCCGTCAGTGACGGACTCAGGCGTGATCGGGATGGACGTAAACCGAGTGCGGCCCGTTGTCCCGGTAGAGCAACTCCCCGCGCTCGGCAGCGGCCTTGAGCGCATCGCGCACGGCCTGCCGGCTGCGGCCGACCTTGTCCGCGACCGCGGACGGCTTCATGCCCGATGCTCCGGCTTCCTTGATCGCGGTGATCGCTTCGGGAAGCCACTCGGGCCCTGCCTCACGGCTGCCCTTGTCGCGCAGCGCGGACAGGTTCAGCCCACCCGATTCGGTCGGCGAAGTGTCGGGCTTGGTGGTCTGCGGATCCGGTGCGGTGCTGAACTGAGCGTCGATCTGCGCCCGGAACTGGCGCAGCATCTCCTTTTCCTCCGAGGGCTGGTCTGTCTCCTGGCCGCTCAGCGCGGACAGTTTCAGCACCGAGCCGGCTGATCCCGAGGTTTCAGTGTCCGTGCTGTCGTCGGCCGGGGTGAGGTCGCGCATCCACGCGGTCCGGTCGGTGTCCCAGCGGCGGGCGTAGGAGGGGCCTGCGGCCTTGGCGGAGATGTCGTCGAGCCGGGGGTGCCGGTCGGAGGTAGCGGCGATGATCTCCCGGATCTGATTGGGCAGGATCCGCCATGCCTTGAACAGCGCGGCCGGAGACTCCGGGGTCCCCATGAACCCCGATCCCTTGTAAGGGGCCTGCTCGACACGCAGGCCGCGGCGGCCGGGGAACATCTTGCCCAGATCCATGCCCTCGGTCTCACCGCCTGTGAGCGCGACGCGAACCTTTCCTTCTCGGCGGATCATCAGGTTGCCCAGCACGCTGCCGGTGGCACCGAGCGCGGTGAGCACGGTCCGGATGCCCATGGCGCGCAGCATCCGGATGACTTCCAGGATCTTCTTCGCGAGCTGCTTCATCTCCCGGTCGGTGCCGACCAGGATCTCCGCACCCTCATCGATCACCAGCAGGATCTGGGGGATCCGGGCGCTGATCGGCAGCAGATCGGTGTTCGCCTTGGCCAGCAGGTCCTGATACGCCTTCTTGCGGTGCAGACCGACGGCCAGCGCGGCATCCAGCATCAGCATGGCCTCCTCATACGAAGCGGCCAGCCAGTCGATGCCCGGCCTAACGGGCTTGCCGTCCTCCCGCTGGATCTCCCCGTTCAGGGCCGGAAGGACCCAGGGCAGGCCGGCGCTGCCGGCGTTGAGGTCGATCACCCAGGTCAGGGCGTCCTCGGCGCGGGCGAACCCGCCCAGGATTCCGTGCACCATGTTCGTCTTACCGGATCCCGTCGGGCCGACCACGAGAGCGCACTGCTCGCGCAGGTAGGCGGAGACGACTTCGCCGTTGGTGCGCACGCCCCACGGGATGCCGGTCAGCACCGACAGGGGCCCGTAGTCGCTCGGGTAGGGGCAGTCCTCTTTGAGAACGTTGACTGTGGTCACGTCGAGGATGGCCCGGCCCTGGTGGATGCCGGGGCTGGCGGTTGCGGTGCAGCCGTGCGGCAGCTTGGCATCCGCGGACAGCTGCACGGAGTACTGGGCGATGCGGTCGTAGGTGATCCCGCCCTGCGGTTCGAGATCCAGGGAGTACCCCGCGCCGGTCTCCCACTTCTCCACAGCGAGCACCCGCACGGTGATGTTGCAGATCCGCTGGATCCGCTCCACCCACTCCGCGGCGATGGCCCGGCGCTCCGCGGAGAGCTCCCGAGCGATCTGCCGCTGCTCGGCAGCGATGGCCTCCTCCTCGCGGGCCTCCTCGTACAGGGCGGCGGAGCGGGCGGCGGCGCCGATGCCGACGCCGATGGTGGCGAGCGAGCCGAGGGCGGCCCAGGTGAGGGGCCCGTGGGTCATGGCCCAGGTGGTCCACCCGGCGCCGACGAGCCAGGAGGCGGCGCGGGTGGCCAGGGTGCGGCCGGCGTTGCGTACCCGCAGGCCGACGACGGTGTGGCCGAGGGCGCCGGCCGCGCCGACGGCGAGGGCCCAGCCGGGGGGCATGGCGGTTGCGGCGCCGGTGGTGGCGACGGCGAAGGCTCCGGTGGTGGCGGACAGGGCGCCGGTCACAGGTCCGTGACCAGCGGCCCAGTCCAGCACCGGGCCACTGCTGTTGTTGGCGGTGGCAGTGCTCATCTCAGACGTTCCAGCCCTTCTCGGCCTCCGGGCCGTTGCGGGGGTCCTCATGGCGGGCGATGTCCTGCTCATGGACCTGCCGGAACAGCGGGCCCATGTCCTCCGCGACCGCGACGGCGCTCATCAGGGCGCCGAAGATGTCGTTGAACGCATCCGCGATCTGCTTCTCCAGCGGGAACTCGCTGTCGGAGCGCTCGGCGAGGATCTTCATCACGTTCGCCACGCTGGTCAGCGCAGCGGGGAGCCCCTCGACCATGGCCAGGATCTCCATGGCGCTCTCGGGCTCGTATTGGTTGGCCGCCTGCTCCATCTCCGCGGCGGCCTCTTCGAACTGGAATCCGGACACGTGCTCTCCTTCACTCACCTCGGATGTGGTGCTGGTGGGGATCTCGACGGCGGGCCGCGCGACGCTTTCGCCCAGCCCGTCTGTTCCGTCCTTGGCGGCCTCCGCATCGGCCGCGGCTTCCTGCTCGCGCAGGTTCTTGCGGGTGGCTTCGTCCCGCTCCGCGCGCTGCTCGGCAGCCGTGCGGACCAGACGCCGGTACAGGCGACGGCCGGGATTCATCAGCCACGGAAGGTTGAGCTTCCGCCCGATCGGAGTGGTGATGAGCCCGAACAGGCCGACGGGCAGGGCGAGCAGGGCGGCAAGCAGGCGGCGGCGGTGGAAGCGGGCCGCGGACCTGCGCAGCGCCTGCCGCGCGGCCTTGCGCGCCGGGGCCTTGCGAACTACGGCACGCTGCGCGGCGACCGTGCCGCCGGTCTTGGCGTCGCGCTTGGCGCGGTTCTTGGCGATCGCCGCATCCCGCACGGCACGGGCCTTGCGGGCGGCACCGCCCAGCAGGCGACCGCCGCCATTCCCGCGCTTGCCCAACGGGCCGTTGCCAGCTGAGGCTTTGGCGTTGCGGCGAGCGTCGGCGACCGCGCGGCGGGCCGCGGTGGTCTGCGCCCGCTTGCCGGCACGCGACCCTGCCGCGGCCTGCTGAGCCGACCGCAGGGCCTTTATCTGCCCAACCCGTCCAGCGGCCTTCCCCGGGCCACCAGCCGTGCTGTGACCTGCCTTCTTACCGGTCTTTCCGCTGGTGGCTGTGCTGCCGTGGCGGGCGGCCGGGCCGGTGCCGCGGCGGTGCTGGCCCGGCACGCTGCCTGACCGGCCACCGGAGCGACCAGCGCGGGAGGCAGCCGCACGGCCACCGCTGCTCCGGCCGCCGCTTGCTCCCGTCCCACCCTGGCGCAGGCCCGCGCTGCCGGCAGCACTGCGGCCGGCAGCGCGCGCTGCGGTCCGTCGGGCTTCACGACGGGTGTTGGTCTTGCGGGAGCGGGTGGCGGCGACCGTGCCGAGGACGACGGCGCCGGTTGCGGCGACCATGGCGGCGATCGGGCCACCGGCCAGGGATGCGGCGGCGACCATGCCGACCGTGCTGTTCGCCCCGGTCAGGGCGAGGGGGACGACCGGCCAGCCGCCCGGCGTGTGCTCTACCTCCTTCGCGGCCTTCGCCGCGGTGGTCTCGGTCGCGGCGGGCGGGGGCGGTGTGGTCGGGGCAGCCTCAACGGCTACCGGCTCAGTGCTGAGTTCCGTCATGCTGTGAGCACTCCTCTGTGGAGTAGGGCCCGGCCGAGGCTGTAGGAGGCGGTTGGCCGGGCCTGCCAACAGGGCTTATGCGGCGCGCTGTTCTTCGAGGTAGGCGCAGGTGGCGCACATGCCGAGCGAGGGCGGGATGACGTAGCCGGCATCCCGCCGGCACTCCGGGCACCTGCGCCGCGCGGCGTTGGCCTTGGCCAGGGCCGCCCATTTGGCGGGCGTCATGGGCCGTACGGGCTTGGCTGCGTCGATGCGGTAGAGGTAGGCGACCAGCGGGCCGCGGCGGCGCCGCGGACGCTCGATCTGCGCGGCTACGTCCTGCCCGCCGGGCCGCAGGTCCATCGCTCGGAGTTGGCGGACTGTTGCCAGCCCCTCCGGGGCGAGCTGCCATCGGTAGACGGGGATGTCGTAGCGGGCGCCGGACGGGCCGGAGCACTTGCCGGAAGCTGGGGGCCTCAGTCCCCGCTCCCAGCGACAACCGTCAAGCGCGGTGCCTCTTCGGCCTCCGCGGCGAGCCGGGCATAGACCGTCTGGACGTAGGACGGGGAACGGGTGGACATCCGCGCAGCCGCACGGATGGACGCCCCGTCCACCCAGCACTCGCGGATGACGTCTAGCGCCTGCTCAGTGGACAGCCGCTCCGGCTCCTGCTCGCCCTCCGAGCCCGAGGCGGACGCCGGGGGCACAGTCAGCGTGTACGCCTGCTGTGCACCGCAGATGACCAGCGGCGATGCCGCCGGACGCTGCCGCTCCACAAGGGCGGGAGCGGGGACAGCGGGCGAGGCGGACGCCGAGCGAACGGTCGGGGTGTCCACCGCGCGGTTCGGGGTGTCCACCTGGGCACGCAGGACGGCGATCCGTTCCAGGATCGCGCGCCGGTAGAAGGTGATCGCCTCGGCGAGAACGATCAACAGGACAGGCGGAATCGAGTGCAGGACCAGCCCCGCCGGGTCCACCTGCCGCGGCACCCCGAACGGGGAACCGGCCGGCCACAGGGAGCTCCAGCAGTTCATCAGCCAGGTGCCCAGACCGGCGAACCAGCGCAGCCCCGTGGCCCACCCCGAGGGGTGCACACCGTGCTCCGACAGGCGCCCGTCCACGATGAGCACCGCGCCCAGGGCGACGGCCACCATGGGATCCAGCAGCCAGGCGATCCACACGGAGATGTGGTGATCGATGGCGAACAGCGTCACGTTCGTCGCGGTGAACGCCAGCGCCACCACCGCGACCGTGACAAGCACCTTCGTCAGGCCCGATTGAAGCGACTGCAACGCTTCGATCTGCGCCACAGGCCGCTGCTCGAAACGGCTCATGCGTCATCACCGCCCGGACGTTCACGCCGCGCCCGGTGCAGAGCCATGAGATGGAAGCAGCCGGCCGCCACGAGCAGGTTCCACAGGAACCGAGCCCACGGCGGGAGCGGCAGCAGCCACGAGACCACGCACAGGCTGACCAGCAGCGCGCCACCATGGCGCAGCCACCAGGCCGTCAGGAACGAGTCGCGGCTCATGCGCCCACCCCCGATACCGTCGCGGTGGTCTGGTTGGTCAGCTCACGGCGGACATTGAGCACCTTGCGACGAGCCCGCCGCAGCCGGCGCGCACCCAACTCGGTCGCCGGCCGGTCCAGCAGCGAGATCTGAACGTCCAGCAGCTCGACTTCCGCCATGATGAGCGGCGACTCCCGCTCGATGGCGTCCAGCTCCGCATCCGACGGACCCTCGCCGGCCGGATCGGTGGTAACGGGCTTCTGAGCAGGAACGATGAGCTTCATGGGTCGTCTCTCCCTAGCAGTAGGTACGGCCCAACAGCGCCCCCGGAGTAGCCGCTCCGGGGGCGCCCGCCGTACGGGGACAGGGCCTCTCGCACCTGCACGAGCGGCCACGGCCGCCCGGCACCCACGCCGCGTACGAAGCGGGTGTCGGGGACCGTGAGCACTGGTGCTCACGCGGGGCTCGATCGCCCCGCGAAAGGTTCTGCGCAGTCAGATCACGCAATGCCAGTCACCGCCCCACAGGGCGGATCCGGGCAGGTCACCCGGCCCGACATGGGCGGTCGGGGTGGTGACCCGCACCCATCGACCACCCGTGTTCAGGTGGCTGGGTCGGCACTCTGTTGAGTTCGTGGCAGCGCTTCCTCCGGTCCTTGCCTTCCGGGCGCTGTTTGAGCAGGTCAAGAGCAGGTCTCGCAAGCGATTCGCCCTCTCGGACTGAGCCGCCAGAACTCTGCCTCAGAGTGCACTGTGAGGCAGAGTGCGTCAAGTCCCCTCACGGAACAAGCAGCGTGGGGCGCTGGTTCTACCTCTGCGACTTGGGCACTATGAGGCAGAGACCGTGACGAGACTTGGGGTGCAGATGGTCGAGTGGACCGGCAGGTTTGCCTATAAGCAGGTGGCCGATGACCTGCGGCGACGGATCGCGGATGGCGAGTTCGCCGAGACCGGACAGCTCCCCTCGCTGGCGCAGCTCCAGAAGACGTACGACGTCACGGTGACCGTGGCTCGCGCCGCCATCCGTCAGTTGACGACGGACCGCCTGGCGGTGAGCCACCAGGGCAAGGGCGCCTTCCTGACGCCCGATGCCGGCCGCGCCGCGCAACTCGCCGATCCGGTCGGGACCGTGGCCGAGCTGCGCAAGGAAGTCGAGAAACTGCGGAGCGAGGTCGGAGAGCTGCGTCAACGCGTCGCGACCCTGGAAGGGAACTGAGCTTCCAGCAAGCCGGGGTGGGGCCTCGATGGCCGCGCCGTGGGGCATGTGCACCTCCCTCGTTCGGTGTGCCACAAGTTCACCGCCACGGCGCGAAAACCGGTATCACGTCCCGCTACCTGAGAAAATCTTGGCGGTTTTATACATCCGCTTACACATGCGCTATCACGAATTTCCATAGCCCTAGTCGAGTCGCTACACTCGCGGCTCGACTAGCTATCTAGGAGGGGCAGATGGCTCGGAAGCACCCAGATTGGAAGCCCGATCTCCTGCGAATGCATCGCGAGGAAATAGGGCTCACCCTGGAAGACACAGGGGAGAAGCTCCGCGAAATCGCGGACCGTCATGGCTTCAATATTGCCGCAAACTTTCAAACGATCTGGGGCCACGAGAAGGGGACGGTTTATCCCGGTCCGCATTATCGCCGGGCGTATTGCCGCCTCTATCGTTGCAATGAGGCCCAACTCGGCTTCCGTCGCGCCCTGCCCGGAGAGGATGCCCCTGTGGAATCCGTGCCGGCCACCACTTCCGCTGAGCGAAAGCTCCCCGATCAACCGGACGCAGTACGCCAAGCGCTCAGCAGTATCAGCGAAGGCACCGACGACGTGGACAGCGAAGCTCTGCGCAATCGCGTGATTGACGCGTGGCGCCGCCACACCGCAGGGGGAAGCGTTGATGGCCCAACCGTGATCCTGGTCGGGGGGTACGCAGGGTCGGGGAAGTCGGAGTTCGCTAAGTTCCTCGGAGGGCTCACTGGCTGGCCAATCCTCGACAAAGACTCGTTGACCCGTCCGCTGGTGGACCAACTCTTGGTCGCATTGGGTGGGGAGGCGCACGATCGGAGTTCAGAGCTTTACCGAGAAAAGGTCCGACCGCTCGAATATCGGTGCCTCATGGAAGCCGCATGGGACAATGTAGACTGCGGAATTTCCACGATCCTCGACGCTCCCTTCATCTCCGAATTCTCCCAAGCTGAATGGATGCAGCGCTTCCAGAACCGTTGCCGATCCAAGCGCGTTTCCGTCGCGACCATATGGGTAGAGTGCGACCCGGAGTCGATGCGTGAGTACATCGAATTCCGGGGAGCGGCGCGCGACGCCTGGAAGATGGAAGCGTGGGAGGATTACGTCTCGGGGCTCGATCTGAAGATGCGGCCGCAGGGTCCGCACTTCGTCGTCGACAACCGGCTTGGCGCCGCTGTGGCCTTGGTCGACGAAGCCCGTGACGTGCTGAGTGGAGGCGGACTATGAGCCCTTCCGGCGTCATCCTCTACGGCCCTCCGGGGTCCGGAAAGGACACGGTCACAGCAGAACTTTGTCGCCTGCGGCCGGAGTTCGCGCTATTCGAGAGGCTCAAGGCGGGCCCCGGGCGCACCACGGGGTACCGGCTCACAACGGCCCAGCACATCGAGGAACTGGCGCAGGCCGGAGAGGTTCTGTACCGCAACAGCCGGTACGACGCCGAGTACGCCGTCGACCGCGGCGAGGTCTCCGCGCTCGTCGACGCCGGGCGCATCCCGGTCCTCCACATGGGCCAGGTCGCAGGGGCTCGCGCCGTCGCAGCCTCCCCCATCAACTGGGTACGGGTTCTGCTTTGGTGCCCCGAGGAAGTGACGCGTCAGCGTTGCAAGGGACGCGGCGACAAGGACCTGGACGCCCGGCTCAAGGTCTGGCACGAGACCCGGCAGGACCTCTTGGACCACGCGGAAGAACCGTGGTCGCTTGTCATCCGAAGCGACCAGGTCAGCGCGGCTCAAGCCGCGCAGGCCATTGATGAGGCCCGGTTGGCCGGCGTGCTCGCCGAAGTACGCGATATCCGAGGACTGGTCGCGTGACCGTCGTCGGCATCCTGCACCCAGGCAGTATGGGCGCCGCCGTGGCAGCGCAGGTCAGCCGCAGCGGCGCCGAGGTTCTGTGGTGCCCGACCGGCCGTAGCGCCGCGACCAAGAAACGCGCCCTGCGCTACGGGCTCACCGCGGTGAACGACCTTGGGGAGCTGACGGAGCGAGCCGAGATCATCCTCAGCATCTGCCCCCCGGCGCACGCCGAGGAAGTGGCGGCCGAGGTCGCGGCTCATCCGTTCACCGGTATCTACGTGGACGGCAACGCCATCTCTCCAGCCAGCATGGCGCGCGTCTACGCGATCCTGACCCGAACCGGAGCGACCGTTGTTGACGGCTCGGTCATCGGCTCGCCTCCGTCTGCCTCCAAGAACACTCGCCTGTACCTCTCCGGGTCCTCGGAGGGGCTGACGCCCGTGGCGTCGCTCTTCGCGGGTTCGGCGGTGCACACTCACCTGCTGCCAGGGGACATCGGGCGTGCCTCCGCACTGAAGCTGTCGTTCAGCAGCTATCAGAAGGCGAGCCGCGTCCTGGCCGCGGTCGCGTACGCCCTCGCCAGTGACTACGGAGTACATGAGGAGCTACTCGACATAGCCCAGGACCGCACCACCAGCTACCTCGCTGAGACGGGGTACATCCCGAAGGTGGCAGCGCGGTCATGGCGCTGGGGCCCCGAGATGAAAGAGGTGGCGTACGCCCTCGAAGAGGCCGGTCTTCCTTCTAACCTGGCCGACGCGGCGGCTGCGGTCATGAGCCGGTGGGACAGCCTCAAGGATTCGTCCCTGGACATTCCCCAGGTACTCAATCACCTGCACGCCGCGCAGGACGGCGAGCCCTCCTAGCTAGCCGTCAGCGCTCGGTCAGCGTGGCGCTGGTGAAGTCCTCTTGCCGGATCCCTTGAGGGGGTGAAAAGTAGATCTTATATGGGCCCGGGCAACGTCGGCCTCAGATCTCGCCGGTCTTAGGCCGCAACGTCCCTGAGGACTTAGTCCGCAGGGACGAAGAACAACATCGCCATGCCCGCAGATGGGGACATCATGGCCAGAACCGCCCGGCGTCAAGTCTTCCGGTTTATCGGCGCATCCTGCTTGGCTGCAACGCTCGCCTTGCCAACGAGTGCAACGAGCGCTGTGGCAATGCCCCGAGCCCCTGTTGAGGCTGCGATCGCAGCCCATAACCCGGAAGCCCCGGACCCGCCGGACCAACCTGATCCTCCGGACCCGCCGGACCCGGACCCGCCGCAGGACCCGGATCCGCAGGACCCGGATCCGCAGGATCCGCCGCACGACCCGGATCCGCAGGACCCGGATCCGCAGGACCCGGATCCGCAGGATCCGCCGCACGACCCGGATCCGCAGGACCCGGACCCGCCGCAGGACCCGGATCCGCAGGACCCGGATCCGCAGGACCCGGATCCGCAGGATCCGCCGCACGACCCGGATCCGCAGGACCCGGATCCGCAGGACCCGGATCCGCAGGA
>NZ_JBEOVA010000026.1:0-130054 GCF_040295225.1 Streptomyces sp. NPDC002896 | reverse complement strand
TACCCGTACCTCACCTGGGCGACGATCGCCCTGATCGTGTTCGTCCTCGGCTACATGCTCACCGACACCGCGCACGACGGACGCGAGACCGTGCTCCTGTCGCTGCTCGTCGCGGCCGTCGTCGTGGCCATCGCGGTGGTGCGCGAGCGGATCGGTTCCAGTGCCGACAAGGGCAGCCCGAGCGAGACCGCCACACGACCGTAGGACAGTACGGACTTTTCCTCGGCCCGCACCCCCGCCTGCTGCGATGGGTGCGGGCCGCCCGCCCTTTCGAGGGCGGTTTTGTCGCGTACGGAGTCTTGTGGAGAGGGCCGTATCTTCCTTACTTTCCAGTAAGTCAGCCTGAACGCGAGCATTGTTCAGGTTCTGTCACGCTGCCGTACGAGTGGACCGCACCCCCCCCCGCACGCGGGTTTGTCATGCCCCGAGCAACGGAAGGACCGACGATGCCCGTCCCCAGAACCAGGCATGTCTGCACCATGGCCGCCGCCCTCGCCCTGGCTCTCGCCGGGCCCTCGACGGCGACCGCCGCACCCGCGGCGACCGCCGCGTCACTGCAGCAGAGCGCCGGCGATCTGCGCGAGGTCATGTTCGTCGGCAACAACTGGGACGGCACCGCCGACGTCATCGAGTCCCGGGGCGACTTCGCCAGGATCGGCCGTATCAACGTCATCCCGGACAAGGACGAGCGCCTCAAGGAGATCTACCTCGACCCGATCAAGCTGATCTACTTCCTCGGGGTCCGGCAGGGACCCGGCGAGGGACACGACCAGTTCGTCGACGACATGTACTCGACCCCCGACGGGTCTGCCGTCGTCGTGTCCCGCCCGAGCTTCGCCGATGTCGTGTCGATCGACCTCGCCACCGGCCGGATCAACTGGCGCTTCCCCGTCTCGGGTTACCGCTCGGACCACATGGCGGTGTCCCCCGACGGCACCCGTGTCGCCGTCTCGGCCTCCACGGCGAACACCGTCCACGTGCTCGACATCAACACCGGCAAACAGCTCGGTTCCTTCGCGACCGGCGACAAGCCCCACGAGAACGTCTTCACGGACGGCGGGAGGTACCTCTGGAACATGTCGATCGGCGAGGTCACCACGGCCCTCGACGATCCGTGGCTGGACTGGACGAAGGGCGACCGCCGCATCACCGTCGTCGATGCGAACACCTTCGAGCAGGTCAGGGTCATCGACATGCGGGAGCGGCTCGACGCGTTCGGCCGCAAGGACCTCTCCGACGCGGTCCGCCCGGTCGCCTTCACGCCCGACGAGTCGAAGCTGTACTTCCAGGTCTCGTTCTTCAACGGCTTCGTCGAGTACGACGTCGCCTCGGACAAGATCACCCGCGTCAAGACCCTGCCGAAGAACCCGGCGACCAGCGAGGACCGCACCGCCTGGGTCAACGACTCCCGCCACCACGGTATGTCGATGAATCCACAAGGCACCAAGCTGTGCATCGCCGGGACGATGGACGACTACGCGACCATCGTCGACCGCGCGAAGCTCCAGGAGGGGCCGCTGGTGGCCGCGTCGAAGCCGTACTGGGCGACGGTGAGCGGCGACGGCAAGTCCTGCGTCATCTCCGAGAGCGGCGCCGACCAGGTCGCCGCCATCGACTTCGCGACCGGCCGGAAGGTCGTGTCCGTGCCGGTCGGCGACCATCCTCAGCGTGTGCGCCTCGGTCATGTGGCGGCGGGCTGGACGGGCCCGTCCGGCGGCTGAACAGGCCCTTCACGCGCAGGTTGTGCCGTGGCCGGCTCAGAACTCGACGGGGTCGCGGACGATCGGGCAGGTCATGCAGTGCCCGCCGCCGCGGCCCCGGCCCAGTTCGGCGCCGACGATGGTGACGACCTCGATGCCGGCCTTGCGCAGCAGCGTGTTCGTCTGGGTGTTGCGGTCGTAGGTGAAGACGACGCCCGGCTCGAGGGCGACGGCGTTGTTGCCGCTGTCCCACTGCTGCCGCTCGGAGGCGTAGACGTCGCCGCCCGTCTCCACGACCCTCAGCTCGGGCAGTCCGAGGGCCTTGGCGACCACGTCGACGAACGGGCGCGAGCCTTCGTCGGTGATCTCGATGCCGGGGGCCTTGTCGCTCGGCCGCAGGGAGAAGGTGTGTACGCCGTCCATGATCGTCGGGTACAGCGTCACCAGATCGCGGTCGGCGAAGGTGAAGACGGTGTCCAGGTGCATGGCGGACCGCAGTTTCGGCATGCCTGCGACGATGACGTGCTGGGCGGCGCCCTGTTCGAACAGCGCGGCGGCGACCTGCGTGATCGCCTGGCGCGAGGTGCGCTCGCTCATGCCCATCAGGACGACGCCCTTGCCGACGGGCATGATGTCGCCGCCCTCGAACGTCGCCTGGCCCCAGTCGCGTTCGGGGTCCCCCCACCACACCGTGGAGCCGGCGAAGTCCGGGTGGAAGGTGTAGATCGCCTTCATGAGGAGGGTCTCGTCGTGCCGGGCAGGCCAGTACAGCGGGTTGAGGGTGAGGCCGCCGTACAGCCAGCAGGTGGTGTCGCGGGTGTAGAGGGTGTTGGGCAGCGGCGGCATGAGGTATTCGCGCCCGCCCGTCGACTCGCGCGCCAGGGCGAGGTAGCCGGAGCGGAACTCGTCCGGCAGGTCGACCGTGGCGAGCCCGCCGATCAGATACTCCGTGAGCTGTCCGGGGTCGAGCGTCTCGAGGAAGGCTCGCGTGTCGTCGACGAGCCCGAGCCCCACCTCGTTGGCGGTGATCTTGCGGTCGAGCAGCCAGGTCCTGGCCTCGGGGATGGCCATCGTCTGGGCGAGCAGGTCGTGCAGCTCGACGACGTCGACGCCGCGCCCGCGCAGCTTGTTGACGAAGTCGGCGTGGTCCCGCTGGGCGTTCTCCACCCACATCACGTCGTCGAACAGCAGGTCGCCGGCGTTGGTGGGGGTGAGCCTGCGGTGCGCGAGTCCGGGCGCGCACACCAGGACCTTGCGCAGCTTGCCGACCTCGGAGTGGACGCCATAGGGCTGCGGGGTAGTCGGGGTGGTGTCATGGCTTGTCACGGGGGTGCCCTTTCTGGACGTACGAGGTGAGGTCCCGGGGACGCGATCGGGCGGCCGGTCAGAGGCTGATCCATCCCATGGCCAGCGCGATGACGCCCATCACCGCACCGGCGACGGAGACGGCGAGGATGACCAGTTCGCGCGGTGAGAAGAGCCGTCTGCCCTGCTCGCGGCGGGCCATGACGAACAGCACCGTGGCGGGCGCGTAGATGATGAACGACACCAGGATGTATTTCGGGCCTGCGGCGTAGAGCAGGAAGACCGTGTAGACCGTGGCGAGCACGGCTACGACGATGTTGCCCACCGAGCCCTCACGACGTCCGGCCGAGCCCTTGGGCCGTCCATCGCCGGACCGTCGTGCCCCGACGACCTTGACGGCGAAGGCGGCCGCGAGCAGGAACGGAATCAGAGTCAGGGCGCTGGTCAGATCGAGGGCGAAGTTGAACGCGTCCGAGGAGAACAGGGTGATGACGAGGACGATCTGGACGAGGACGGTCGTCATCAGCAGGGCCGGCACGGGCACGTCGTCGTCGGTGGCACGGCGCAGGAACCGGGGCATGTCATGGTCCAGGGCGGCCACGTACAGCACCTCGGCCGCCATCAAGGTCCAGGCGAGATAGGCGCCGAGCACGGAGATGATCAGCCCCACACTGACGAAGGCCTTGCCCCAGGTGCCGACCGCGCTCTCCAGCACCCCGGCCATGGAGGGCTGGCGCAGCTCGGCGATCTCGGCCATCGGCAGCAGGCCGTACGACACGATCGTGACCGACGCGAAGATGGCGAAAACACTGAGGAATCCCAGAATCGTGGCGCGCCCGACGTCCTCGCGCCGCTTGGCGTGGCGGGAGTAGACGCTGGCGCCCTCCACACCGAGGAACACGAAGACCGTGGCCAGCATGGTGCCTTTGACCTGCTGGAACAGGGACCCGGCGTAGTCCGCGCCGCGGAAGTTCTCGGCGAAGACGTGGGGGTCGAGATAGAACAGCGCGATGATGACGAAGACCAGGATCGGGACGACCTTGGCCACGGTGACGATCCGGTTGATGGCCGCTGCTTCCTTGACGCCCCGTTTGATCAGGAAGAAGAACGACCACAGGCACACCGAGGAGAGCACCACCGCGAGGACGGTGTCACCGTCGCCGAGGGCCGGTGCGACGGCACCGATCGTCGACATGATGAGCACCCAGTACGTCACGTTGCCGACGCAGGCGCTCGCCCAGTAGCCGAACGCCGCGAAGAAGCCGAGGTATTCGCCGAAGCCCGCCTTGGCGTAGGCGTAGACCCCGGAGTCGAGGTCGGGTCTGCGGATCGCGAGCATCTGGAAGACGAAGGCGAGCATGAGCATGCCGGTGCCGGCGATCGCCCACGCGATCAGCGCACCGGCGACTCCGGTCTCCTCGGCGAAACGGGCCGGCAGCGAGAAGACGCCCGCCCCGACCATCGAGCCGACGACCATCATGGCGAGTGTCGGCAGCGACAACTTGGCAGGATGCGCCGGGGCCTCGGTGTCCGTGTCCGATTCGGTGTGGGTCATGTCCGTCCTACTGGTGCAGCCGGATTCCCGGGTCGCTGCTCGGTGTGCTGACGGGCCTGCCGGCACCTCCCCGCCGCAGAGATATTAGCCAGCAACATGGTGAAATGTCGCGATAGTCCATTTGGCGCGCGGCGACCCATCCGGGAACAGCCGACCTGACGCGGGCCGCAATCCCACAGCGACCCGACCAACCCCCCTTTCTCCTCGCCCTCTTGACGCCCAGGAGGAACCCTCCTACCGTCTGGTCGACTTCCCGGACCATGTCCGATATTTCGAACTACGAGCCGTTTGACCTTCGCCCATTCCCATGTCGTCGAAGGGACACGACACGACATGAGCCGCATCAGCCGCGCCCGTTCCAGATCCGGTGGCCCCGACCCCATAACCACTTCCGCAGCGACAGCCAGGACCCTCACCCCGCCCGTCCCCCGGGCCCGCCTGCTGGTGGCCGCGGTGGTGGCATGCCTGCTCGCCGCACTGCTCGCCGCCCTGCCGGCGCGAGCGGCGACAGCAGCGGACGGACTCGTCGTCCACTACCCGCTCGACCAGACGAGCGGCACGACCGCCACCGACGCCTCAGGCAACGGCCGGAACGCGACGGTGAACGGCGACGCCACCTGGCTGGGCAGTGAAGGTCTGAGCCTGGACGGCACGGACGACTACGTCCGGCTGCCCGACAACCTGATGCGGGACCTCACCTCCATCACCGTGTCGGCGCAGGTCCGGATCGCCGACGACCAGGCCACGCCGTACTTCGTCTGGGGGCTCGGAAACAGCTCCGGCAGCAGCGGCAACGGCTACCTCTTCACCACCGGCGACACGTACCGGACGTCGATCGCCACGGGCAACTGGTCGACCGAGCAGACGGTGTCGGCCGGGCGCAACCTGGCGCGCGACGTCTGGAAGACGCTCACCTACACGCTCAGCGGCGGCACCGCCGTGCTCTACGAGGACGGCGCCGAAGTGGCCCGCAAGACGGGGGTGACCATCACGCCCGCCCAGATCGGCGGCGGCACGACGACGGCGAACTACCTGGGCCGCTCCCTCTACAGCGGCGACCGCTACCTCAAGGGCCAGGTACGCGACTTCCGGCTGTACGACCGGGCGCTCACGGCGTCCGAGGTCGCCGGAATCGGCGCGGTCTCCGACACGGAACGTGTGTCGCGCGACATCGCGGCCCTGGACCTCGGTGACACCTCGTCGGTCACCGAGGACCTCACCCTGCCGGCGACCGGGCCGAACGGATCCGCCATCACATGGTCGTCCAGCGACGAGAGCGTCGTGAGCGCGAGCGGAGCCGTCACCCGGCCCGCGCCCGGCAGCGGTCCCGCGACCGTCGTGTTCACGGCGACCGTCACGAGCGGAGAGGCCAGCGCACAGAAGAAGTTCACGATCGTGGTTCCCGCCGACCTCACCGTCGAGGAGAAGGTAGCGGAGGCCGCGGACGCCCTGAAGATCTGGGACGCCGACGACATCCGCGGCAACATCACCCTCCCGACGACCGGCCTGCACGGGACACGCGTCTCGTGGAAGTCGACGGACAAGAAGACCGTCACCGAGACCGGCGAGGTGAACCGCCCCGCCTACGGCGAGCCGCCGGCATCGGTCAAGCTCACGGCGACGGTGCGGCTCGGCGACGAGCAGGCCAAGCGCCGATTCCACCTGACCGTCCGTCCACTGCCGAAGAAGGAACCGCTGGAGGGCTACTTCTTCAGCTTCTTCGCCGGTGAGAAGTACGCCGACGGAGAGCAGATCCACTTCGCCGCCAGCCGCGGCAACGACCCGCTCCACTGGGACGACCTCAACGGCGACAAGCCGGTCCTCACCTCGTCCCTCGGCGAGAAGGGCGTACGCGACCCGTTCGTCATCCGCTCGCCCGAGGGCGACAAGTTCTACCTCATCGCCACCGACCTCAAGATCAACGGCGGCAGGGGCTGGGACTACGAGATGCGGCACGGCAGCCAGTACATCGAGGTCTGGGAGTCGACGGACCTGGTCCACTGGTCCGAGCAGCGCCATGTCCGGGTCTCCGGCGACACGGCGGGCATGACGTGGGCGCCCGAGGCGACGTACGACGAGAAGCTGGGCGCGTACGTCGTGTACTGGGCGTCCAACCTCTACAGCGCCGACGACCCCGGCCACACGGGCACCACGTATCCGCGCATAATGTACGCGACCACCCGCGACTTCCGCACCTTCACCGAGCCGAAGGTGTGGAACGACCCGGGCGCCGGAGTCATCGACGCGACGGTGGTCAAGGACGGTGACTACTACTACCGCTTCACCACGGACGACAAGGTCATCGGCTCCTGCACGCGCGACATCGTCCTGGAACGCTCCCGGTCCCTGACCGCGGTCGATCTGCCCGACACCAAGCCGCGCAACTGGCAGCTGGTGGACGACTGCATCAGGACCGGCGTCGGCACCGACTGGGTCGAGGGCCCGACCGCCTTCAAGTCCAACACCGACGACACCTGGTACGTCTTCATGGACGAGACACCGCGGCGCGGCTACGTACCCTTCACGACGCCGAGCCTCGAGAACCCCGAATGGAGCATCCCGGCCGAGTACGAACTGCCGAGCCGCCCCCGGCACGGCACGGTTCTGCCGGTCACCAAGGCGGAACTCGACAGGGTCCGGGCGGCCTTCACCCCGGCGTCGTAAGCCCTGGCGGCCGCTGACAGCGGCACGGCACGGGCGTCCGGGACGCGTATGCCCGACCCGGACGCCCGAAGGCCGTGCTACAGCGCCGCGCCGTATCGTCCTGTGCATGGAGCCAGTACGCGCGGTCCTGATCGACATCGACGGTGTGCTCACGGTCTCGTGGAAGGCGCTGCCGGGCGCGGTCGAGGCGTTGCGGCGGGTCCGTGCATCAGGCGTTGCTGTCAGCCTGATCACGAATACGACGTCCCGTACGCGCGCCTCGATCGCGGACGCCCTGGCGGCGGAGGGCTTCCCCGTCGGCACCGAGGACATCCTCACCACGCCCGCGGTCACCGCCGCGTATCTCGCGGAGCACTGTCCCGGCGCGCGGTGCGCCCTGCTGAACAGCGGTGACATCCGCGAGGACCTCGTCGGCGTGACGCTGATCGACGATGACGACACCGTCCCGGACGTCGTCGTCGTGGGCGGTGCCGGGCCCGAGTTCGACCACGCATCGCTCAACCGGGTCTTCGGGCACCTCCAGCGGGGAGCCCGGCTCGTGGCCATGCACCGCAATCTGTACTGGCGTACCGACCAGGGACTGCAGCTGGACACGGGGGCGTATCTGCTCGGCCTGGAGCAGGCCGCGCGCACGGAGGCCGAGATCACCGGCAAGCCGGCGCCCGCGTTCTTCGAGACGGCGCTGGCACGCCTCGGGGTGCGTCCCGGCGAGGCGCTGATGGTCGGCGACGACATCGAGTCCGACGTGCTCGCGGCGCAGCGCACCGGCATCACCGGCGTCCTGGTCAAGACGGGCAAGTACCTGCCCGAGACCCATCGCGCAGCGAGCGGCACGCCCGACCACGTCCTGGACTCGTTCGCGGACCTGCCCGAGCTGCTGGACCGGCTCTCCTCGGCGGGTGCCCGGTGATCGCGCTCGTCACCGGCGCGAACCGGGGCATCGGCCGGGAGGTCTGCCGGCAGCTCGCCGGGCTGGGGCACACGGTGCTGCTCACCGCCCGCTCGGAGCAGGCGGCGGCAGCTGCCGCGGACGAACTCGGCCCGAGCGTGCACCCCTTGACCCTGGACGTCACCTCGCCCGAGGACGCCGCACGGGTGGCGGCCGAGATCGGCGAGCGGTTCGGCCGGCTGGACGTCCTGGTCAACAATGCCGCCATCACGTACGACACGTGGCAGCGCGCGATCACCGCGGATCTGGACGTCGTACGCGAGGCGGTCGAGACGAACCTGTACGGGCCCTGGCGGCTGATCCAGGCGCTGCTGCCGTTGCTGCGGGCCGGTGAGCATCCGCGGATCGTCAACGTGTCGAGCGCAGCCGCGTCCCTGTCCATGATGGGCGCCGGAACGCCCGCGTACTCAGTGTCGAAGGCCGCCCTGAACGCGTTGACCCGCATGTGCGCCGCGGAACTGCGGGGCGAGGGCGTACTCGTCAACGCGGTGTGCCCCGGCTGGGTGGCCACCGACATGGGCGGACCTGGCGGGAGGCCCGTCGCGGAGGGCGCGGCAGGCGTCGTCTGGGCGGCGACGCTGCCCGACGACGGGCCCACCGGGGGCTTCTTCCGGGACGGGCAGCCCGTGCCCTGGTGAGCACGGTCCCCCGGCCGTCCTTCCCATGATCGGCCCCGGCTCCCGGCCGCGCCGGGGTCAGGCCGTCATGCGGGCAGGCGGCGGGCCTTGACGGTGTTGTCGATCCTGGTGGTCGGCTGCCCGTCGGGGCCGTTCTGGATGCGTTCGTGCTCCTCGCTGACCAGTACCTCCCACTGCCCGTCCGCGAGGCCGAGATCGTCGATGACCTCCTGCGGCGTCGGGAAGTGCAGGTCGGGATGGGGATGGTGTTCCCAGGCGGGGAATCCGCCGTGCCCTTCGATGAGGAGGACCCCGCCGGGCGCGACCGCCGATGCGGCGTTCCGCAGGATCTTCTCGCGCGGCATCTCGACGGGAGAGTGCAGGAACTGCGCGGAGACGAGGTCGAAGGTGCCGACCGGGAAGGACTCGCCCAGATCGTGCTGCTGCCAGTCGATCCGGTCGCCGACGCCCTCCGCTGCCGCGTGCTCGGCGGCACGGTCCAGGGCGAGGCGGGAGATGTCGACGGCGGTGACCTGCCAGCCCTGCCGGGCCAGCCAGATCGCGTCGGCGCCCTCACCGCAGCCCAGATCGAGTGCCCTGCCCGGCTCGAGGCCCTCCGTCTCCCGGACCAGTGCGGCGTTGGGGTTTCCGCTCCAGATGCGGTCGCTCTGGCCGTAGCGGTCCTGCCAGAACTCCTCGGCCGAGAAGCTTTCGTCGCTCATCCGCGTGTCGTCCTTCGTCTCGTGCGCGTCGTGCATGCCTGTTCGTCGACCTGGGTGCACCTGGTCTTCGCTGCCTCGACCGACCATGCGCCCGGCATCGCCCACGGCACAAGAAATGTTGCCGGTCCGGCAAACCGGTTCACGCCTGGCTCCCAGCGGCGGCGCCCCGCAGGCAACGCCATCGATTTGACAAAGCACCTTGCCGAGTCGGCAAATGAAGAGATGGCGGACGACGACCTCGCGAGTGTGCTGACCTCTGTGGGCCCGCGGCTGCGCGCGCTGCGCCGGGAACGAGGCACCACGCTGGCCCAGCTGAGCGAGACCACCGGGATCTCACTGAGCACGCTGTCCCGTCTGGAGTCGGGGCAGCGCAAGCCCACTCTCGAACTACTGCTTCCGCTGGCGCGGGCGCACGGTGTCCAACTGGACGAGCTGGTCGGCGCCCCGACCACGGGGGATCCGCGCGTCCATCCGCGGCCCTTCACACGTCACGGCAGGACCTTCGTGCCGCTGACCCGCCACCCCGGCGGCGCGCAGGCCTACAAACTGATCATCCCTCCCAAAAACCCCGACGACCCACTGCCCGAGCAGCGCGTACACGAGGGCTACGACTGGCTCTACGTCCTCTCCGGCCGGCTGCGGCTGGCCCTGGGCGAGCACGATCTCGTCCTCACCGCCGGCGAGGCCGCCGAGTTCGACACTCGCACCCCGCACGTGTTCACCAACGCCGGTCCCCAACCCGTCGAGCTGCTGTGCCTGTTCGGCCCCCAGGGCGAGCGCATGCATGTCCGCGCCCGCCCCAAGGGCAGGTGAGCCGGACGGGACCGGGGGCCGGCCCCGGTTCCTCCCTGGCCCGGTGTAGGAAGCGCGGTCAGCTGCCCGGGCGCTCCGCAGCGGCCAGAGCCGCTCGCAGCGCTACGGCGTCGGCGCTCGCCCCGGTGCCGGGCATGATGCTCGAACCGGCCTGCACCGGCGGCAGGTTGATCTCGTTGAGGCCCGCACGCGGGCCGGAGGAGAGCAGCCGGAGGTCGTTGCAGCTCTTGGAGAGCTTGACGGCGATCCGCTTGAGCACGCCCGACATCTGGACGAAGGCACCGCAGTCCTGCGTCGCCTCGACCAGGTTCGCGGCGGTGACCAGCGGAAGACCGGTGATCTCGGCGAGATGGCGGCGTGCCGACTCGGCGTATCCGGCGGGGGCGTTGAGCCCGGTGCCGATCGCGGTGGCGCCGAGGTTGATCTCGTGGATCAGCTCGACGGCCTCGGCGAGACGACTGCGGTCCTCGTCCAGCATCACCGCGTACGCCGAGAACTCCTGCCCGAGCGTCATGGGCACCGCGTCCTGCAGCTGCGTACGGCCCATCTTCAGCACGTCGCGGAACTCGACGGCCTTGCGGGCGAAGGCATCCTGCAGCACGGCCATGGCCTTCAGCAGGCCACGCACCGCGAAGACCGTGGCGATCTTGACGGCGGTCGGGTAGACGTCGTTCGTCGACTGGCCGAGGTTGACGTCCTCGTTGGGGTGCAGGTGCTCGTACTCGCCCTTGGCACGGCCGAGCAGTTCCAGCGCCCGGTTGGCGACGACCTCGTTGGCGTTCATGTTCGTCGAGGTGCCGGCGCCGCCCTGGATGACGTCGACGACGAACTGGTCGTGCAGCTTGCCGTCCCTGATCTCCCGGCAGGCCTCGACGATGGCGGCCGCCTTGTCGGGGGCCAGCAGGCCTAGCTCCTCGTTTGCGCGTGCGGCGGCCTCCTTGACCGCGGCGAGCGCGTCGATCAGGTGCGGGTAGGCGGAGATCGGCGTGCCCGTGATGGGGAAGTTCTCCGTGGCGCGCAGGGTGTGTATGCCCCAGTACGCCTCGGCGGGGACGTCGCGGTCCCCGAGCAGATCGTGTTCGCTGCGGTGGGCTGCGGCGGTCATGTCGGTGAGGGTCTTCCTGTAGAAGTTGCGGGAGCTGGGGGAGCGGACATACGCGGCCGCTCAGGAGTACGTGGCGCCCGGCGTCGCGGCCGCGAGGTCGTCGTGGCTGAGCGCGGGCGCGGGCCGAATGCTGCCCACCACCGCGCCGCCGCCGAGCAGCGGCGCGGTGGCGTACTCCGCGAGCGCCGCGGGGTCGACGCCGCAGCGGGCGAGTGCGGCCGCGGCCACCGGGACGCGTGCCCGGTCCGCGCCGTCGGCGATCTTCACGGCGACGGCCCGGCCGTCCGGCAACGCCGCGACCTGCACACCCTCGAACCCGTCCTTGGTGAGCAGCCCCGGCACGGCCCGCATCAGCGAGGCCACGTCGCGCCCGGATCCTGAGGCCATCTCGGCGTGCTCGCGCATCGCGTCGGCCACGCGCGCCTCGGGGGTGCCCGGCGGCGCGGTGACGATCCGGGCCACGGCGCGCGCGAGCCCCTGCAGCGAGACGGCGAACAGGGGCGCGCCGCAGCCGTCGACGGTCACCTGGGCGATGCGCTGCCCCGTGAGGTCCTCGACGATCTCCGCGATCGCCTGCTGGAGCGGGTGTCCCGGGTCGAGGTAGTCGTCGAGCGACCAGCCGTTGAGCTTCGCCGTGTACAGCATCGCCGCATGCTTGCCCGAGCAGTTCTGGGCGAGCCGGGACGGCAGCCGCCCCTCGCGCACCCAGGCCTCCCGCACGACCGGGTCGAACGGCAGGTCCGGCACGTTGCGCAGATCGTCCTCGCCGAGGCCGGCCAGCTCCAGGATCCGCCGGGTCCCGGCGAGGTGGCGTTCCTCGCCGGAATGGCTGGCCGCGGTCAGCGACAGCAGCTCGCCGTCGAGCGGCAGTCCGGCCCGCAGCATCGCCACGGCCTGTACGGGCTTGAGTGCCGAGCGCGGGTGGAAGGCGGCCTCGGTGTCACCGAGCTGGAACTCCACGGCTCCGTCGGCGCCGAGGACGACGACCGAGCCGTAGTGGATGCCTTCGACGAGCCCACCACGGATGAGGTGGGCAACTGGGGCGTGGAGGGGCTCCCGGATCTCAGGAGCGTCGGCCACCGGACTTCCGTACAACACTGCGTGGTTCACACATTCACCTTGGGGGACTTACTACGGGCGACCCGTCCGCGTACGCCGTACCAGCCGGCCATCAGGGCCGCCACGATCAGCGGCAGACACATCACGGTCGTACGGCCGGCGCCGCCGTCGGCGTACATCAGGACCAGGACGGAGGCGAGGAAGCCGAGCGTCACGATCTCGGTCCAGGGCGAGCCGGGCAGCCGGTAACTCGGCCGGGTCAGCTCGCCGTTCTGCGTCTTCCGCCAGAACAGCAGGTGGCAGATCATGATCATGCCCCAGGTGGAGAGGATGCCGATCGCCGCGAAGTTCAGCACGATCTCGAAGGCATCGGCCGGCACCACGAAGTTGAGGCCGACGCCGAGGACGCAGATGCCGCTGGTGAGCAGGATGCCGCCGTACGGGACGTGGCTGCGGCTCATGACGCCGGTGAACTTGGGCGCGGAACCGGACATCGCCATGGAGCGCAGGATGCGGCCGGTGGAGTACAGACCGGAGTTGAGCGACGACATGGCCGCGGTGAGCACGACGAGGTTCATCACGCCGCCCGCCGCCGGGATGCCGATGTTGGACAGCACGGTGACGAAGGGGCTCTCACCGGCGCTGTACGACGACCAGGGCAGCAGCATCGACAGCAGGACCACGGAGCCGACGTAGAACAGACCGACGCGCCACATGATGGAGTTGATGGCCTTCGGCATGATCTTCTCGGGGTTCTGGGTCTCGCCCGCCGCGACGCCGACCAGTTCGACGGAGGCGTAGGCGAAGACGACGCCCTGGATGATCAGCAGCATGGGCAGCAGGCCGTTGGGGAAGACGCCGCCGTGGTCGGTGATCAGGGACGGGCCGGGGGTGGTGCCGTCGACGGGGTGCTGGGTGACCAGCAGGAAGATGCCGATACACATGAAGATCACGAGGGCGCTGACCTTGACGATCGCGAACCAGAACTCCAGTTCGCCAAAGATCTTGACCGAGATGAGGTTCACGGTCAGCACGACGGCGAGCGCGATGAGCGCGATCACCCACTGCGGGATGTCGGAGAACATGCCCCAGTAGTGCGTGTAGGTGGCCACCGCGGTGATGTCGGCGATGCCGGTGGTCGCCCAGTTGAGGAAGTACATCCAGCCGGCCGTGTACGCGCCCTTCTCACCGAGGAACTCACGGGCGTACGACACGAAGGCGCCGGACGACGGCCGGTACAGGACGAGTTCGCCGAGCGCCCGCACGACGAGGAAGGCGAAGACCCCACAGACGGCGTACGCGATGAAGAGGGAGGGGCCTGCGTCGGCGAGGCGGCCGCCCGCGCCGAGGAAGAGCCCGGTGCCGATGGCGCCGCCGATGGCGATCATGTTGACGTGCCGGGACTTCAGCGACTTGCTGTAGCCCGCGTCTCCGGCGTCGACGTGCGCGGCCGATCGCTCGGTCCGTATGGCGTCTTCCTGAAGGGACTGCTCGCTCACGCCTCGGGTCCGCCTTCCGTGGGTGTGTCCGTGCGCGGGGGGCGCACGATGTCGGTGAGGGTCGTCTCGACCCGGTCGAGGTGGTGGGACATGGCCTCCACCGCGTCATGCTCGGAACCGTCGATCAGCGCCTCGACGATCGCGCGGTGCTCGCGGTTGGACTGCTCGCGCCGTCCGCCGAGCTCGTTGAGGAACGTCGACTGCCGGGCCAGCGCGTCCCGGATCTCCTCGATCACCTTGCGGAAGACGGGGTTCGCGGCCGCCTGGGCGACGGCGAGGTGGAAGAGCGTGTCCATCGCCACCCATGCGGTGGTGTCGGTCTCGCGCTCCATCCTTTCCAGCAGGTGGGCGAGGTGGTCGAGGTCCTCGGGCGTACGGCGCACCGCCGCGTAGCCCGCCACCGGGATCTCGACGTGGCGGCGGACCTCGAGGAGGTCGCTCGCCGCGTAGTCACCGAAGGTGGGGTCATCGACGGGCCCGTTGGAGATGACGAAGGTGCCCTTGCCGGTGCGGGAGGCGGTCAGGCCCATGGTCTGCAGGGCGCGCAGCGCCTCGCGGAGCACGGGCCGGCTGACCTCGAGCCGGCGGCACAGCTCGGCTTCCGAGGGCAGCTTGTCCCCCACGGCGTAGTCACCGCGCTCGATGGCGCTGCGCAGGTGGTTGAGTACCGCTTCCATCGCGCTGACGCGACGCGGCACCGAGCCACCTGTCTGGCTGTCTGACAGGTTCACGGTGGTGATACTCCAGGTGGCCGGACGAGGCTGTCAAGGGTTTGTATGCGCCGGGGTCCATTTCCATTCATTTCCATGGGGCCGTGAACCTCGGTGCTTCGCGGAGCGCCCCGCCCGGCCACTCTGGGACCGGCCGGAGGCGCACTCGCGGATCACGCCCACGAACCGGGAAAATGGACCCACAACCGAACGCACAACCGACGCCAAGGAGCGGGCTCATGCAGCACGAGCGAGCGGGGCAGCCGGCCCAGCCAGAGGACCTCATCGACGTCGCCCGGCTGGTGACCGCGTACTACGCGCTGCACCCCGACCCGGCCGAGCCGGGCCAGCGCGTGTCATTCGGCACGTCGGGCCACCGCGGATCGTCGCTCGCCACGGCCTTCAACGAGGACCACATCGCCGCGACCAGCCAGGCCATCTGCGAGTACCGGGCCCGGCAGGGCACCGACGGGCCGCTGTTCCTCGGCGCCGACACCCATGCGCTGTCCGAGCCGGCCAAGGTGACCGCCATCGAGGTGTTCGCCGCCAACGGCGTGACGGTGCTCATAGACGCTGCCGACGGCTACACCCCCACCCCGGCCGTGTCGCACGCCATCCTCACCCACAACCGCGGCCGCGCGGCGGGCCTCGCGGACGGCGTCGTGGTCACCCCGTCGCACAACCCGCCCGCCGACGGCGGCTTCAAGTACAACCCGCCGAACGGCGGCCCGGCCGGGTCCGACGCCACCTCCTGGATCCAGGACCGCGCCAACGAGATCATCGCCGGTGGCCTGAAGGAAGTCCGGCGGCTTCCCTACACCCAGGCCCTGGCGGCGCCCACGACCGGGCGGTACGACTTCCTCGGCTCCTATGTCGAGGACCTGCCCAGCGTGCTGGACCTGGACGCGGTGCGGGCGGCGGGCGTGCGCATCGGCGCCGACCCGCTGGGCGGCGCTTCGGTCGCGTACTGGGGCCGTATCGCCGAGCAGCACCGGCTTGACCTGACGGTGGTCAACCCGCTGACGGACCCCGCCTGGCGGTTCATGACCCTGGACTGGGACGGCAAGATCCGTATGGACTGCTCGTCGCCGTACGCGATGGCCTCGCTCATCCAGCAGCGCGACCGCTTCCAGATCGCCACCGGCAACGACGCCGACGCCGACCGGCACGGCATCGTCACCCCGGACGCCGGTCTGATGAACCCCAATCACTATCTCGCCGCGGCCATCGCCTACCTCTACACCCACCGCGACCAGTGGCCCGCCGACGCCGGCATCGGCAAGACGCTGGTGTCGTCGAGCATGATCGACCGGGTCGCCGCCGACCTGGGCCGTGACCTGGTCGAGGTGCCCGTCGGCTTCAAGTGGTTCGTGGACGGGCTGGTCGACGGCTCGCTCGGCTTCGGCGGCGAGGAGTCGGCCGGGGCGTCCTTCCTCCGGTGCGACGGCTCGGTGTGGACCACCGACAAGGACGGCATCATCCTGGCCCTGCTCGCCTCCGAGATCCTGGCCGTCACCGAGGAGACCCCCTCGGAGCACTACGCCATTCTGACCGAGCGCTTCGGCGAGCCCGCGTACGCCCGTATCGACGCGCCCGCGTCCCGCGAGGAGAAGACCATCCTCGCCAAGCTCTCACCGGAGCAGGTCACCGCCGACACCCTGGCCGGGGAGCCGGTCACGGCCGTGCTCACCGAGGCGCCCGGCAACGGAGCCCCCATCGGCGGCATCAAGGTGACCACGCCCAACGCGTGGTTCGCGGCCCGCCCGTCCGGCACTGAGGACGTCTACAAGATCTACGCCGAGTCGTTCCTGGGGCCCGAGCACCTCGCGCAGGTGCAGGAGGAAGCGAAGGGCGTGGTGTCGGCGGCGCTGGGCAGCTGACGCCGACGCGAAGGGGGCCGGGTCCAGCAACCCCGGCCCCCACCTGCGGCGTTACCACTTTCAGGTCACATCGGGTCAGCTCACGTCGATGGCCGTGTCGTCGACGACGAACGACGTCTGCAGGACGGAGCCCTCGGTGCCGGTGAACTTGAGCGTGACGGCCTGTCCGGCGTAGGAGCTGAGGTCGAAGGTGCGGCGGGTGTAGCCGGTCGCCGCGTTGAGGTTGGAGTAGGTGGCCAGGGTGGACAGGACCGTGCCGCTGCTGTTGAGAACCTGGACCTTCAGGGTGTCGTAGGCCGTGGTGGTCGTGGTCTCGGCTGTGTCGATGTGCAGATAGAAGCTGAGGGCCGCCGAGCAGCCGGACGGGATGGTCACCGCCTGGGACAGGGTGTCGGTGTGCGCGGAGCCGTATCCGGAGAGCCAGGCCTTGTACGAGCCGGTACGGGCGGCCTGGCCTGAGTCGTTGGTGATGACGCCACTGGTGGCGGACCAGGAGGTCGCGCCGGACTCGAAGCCGGGGTTGGCGAGCAGCTGAGCGGCCGTGCAACTGGTGCCGCCTCCCCCGCCGCCGTCGCCTTCGCCGCCCGACAGCCACTCGGTGGCGTTGAGCGCGAGCGCGGCATTGGTGCCCGCGGTGTCGTTCCAGCCGTCGTAGAGCGTGTTGCCGGACTGGCCGGTGCCGTCGTCGATGGGTGAGCTGTCGCCCCAAACTGCGACCCGGCCGCTGCCGAAGGTGCTGGTGGCGAAGAAGGCGCCGGTGTTCCCGGAGTAGCCGGAGCGGTAGACCAGGCCCTTGACGGAGGAGTTGGCGGACGGGGTGAGCGTGACGGTCGTACCGCTGCGGATGATGCTGCCGGTGACCTTGCCGAACGATCCGTTCAGCACCGGGTCCGCGGTGTCCGTGATGGCCCTCGGATTCTCGGTGCCGATGCTCAGCGAGTCGACGGAGAAGCCGAAGGGGTTGGTGCTGTCGACGCTGTTGTTGGACATCAGGTCGTTGATGACCTCGACCGCGTCGTAGCCGTCGTTGTTGCGGTCCGCACCGGTGTGGTCCGAGACCAGGAAGAGGCCGCCGCCGTTCTGCACGAACTTCATGACGGCCGTCTTCTCGGCCGCGCTGAGCAGGACGTTCGGCTCCGGCAGCACGAACGTGTCGAAGTTCTGCAGGTCCAGCGCCGAGGTCGTGCCGTAGGTGATGGTGTTGCCCGATGGCAGCGTCTTGAGCGAGTAGTCGCCCGTCTTCTGCAGGGCGACGCCCCAGGCGGAGATGGCGCCGGTCCAGTCCGTCTCGGCCGTGGGGGTCGCGTCCTGGCCCAGCGGGTCGGGCTGGCTTGTGCCGATGATCCAGTCGGCGTTGCCGGCGGTCTCGGCCTTGGTGTTGTCGAAGAGCACGCGGTGCGGGGTGGCCGCGGCGGCCTCGGTGGCCTGGGTGGATGCCGCCGCCGTCATGTCGGCCGGGGCGGCTCCTGCCGTGCCCGTGGCCGTGCCCGCGGACAGCAGTCCGCAGAGGGCCAGGACCGCGGCGGCTGAGAGTCTGTGGCGGGATCTTGTGGATCCGAGCATCCGGCATACCTCCGTGAGGGGTGGGGGAAGGAGCGGTGCGGGTGTCGGGTCTGCGCGCGTAGACAAGTAGGTCGACGAACCGTCGAGCTACACATGGGGCGCGTGCACCGTACATGACAATCCACTCCTCGCAACAGACCACACGCGGCCCGGCGCGGCCGGGATGGCGGCGGCGCTGCCGAGCATGGACGCTTTCGTCAAGGGGCACAGTCTGGTCACGCCGGAGAACCCGGCAGCGGTGGAGAGAGGAGCGGACGATGCGTGAGATCCTCCCGGCGCTCAGCCGGTGGTACGCGCAGGGGTCGCCGTTCGGGCTGGCCACCGTCGTCGTGGTCAGCCGCAGCGCACCGCGCGATCCGGGGGCATCGATGGCGGTGGGCCCGGGTGACGAAGTTGTGGGCAGCGTCTCCGGCGGTTGTGTGGAAGGCGCCGTGTTCGAGCTGGCCAAGGAGGTCGTGGAGGGCGGCGAGGCGCGGCTGGAGACGTTCGGCTACAGCGACGAGGACGCGTTCGCCGTCGGTCTCACGTGCGGCGGCGAGATCACCCTTCTCGTACGGTCCGTCTCGCCGGAGACCGACCTCTCGTTCGGCGATGTCGCCGAGTCGGTCGCCGCGGGCCGCCCGGTCACCGTGGCGACGGTGATCGACGGCCCGGCGCCACGCGGCGCCACGCTGGCCGTGTGGCCGGACCGGGTGTCGGGTTCGCTGGGTTCGACCGGGCTGGACGTGGCCGTCACCGCCGACGCACGGGGTGAGCTGGCGCAGGGCGCCACCGGGCGGCGGCACTACGGCCCGCACGGGGAGCGGCGGGAGGACGCCGTCACGGTGTTCCTGCACTCCTTCGCCCCGCCGCCGAGGATGCTGGTGTTCGGCGCGATCGACTACGCGGCTGCGGTGGCGAGGATCGGTGACTTCCTCGGCTATCGGGTCACGGTGTGCGACGCCCGGCCGGTGTTCGCGACGCCGAAGCGGTTCCCCGCGGGCGTCGAGGTCGTCGTCGAATGGCCGCACCGCTATCTGAGCGGCACCGTCACCGACCAGCGCACGGTGATCTGTGTCCTGACCCATGACCCGAAGTTCGACGTCCCGCTGCTTGAGGAGGCGCTGCGCCGTCCCGCGGCGTACATCGGCGCGATGGGTAGCCGCCGCACGCACGACGACCGTATGAAGCGGCTGCGCGATGCCGGGCTCAGCGAGGAGGAACTCGGCCGGCTGCGCTCGCCGGTGGGCCTGGACCTCGGGGCCCGTACGCCCGAGGAGGTGGCCGTCTCGGTCGCTGCCGAGATCGTCGCTCTCCGCTGGGGCGGCACCGGCACGCCGCTGGCGGAGACAACCGGCGCGATCCATCCGCCGGGCGCGGCGTCGCAGTCGGACCCTGCGCCGCAGTGACGAGTACCGCCTTCGTCCTCGACGGGAGCGGCAAGGAAACCCGCGGGCAGGGCGGGGCGGGCACGGCCAGGGGCGGGCGTCACCGGCACGCCGACCGCTTGATCCCCCGGTCCCTCGGGCTGCGTGAACACCTGGTGGGCGAGGTGGTGGGAGCGCTGTGCCAGGATGCCGCGGAGTCATCAGATCGAGATACGGAGCCCTCGCCCTGTGAGCCAGACCGACGTCACCACGGCGCCGCCGCGCCCCCTGCTCCTCGCGGACGGACGGCCTGCCGCCGAAGCCTGGTCTCTGGACCCCGCGCAGAAGCACCTCAACCACGGATCGTTCGGCGCGGTTCCGGTCGTGGCGCAGGACGAGCAGAGCCGGCTGCGGGCGGAGATGGACCGGTCTCCGGGCCTCTGGTTCCCGGGCCTGTCCCAGCGGGTCGCCCGTGCCCGGGCCGAGATCGCGGCGTTCCTCCACGTCGCTGCGGAGGACCTCGCGCTCGTCCCGAACGCGAGCGGCGGCGCGAGTGTGGTCTATGCGAACGTCCCGTCCCGGCCCGGCGGCGAAGTCCTCGTCACCGACCACGGCTACGGGGCCGTGACCATGGGGGCCGAACGTCTCGCCCGGCGCTGGGGCGGCACGGTCCGTACGGCTCATGTGCCGCTCGACGCCGACGAGGACCAGGCGTACGAGGCCGTGGCCGCCGGGATGAACGAGGCGACCGGCCTGATCGTCCTCGACCACATCACCTCGGCGACCGCGCGCTGGATGCCCGTCGAGCGGATCGGTGCGGAAGCGCGGGCCAGGGGAATCCCGGTTCTTCTGGACGGGGCGCATGTGCCCGGACTCGCCGAGGACCCGTTGGCCGGCGTGGAGTGCGATTTCTGGATCGGCAATCTCCACAAGTTCGGCTGCGCGCCCCGCGGCGCGGCTGCGCTCGTCGCCCGCGGTGCGCTGCGCGACGGGCTGTATCCGCTGATCGACTCCTGGGGCGCTCCCGATCCGTTCCCCGACCGTTTCGACACCCAGGGAACCGTCGACGTCACCAGCTATCTGGCAGCTCCGGCCGCGCTCGACTTCGTCGAGTCCAACTGGGGCTGGGGCACGGCCCGTACGTACATGGGCGATCTCGCCGACTATGCCGAGCGGATCCTCGCCGAAGCCTTCTCCGGACTCATCGGCGAGAGCGCCACCGTCGACGTCGGCATGCCTGTCAACGCGCTCCGTCTGGTGCGGCTTCCGGACGGTCTGGCCCCGACACGCGTCGACGCGGACGCCCTGCGGGACCGGGTGGCGCGGGAACTGGGTGTGGAAGCGGCCTTCACCAGCTTCGACGGCGTCGGCTACATGCGGCTGTCGACGCATGTCTACAACACCGCCGAAGACTTCGAGTACTTCGCCGAGCGCTGTGTCCCGATGCTCGGGGCGTGGGCCCGCGAACGGCTCACCGCGGGCGGCGTGACGGGTTGCCAGCAGTTCCTTGGTTGACTGGTCATGCTTGGCCATTTTGGGATTACTTGCCGGGATGGTTCAAGGGATGGTTTCGGCGACGCGGGCTGTGTGGATTCTGGGTGTGTGGACCCGGACGCTGTGCAGGTACACGGCATCTGGCGTGCTGGCGGACCGCAGGTCACCGGGAGGGAAGCGCGTGTTCTCCGTGGTCGAGCTGGAGGCACTGCGGGCCGTGGCTGGACGGCTGCCGGACGTTGAGGGCGTAGTGCTGTAGGGGCGTGTGTCGTCGCAGCGGCAGCGCACTGAGGGCGACCTCGATCGGCAGATGGCTCGGTTGCGGAAGGCTGCGGCCAGTCGGCCGGTGGGCGAGTTCTTCGATGTCGCGTCGGGTCTGTCGGACCAGCGCCGGGGCCTGCGGTGGGCGTTGACGTTGTGCCAGCGGCCGGAGGTGTCGGTGCTGCTGGTCGAGCATGAGGGGCGCCTGGCCCGATTCGGAACCGGCATCATACGGGATGTGATGCTGCCGGCCTTCGGCGTAGAGCTGGAATTTGCCGGTACGGATGAAGACCTGGACGCTTCGCAGGAGTCGGAGCTGGTGAGGGACATGCTTGCGGTGGTCACGTCGTTCTCGGGCCGGTTGTAGGGGCAGCGTTCGGCGAAGGCCAGGGCGTTGACGAAGGCAGTTAAGTCCACTGCACCCACCCCGGACTTGTAGGACATGCTTGGCCACGAATGGTAGGGCGATCTTGTCGCTCGGGGAGGAGGCTGGCCAGTGGCGCGTAAGAAGCGTGGCGAGCGCCTGCGTGAGCTGGCTACCCCTTTCACTGTCGCCGCGCCGTCTGGTGCCCGTATACGGGACCGTGTGCACGACACCGATGCTGACGCCGAAGTCCTCACGCTGGTTGGCCAGCATCTGGGTCACCATCAGCGGGCTGACTTGGCCCGACGCGTTGAGATCGGCAAGGTGCGCGTCAAGGACAACCAGCGCACCGAGCGCAAGCGTGAGCTGACGAAGCACGCGTCGTCCCGTATGGCCGGTGCGATGACCAGGGCGAGCGAGGACCAGTACCAGCTGTCGTTGCGGTGCCTGTACGACGAGGCATCCAGCCTGCGGCGTGCGATCCGCACCATCACCCGGCGCCTGGCTGTCGCGTGCGGCACCAAGAAGGGCAAGGTCCGCGGATACAAAGACCAGGCCGAACGCTTCCAGAAGCAGCGTCGCTTGCAGGTCCTCAAGGCCCGTCTCACGGCCGTAGATGCGCGTATCGCATCCGGCCGGCCGAGCATTGTGGTCGGCGGCCGGCGCCTGGCGAAGGCCCGGCACAACCCCGCTGACGCACATCTGACCGAGGCTGAGTGGCGCGCACGCTGGGATGCTGAGCGGCTGTTCCTGACCGCCGATGGCGAGTCGGGGGCGCCGTTTGGGAACCACACGATCTGCGTGGACCCGAACGACGGCAGCGTCACGATCGTGCTCCCGGAGCCGCTGCGGCATCTCGCAAACATGCCTCGGGGCCGGTACCGGCTGGGCGGCACCGTCGCCTTCTCCCACCGCCGTGACGAGTGGCTCGACCGGGTGACCGCCAACAGGGCAGTCCGGTACGACTTCGCATACGAGCCGAGCCGTGGACGCTGGTACCTGGATGCGTCCTGGGGCGCCGACAGGGCCGTCCTCCCTACCCCGGGCGAGATCCGGGACTTCGGCGAGCGGACGATCGGCATCGACCTCAACGCCGACCACCTTGCCGCCTACGTCCTCGACCCGCACGGCAACCCGATCGGCCAACCTCACACCATCCCACTCGACCTGGTCGGCCCGGCATCGCAGCGGGACGGCCGCCTGCGTGACGCGATCAGCCAGCTCATCACGCTTGCCCGGCAACATGACTGCGCGGGCATCGTGGTGGAGAACCTCAACTTTGACGACGCCCGCGCCACCGGCCGGGAGCGGATGGGACGCGGTGGCCGGGGCAAAAAGTTCCGGAAGACGGTGGCTGGTATTCCCACCGCCCGGTTCCGGGAACGGCTGCGCGGCATGGCGTTCCATGCCGGCCTAGTCGTCATCGCGGTCGATCCGGCGTACACCAGCATCTGGGGCGAGCGGTACTGGAAGACCCCGCTCCAGCAGACCAACAAGAAGACCACCGTCACACGCCACCACTCGGCGGCTGTGGCGATCGGCAGGCGTGGCCTGGGACACCGGATCCGGCGTCGGCCAGGTGTGACCCCCGCTCACCAGAGGATGAGCGCGGGGAGAGCTACCGGCCAGACCGTATTCGTTCCCAGGCCACGCGGGACCGCGAGTCCACCCAGGACAGCGAGCGCGCCCGTACGGGGCGGTAAGACTCGACAGTGCCAAGGTGACCAACTCGCGCTGTTCCCCGACCCCGAAGACCGTTCGAGGGGTCACCGGATCAACGATCCGGTAAGTCATGGTTCGGCCAACACTGGCCAATCACGATAGGAACGGTTAGCGCAGCCCGCCGGACTCACGTCAGCTTCCGCTCCCGTCAGACTGCGGTCGAGTACGGGGTGGGTCGCGGGGCTGAGGCGGGGGCGGTCTCTTGGGGGGAGGCGGGCTGACCGGGGGTGGCGGTCGCGTTGCCCCGTGAGGTCTCGGACTCGGAAGGGGCCGGGGTGATCAGGGAGTCGTAGGGCTTCGGGGGCTCCGGGGACTTTGGGGTTCCGAAGATGTCGGCGGATCTGTGGAGCCCTTGGAATCCGGAGGCTTCGGGGAGTCGGACGACTTGGAGGATTCCGAAGAGCCTGGGGATTCCAGGGATTCGGAGGACTCTGGAGATTCCGGGGATTTCAGGGATTCGGGGGATTCGGGGGACGCCGTCGCCCCTGGAGTCCCAGCCTCGTCCGGCGGTTGGGTTGACCCCGGCGTCTCTCCCGAGTCCGGCGGCTGCGAGGACTCCGTCGCGTCCAGCGACTTGGGAGACACCGGTGGGTTCGCGGACTCGCGCGAGTCAGGCGGAGTTGACGATTCCGAAGGCCCGGGCGGCTCAGGGGACTTGGGGGGCTTACCCGACTCAGGTGGCGTTGGGGACTCGGAGAGCTCGGAGGACTCGGAGGACGGAAGAGGCTCCGAGGAACGCGACTCCGGAGACGAGGTGCCCGGCGACGGCGCGTCCGTACTCGGCGAGGCCGTGTCCGTCGTCGGCGCCGGTTCCTCCGCCAGCGGGTTCGGTTCCTCCGTCGGCGAGGTGGGCTCGGTGCCCTGCGGAGTCGGCTCGGCGGTCGTCGGCCGGGACGTCTTGCGGTCGTGGGTGCCGGTGTCACCGGGTCGGCGGGAGAACCAGTCGTCCTTCTCCGGGTCGACCATGACGAACGCGTCCACCGGCCGGGGCGCGGGTGTCACGACCACGACGTTCGACGGCCGGTACGCGGGCCATGGGTCGCCCGTCGTGTCGGGCGTGCCTTTCTGCGCGACCGGAGGGAGCAGCGGGTTTCCGCAGGCGCACCGCACGCGCGGCACTCCGCGGTCGTCGACGAGGACGGCGGTACCGGCCTGCAGCACCGCCTGATAACTGGTGGCAACGCCGTTCCGGTAGCCGTGGCTGGTGACCCGCGTGTCCACCCGTAGCTGTACGGGTGTGAGCGACCGCAGATAGTCCGGCACCTCTGAGGGTTCGATGCCCAGCGCCGTGGCGAACGCCTTCTTCTTCTCCGGAGCCGCGTCGAGCGCGGCGATCTGCTTCTCCACATCACAGCTGGAGACGTTCCGTGTGCCGCCGTAGAGGCCGGGCGACGACCCCTCGACACCGGGCGTCACATTGGCCGTCTCCGTGGCGTCGGGGCTGGCCAGGGAGGGCGGCGACGGCGGAGGAGAGCTCTCCCGCGCGGTCGACTCTGTGAACGGGTCCTGACCCGTCGTACCGGCGGCCTGGAGGAAGACCTCACCCTGGTTCTGCGCAGTACCGCCGTCGGGACGCGTCAGGACGGCGACGAGGGCCACCACGGCCGCGATCACGGCGACGATCAACGAAAGTCGGTGGGGCGACCTCCACCTGGGGCGACCCGGGTTTCCGGGGTCCTTGCCCGGCTTCCCGGAACCGTCGCGGCCTGCCCCGCCTGCCCCGCCTGCCCCGCCAGGCTGTCTGCTCGGCGGGCCCGGCGGCGGGGTCGGGCCTGGGCCCGGCTCGGGGGGACTCGCGAGCGGACCCGGCGGGGGCCCTTCGGGGAGGTTGGGCGACGGGGGTTCGAGGGTCACGAGCTGCTCCTCGTACCGGAAAGGCCGCGCGGCGGAGTTGCGCATGCGGGTCGGGCGAGCGACCACGCGGCGCGCGCACGGAGATGGTGCAGGCCGAGGCGGAGGCCAAGGCCAAGACGACGGCGAAGACGAACAGATCGGCTCACAGGAATCACAGCCCCAGGGATATGGCCAGCCGCGTGAGCTCCGCCGTGCTGTTGATGCCCAGCTTCGCCCGGATACGGCGGAGGTACGCGTCGACCGTGTGCTTCGAGAGCCCCATGTGGCGGGCCGTCTGCAGGTAGGTGCGCCCTGCGGCGATGTGCCGCAGTGTCTCCTGCTCGCGGGGCGCCAGCGCGAGCTGCGCGGCTGCGAGCGCTTCGGCCTGCGGCGTGGTCGTGAAGCTCATGGGGTTTCCTCGACGAATCGGCTCCGGTCTTCACTGCTCACGCCCTCGGAAGCAGGGATCTCATACCGGAATGTCGGTATTTACCCCCATTCACGCCAGGAGTCCGGAGTCCGGTTCCACGCCGTTGCATGCCTTCTGAAGATTTTTTCGTCCTTGGCGCCAAGGCTCCCGGGCGGGCGTTCCCGCCGTACCCGGCAGGCGGGCGCTCCCGCCGTACCCGGCACTGCGTTTGGTGCTCCGCGCCCCGCAGGATCATGCTTGTCAGTAGAGCCCTGGTCGTGCAGGTTCCCGCGGGAAGAGCGGGGAGAGGATCGAGCAAGGGCGAGATGAGCGGCGATGGAGCGACTTCCCACCCCTCCTGACGAGCGGCCGGACGCGCCGGACGAGTCGGACGCCTCCCTTGAGTTTGCGTACACGGCCACGGCCACCATCGACGAGCAGGGCACCGTGACGGGGTGGAGCGAAGGTGCCCGGCGGCTGCTCGGTTACGTGCCCTCGGAGGTCGTCGGCCGGCCCGCCGCCAGGCTGCTCGCCGACGAGGCCGCCGAAGGGGCCCGCCGAACCCCTGCCGGGAAGGAACGATGGAGCGGCACCCTGGCGCTGCGGCACCGGGACGGCCACCGGGTGGAGACGGGACTGCTCGCGCACCGGCGGTCGTCGGACGGCGGGATCACCGAGTGGCTCGTGGTGTCCGCCGTGGCGGGGCGACCGCGCACGCCCGCGGGCGAAGCGCTGAGGGAATGGACGTTCACCCAGTCCCCCGACATCCTGGCGATCTTCGACACCGATCTGCGGCTGGTGGGCGCGAACGCCGGCATGGAGCGGGCGCTGTCCCTGACGGAGGCCGAGATGGAGGGGCTGCACCTGACGGAGATCGCCCCGTATCCGGTGAGCGACGAGGCCGAGAGGAAGATGCGGCTGGCGTTGGAGACGGGTGAGCCCCAGTACGTGGAGGCGTACATCCGTCCAACGGGCGTGAGCCCGGAGCGCGGCTGGTCGACCTCGTTCGCACCGTTGAAGGACCCGGACGGCAGGGTGTGCGCGGTGTGCCTGACGGCGCACGACAGGTCCGGGGAGTACCTGGCCCGGCAGCGGATGCTCCTGCTGAACGAGGCCGGTTCCCGCATCGGCACCACTCTCGACGTCGCACACACCGCGCAGGAGCTGGCCGACGTCGCCGTGCCCCAGCTCGCGGACTTCGCAGCCGTGGACCTGCTGGACCTCCCCCAGCAGGGCGACGAACCGGCCTCCGCGCAGTCGCCCGGACCGGTCACCATGCGCCGCACCGCTCTGCGGTCGGTCGCCGAGGAGAGCCCCGACTCCTTGGTCGCGGTCGGCGACACGAATGTCTACCCCGCGCTCTCACCGCCGGCCGAGTGCCTGACCACGGGCCGTGCCGCGTTGTACGAGATGACCGACTCGACCATCGCCGGATGGGCGGCGCGGGACCCCGGAGCCGCCTGGATCCGCGAGTACGGGACGCGCTCGGTGATGGTGGTGCCGATGCGCGCCCGCGGCATCACTCTCGGCGTGGCGCTCTTCAGCCGCCACCGGCGCCGGGAGCCGTTCGAGTCGGACGACCTGCTGCTGGCCGAGGAGCTCACGGCCAGAGCGGCCGTGAGCATCCACAACGCCCGCCGGTACACCCGGGAGCGCACCACCACCATGACGCTGCAGCGCAGCCTGCTCCCGCACACGCTGCCCGATCAGGCGGCGCTCGAGATCGCCTCCCGGTATCTGCCCGCCGGTACCCGGGCCGGCGTGGGCGGCGACTGGTTCGACGTGATCCCGCTGTCCGGTGCGCGGGTGGCGCTCGTCGTGGGCGATGTGGTCGGCCACGGGATACGCGCCTCCGCCACCATGGGCAGGCTGCGTACCGCGGTGCGGACCCTGGCCGACGTCGACCTGCCGCCCGACGAACTGCTCACGCACCTCGACGACCTCGTCATCCATCTGTCGGCCGACGAGGGCAGCGGGGACCCCGCCGCCGAAACCGCCGGGGGCATCGGCACCACCTGCCTGTACGCGGTCTACGACCCGGTGTCGCGCCGCTGCACCCTCGCCCGGGCCGGCCATCCCCCACCAGCCGTGGTCACCCCCGAGGGCGCGGTCTACTTCCTCGACGTCCCGGCCGGCCCGCCGCTGGGCCTCGGCGGCCTCCCCTTCGAGACCTTCGAGACGGAACTGCCCGAGGGCAGCGTCCTGGCCCTGTACACCGACGGTCTGCTCGAGCCCCGCGACCACGACATCGACGAAGCCCTGGACAAGATGTTCTCGGCTCTCGCGCTCCCGGCGGCGACGCTGGAAACGGTCTGCGACAGGGTTCTCACGTCCATGCTGACCCACCGCCCCGACGACGACATCGCGCTGCTCGTGGCCCGCACCCGGGCCCTCCACGCCGACCGGGTCGCCGCCTGGGACCTGGCCTCCGACCCCGCCATCGTCGCCCAGGCCCGCAAGAACGCCACCGACCAGCTGGAGGCCTGGGGTCTTGACGACGCGGTCTTCATCACCGAGTTGATGGTCAGCGAACTCGTCACCAATGCCATCCGCTACGGCCATCCGCCCATCAAGCTGCGGCTGATACACGAGAACAGCACCCTGATCTGCGAGGTCTCCGACTCGAGCAGCACCACGCCGCACATGCGGCGCGCCCGGACCTTCGACGAAGGGGGGCGCGGACTGCTGCTGGTCGCCCAGCTCTCCGAGCGCTGGGGTACGCGGCACGCCCCGGTCGGTAAGACCATCTGGGCCGAGCAGTCGCTTGCCGCGGCCTGAGGGATACGCCTGCCTTACAGACACGTCGTGCCCAAGGGGGCGTCTTGCGGGGTGCGCCGATCCGTTCGGAGTCGGCGTGATGCTTCTGCATGGGCCGGGGACCGGACTACGAGTCCTGCCCCACCGCAGGTGCGGCGGGGCACGAACTCAGCCCATGCCGCCGTTGCCGCCGCGGCCGCCCTGGCCGCTGGTCTCGCAGCCCACGCCGACGCAGGTCCCGCCGTCGCCGCCCTGACCGCCGTCGCCACCGTCGCCGCCGTCGACCGCGTCCCCGCCGTCGCCACCGTCGCCGCCGTCGCCGCCGTTGGCGCTGCCGTTGCAGACCCCGACGCACACCCCGCCGTTGCCGCCCTTGGTGCCGTTCTGGCCGGGCTGACCCTGGGTCCCCTTGGCGCCGTTGGCGCTGCCGTTGCAGAGCCCGACGCAGACCCCGCCGTCGCCGCCGTTGGTGCCGTTGACGGTTCCGTTGCAGTTTCCGGCGCACACGCGGTCGCCGATCTGGACGTTGTCTTCGCCCACCTTGATGTCACCAGACAGGTCGTCGTGGTCCTGATCTGCGGGCAGATGCCGGGGGGAACTCGACACGTCGGCGTTCGCCTGTGGCATGGGCGCTGCGGTCGCGGCCGGCGCCAGCGCGCCGCCGCCTATGAGAGCGGTCGAGACCATGAGGCCGAGACGGAATTTCCAAGAGCGCATGCGCATAGAATTACCCCTTTTTCGGAAGACGGTTTTCCGTGACGCGGATTATGTGTCTGCTCGCCTTTTCGTGCCGCCTCGCGGATAAGAACTTTCCACGCCGCCTCGCGGAAGAACAGGAAAAGCAGAAAGGGCGGCCGTTCGTACTTTCCTGATCGATGCGACCCGGTCCGCGGCCCGGGCGTCACGCCCCCGGCTTTCAGCACCTGACCCACCGTGTGGGCGCCCCGCCCGCACCGGGGCGGGGCGAGTCGGGCTTGGATCGGCTCATAGGGACGACGGAGCCCCTGGACGGCCGCCGATCGGCCGCTGCGCTGATCCCCCATCCGCAGCGGACCGGTACGCCTCGCCGACGCGTTGTTCGGCGGTCCGAGCGGCCCGCCGCCAAGGTCACGGGTGCGTGGAGCGGTCTTCGTCTCCGAGCAGCGCGGACCAGTCACCCTCGATGAACTGCTTCTGCCAGGTCTCGATCTCCTCTTCGGAGACCTTGTACTTCTCGGCGACCTCGACCTTCGTGGCGTCTCCGGACGCGATGGCCCACACGATCCGCACCTTGTCCGCCGCCGTGAGCTCTTCCTTGGGCTTGTCCGGCAGGTCGTCGTGCCCGTCGTCGTGCCCGACACAGCTGGACTGACCGGGCTGGCCGGGCTTGCCGGGCTCACCGGGCTTGCCGGGTTCACCGCCCTTGCCGCCCTCCCCACCCTTACCGCCTTCGCCGCCCTTGCCGCAGTCCGAACCGTGCGCGACATCACCGGGCGCATCTGCCGAGTAGCTGGTGGCGGTCGCGGCGCTCTGCGGCGCCTGTGCGGCACATGCGGTGCCAGTGGCGAGGCCCAAGGCGGCTATCGCCAGGATGACGGGACGGTGCCAGTGACTTCTGGACATGAGGATTCTCCATTCACTCGTGGGATCGCTGGGGATCAATGAGATTGGGGGGACGGAGGTGGAGGTCGCCGAAGACCTCCACCCCGTCGTGGTGGGCGGCCGCGACCCGCTGCCGCGGGCCGCCCAAGCCGTCGTCCTGCTGCGATCAGATGCCGGTGCCTCCGACACCGCCGACTCCACCGGCACCACCGGGGCCGTTGGTGCTGGTGCCACCGGTACCGCCGGTACCACCGGTACCACCGTTGCCGTTGGTGCTGCTGCCGCCGTTACCGCCGGTACCACCGGTACCACCGGCACCATTGGTGCTGCCGCCACCGCCACCGCCGGAGCCGCCGCCACCGGCGTTGCCGTTGGTGCTGTCGCCACCCTTACCGCCGGTGCCACCGGTACCACCGGGGCCGTTCACGCTCCCGCCGCCGCCACCGCCGCCGCCACCGCCGCCGCCCGGGCCGTTGGTGCTGCTGCCACCGGTACCACCGGTACCACCGGAGCCGCCGGGGCCGTTGGTGCTGCTGCCGCCGGAGCCACCGGAGCCACCGGAGCCACCGGGGCCGTTGGTGCTGGTGCCGCCGGTACCACCGGAGCCACCGGAGCCACCGGCGCCGTTCGTACTGTTGCCGCCGGCACCACCGGCACCACCGGAACCGCCAGGGCCGTTGACGCTGGTGCCGCCGGCACCACCGGCACCGCCGGCACCGCCGTCGGCAAAGGCAGAGGACGCCGGAAGGAAGATGCCCCCGGTGATCAGCGCGGCCGAGGCGACGGCCGTCGCGAGGCGACGGCCCCGCCGCTTCTTCGGTCGGGCGTCGATGGTGGGACTAACCTCATTCATCATGGGTTTTCTCCTTCTGATATCGAGAGGAATTCTGACGCGCCCCGGTAATAGGGGGTCGTGGTCAGCGGATCGATTCCGACTCATGCCGGAACATCCGTCGATTCGGCGAGGGTGAGAATCCTCGGCAAGGATTTCCGCCTCATCCTGCTGCCTCGTTCCCTTTCCGGTGAGGCCCGCACTTCAAGTAGGCCCGACCCGCAATGAAGGGTCATGTTCCGAGGACTCGGGACTTGACTGATCCGGAGGCGTCGTATAAAAGCCAATGGGATACGCCGCCGGGCGGCCTCTGACCGTTCGGGAGCCCGCATCGGCCCGCAGGGCTCGCAGAACTCGACAGCCACGTCGCGGAGGTCGAGCACGCCGCCGCAGGACCGCGTGTGCAACAGGATCAGGTGTCCAACACCACCCACCACCGCCGGGCCGACCGCGCGCAACACACGCCAGAGGCCGCCTCCGGCGAGCGGAAGCGGCCTCTGGCATGAGAAAGGCGCGGTCTCGGTTGTGAACCTGCGGTGCCCTGCGCGCGGTCTTACGGCGTTTCTGCCCGTCAAGCCACGACGGGCACGTTCGCCGAGTTCCAACGGTGCCTGAGTTTACCGGAGTTCACGATACGTCGTGTCGGATTTCAGGCCGCCGGATTTGCAGTGGGCCCGGTGACCAGCACCGCGTCGCCGGCCGGATCCGGGGAGGGCGGCCGAGGTTGCCGGAGAGAGCTGCTGCGGCTCTGGACGACAGGTGCAACTGCCACGACGGGTGCCACAGCGCCCGGGACGGAGGGGCGCGAGTACCCAGGGAGTCGCGCTCGCTAGCCCGTGGGCTCAGACCGGCCGGCTGCGGGCGCACGTGGTCGAAGTCGGTTCGTACGCACGCCGCCCGCAGGGCCCCGATAGGCGTCAGCTCTGGGGCGGCTCCTGCTCCCGGCCCCTGCCGAACTCGTCCTTGAGCCTGTCCTGGGCGGTGTCGACCTGGCCCCGGTACCTGCCCTGGGTCTTGTCGTCGATGTAGTCGCCCGACTTGTCGATGGCCCGATCGGTCTGGCTCTCGTGGCCCTTCAGCAGCTGCTTGATCTTGTCCATCATGGACATGACTGATCCTCTTTCGGAGACGGCCCCCCACCACTCCAGGTTCACCGCACCACGCGCGGCTCGCATCCGGGCGCACATACGCGAGTCCTGCGGCCGTCGCGGACGGTCCCGGTCAGGCCCCAGGAACTCCCGATCCGCACCTTCGGGTGCCTAACCCTCGCCGCCCCCACCGTCTCCGCCGTCGCCGCCCCCACCGTCTCCGCCGTCGCCGCCCCCACCGTCGCCGCCGTCGCCGCCCCCATCGCCGCCCGGGGGCTCCGCAGGCGGGGGCTCCGCAGGTGGCGGCTCCGCAGGCGGGGGCTCCGCAGGTGGCGGCTCCGCAGGTGGCGGCTCCGCAGGTGGCGGCTCCGCAGGTGGCGGCTCCGCAGGCGGGGGCTCCGCAGGTGGCGGCTCCGCAGGCGGGGGCTCCGCAGGCGGGGGCTCCGCAGGCGGGGGCTCCGCAGGTGGCGGCTCCGCAGGTGGCGGCTCCGCAGGTGGCGGCTCCGCAGGTGGCGGCTCCGCAGGTGGCGGCTCCGCAGGTGGCGGCTCCGCAGGCGGGGGCTCCGCAGGCGGCGCCTCCTCAGGCCGCTTCTGCTCCTCCTCAGGCGGCTTCGCAGGCGGCTCCTCCTCAGGCCGCTTCTGCTCCTCCTCCGGCTTCTGCTCCTCCTCCGGCTTCTGCTTCTCCTCGTCCTCCTGCTTCTTCTTCTCCTCGTCCTGCTTCTGCTCCTCCTCCGGCTTCTGCTCCTCCTCCGGCTTCTGCTTCTCCTCGTCCTCCTGCTTCTTCTTCTCCTCGTCCTGCTGCTTCTTCTTCTCCTCGTCCTGCTTCTGCTCCTCCTCCGGCTTCTGCTTCTCCTCGTCCTCCTGCTTCTTCTTCTCCTCGTCCCGCTTCTGCTCCTCCTCCTGCTTCGGCTCCGACGTCCCCGTGGGCGGGGCCGTCTCCTTCCCCGTAGGGAACGGCTGCGTCTTGGGCGCCGCCGTCTTCTTGTCGTGCTCTCCCGTCTTGTCGCCGTTCTTCCGGGCGAACCACTCGCCGTCGTCCGGGTCCTGAACGACGAACTCCTTCACCGGGCGGGGTGCGGGCACCACGACGACGGTGTTCGTCGGCTGGTAGCCCGGCCAGGAGTCGCCGGTGCGCTTGGGATTGCTCTTCTGCGCGACCGGCGGCTTGAGCGGGTTTCCGCAGGCGCAGCGCACCCGTGGCACGCCGCGGTCGTCGACGAGGACCGCGGTGCCGGCCTGCAGCACCGCCTGATAAGGGGTGGCAACGCCGTTCCGGAAGCCGTGGTTGGTGACCCGGGTGTCCCCCCGCAGCTGTACGGGTGTGAGGCCTCGCAGATAGGCAGGGACTTTGGAGGGGGCGATGCCCAGCGCCGAAGCGAACGCGTTGTTCTTCGCCGGATCCGCCTTGAGCACGGTGATCTGCTTCTCCACGTCGCAGCTGGCCACGTTCCGCGTACCGCCGTAGAGGCCGGGAGCGTTTCCGTCAACGCCCTTCGCCACGTTGCCCGTGGCGTTCGGCGTGCCGGGCGCCGATGGCCTCGGCGGCGGCGTGGCGGTCTTCCGTGCCGTCGACTCCGTGAACGGATCCGGCCCGGTGCTCGCGGCGGGCTGGAGGAAGATCTCACCCTGCTGCTGGTTCGACGAGCCGTCGGGGCGGGTGAAGACGACGATCAGGACCACCGCCGCAACGATCGCGGCGGCGATGGTCGCCACCTGGGGCACCGACCTCCACCAGGGGCGACGAGGGCCTTCGCCGGCGCCGCCCCCACGCCCGCGGCCCCTGCCTCCTCCGCCCGGCGGCTCACCGGTGGGAGGCCTGCCACCGCTGGGCGGGGGCGGTGTGCGATGCCGCTGCGAGGGGCCCAAGAGCGGACCTGACGGGGGGCCTTTGGGGCGCTCGGACGGCGGAGGTTCGACGCTCACGAGCTCTTCTCCCTGCTTGGGAGCCTGCAGGTCTTCAGGCCGCGTAGGGCCGGGGGAGTCCCGCGGCGGGGCGGCGGCAGTCGCTCGGTGGGAGCACCGGCGAGGCAGGCGTCCCGGAGCGGAAGCGTCCCGAGGAGGCGGAACGGTCCTCCGCAGCAGAGGTCCTGCGACGCAGAAGCCCGGATGCGGCCAGAAGCCCCGATACGACCAGAAGCCCGGTTACGACCAGAAGCCCGGATACGCCCGGAAGCCCGGACACGGCCCGCAAACCCGCACCCCAGGCCGGCAACCGGCCGGGGAAGGCTGCGAACCATGCGGCCAGAAGGCCATGCGCCACTCTTCCCTCTGCATATCCATTGTGTGCGCTCGCTCTGCGGGGCCCGCAAGTCGACGCGGTCGGCTCTCCCGAGGGGCGGGTCGGCGACGTGCTGCTTAGCGTGACAGCGTGAGCCGCGAGACACCGACCGACCGGGCAGGCGCCCAGCATGCCTCCGACCGGCGGAGGAGCGCCTTCGGCAACCGTCAGGCCCGCCACGGCTGGGTCGAGGCCCTCGTGGTGGTGCTCGCCGGGTTCCTCGTCATGGCCGTCGTCGCGGCACTCGGCCTGTGGGCTGCCGGCGCGGCCGGCCTTCCGGGCGCGGCGTTCCCCCGTGTCGTGGCGGGCGTCGTAGTGATGGCGGTCGGCGGCTCCGTACGTTTCTCGGGTGATGCCGGTGCGCTCGCCGAGACGCGTGCGGATATGTCCGTGGTCCCGCTGTCGGTGACGGTCGCCGGTGCCCTTGTGATCGCCGCCGGGATCCTCCGGCCGCTGCGTCACCGTGCGGTCGCGGGGGCCCGCGAACTGGCCGGGTGGGGCGGCCGCCTCGCGGTCCTGTGGGTCCTGGCCCTCGTCGGCCTGTCGTTCCTCGCACGTCAGACGTTCGCCGTGCCCGCGGGGAGCGAGACGCTCAGCGACATCGGTGAGCTGCTGGACATCTCGCCCAGGATCGGGTTCGAGACGGATCTGCCCCTCACTCTTCTCTTCGGTCTGCTGTGGCTGGTCGGCCTGTTCGTACTGACTCTGCTGGTGTCCCGCAGGGCGCCTCTTCCGGCCCGTCTGCTGCGCTTCCAGGAATCGGTGCGGCCGGCCGCATTCGCGATGGTCGTCATGCTGCTGGTGTGTGTCGCCCTGGGAGCGGTCATCGGGCTGGTCTCGGCGGCGGCCCAGGGAGGTGCCGCCGACAAGCTCGCCGTGGTCCTGCTCTGCCTGCCGAACCTGATGTGGCTCGCCCTCACCGTCGGTCTCGGCGCGTCCTGGGAGGGCCGGGTCGAAGGGCAGCCGTTCGAACTGCCCATGCCGCATGCGCTGGACACCGTGCTGCGCAACGCAGACGATTCCACCCTGAACCTGCGCAGCCTCACGGAGATCGACGGCCGCTGGTGGTGGCTGGCGGTCGCCGCCGGGATCCTCGTCCTGGCCTGCGCCTTCCTGATGGCGGCCCGGTCACCGGCCCATATGCGGGCCTGGCAGCACGGGGTGCACATGGCGGTGGCCCTCGCCCTGACGGTGCTCACGATCTGTCTCCTCGGGCGGGTCTCGGCGCACTTCGCCCTGTCGGTCCTGGGCATCGGCGACCTCGGCGGAGGGCTTTCCGGAGAGGTGTCGCTGCGCCCCCAGCTGTGGACCGCACTCGGCTTCGCCGTGCTGTGGGGGTTCATCGGCGGCTTTCTGGGCGGCCTGCTCGCCCGGCCGGTCCATCGTCGGGGCGAGGTCCGGGCCGCCGGCCGCCCCACCGCGGCGCACCGGGCCTGAACCCGCGGCGGGAACGACGAGGGACCTGCCCCGCCCTGCGGCGGGACAGGCCCTTTGGTCGGCCTTTTCGTCGGCCCTTCCGTCGTCCCGTCAGGCCTTGTCAGGCCGGTCGGTGACGCGGATCGCGTTGACGAGCGGCTTCCCGGCGCTCGCCACGAACCGCACGTCGAGCACGCCGTCGGTGACGGTGACGGTGACCGTGCGCTTCACCGCCTTGTAGGTGCCGGCCTCGAGCGCGATGTCCAGGGACGACACCACCTCGGTGTCCTCGGCGAGGACGTCGAAGACCCGCTTGGTCGGCTTGGTGGTGGACAGCTCGGCGAAGTCGAGCTCCACCGTGTAGACGCCGTTGGGCACATTGTCGAACCGGTACTCGTACATGCCCTCCCGCGCGTTCTGGAAGAGCTCCGGTTCGTCGGTGCCGGTGATGGCGTTGCTCGTCGACCTGGTGCTGGACGTGCCCTGGAAGCCGAAGGAACCTGCCGCGTACTCCTGGTCCGGCTGCCAGGTGTCGCCGAGAGCGTCCACGACTGCCTCGCCCGACGCGCCCGTGTCGAGCGCGGCCTGGTAGCGGGGCACGACGACCTTCACCGGCACGGTGACCACCGGTGCGCGGCCGCTGTCGGACTTCACCTGGACGTCGGCGGTGAGCACCTCGCCCGGCTCGTGTCCGGCCGTGTCGACGGAGAGCGTGCCGGAGGCGTTCGCACCCGCGTCGAGGTTTCCGTCGGCCAGGCTGACCGACAGCCACGACGCGTCCTCGGTGACCGTGAACGCCGTCGGCGAGCCGGAGTTGGCGAGCGCGAAGCTGCGCTCGCGCTTCTCGCCCTCGGGGACGACGATCTCGTACGCCTCCTTGGCGACTGCCACCTTGCCGGTCTTCAGCGAGTCCGAGACCGACTCGACGCCACCTGCCTCCAGCTTCACGGCCTTCTCGGCCGACTGATAGGCGGGAGCGGTGAGCTTCACCGAGGTGTCGCCCGCCGGGGCCTGGACGAGGTAGGCGCCGTCCGTCCCGGTGGTGGCGGTGACGGCCGTGCTGCCCGTGCCCACGGTGACCGTGGCACCGCCGACGGCCTTGCCGTCGTTGGCGTCGAGCACGGAACCGCGCACCACGCCGGTCTTGGTCGTGCGGAAGCCGATACCGAGACCGTCGGAGAGAGTGCCGCCCGTGTTGTACGAGTACTGGAAGCCGTCGGTGCCCGTGGCGTTCTCCGCACCGATGGTGGCGCTGGAGCCCGACTCGTAGCTGATGCCGGCGATGTCCTTGTAGTGGTAGGAGATCTTGCCGTCCTCACCGATGACCGCGGAGAACGAGAACGGCTCGGACTGGGCCGAGTAGTGGGCGACGTTGCGCCACTCGACGACGAACGAGCGGTGCGGGGCGGTGCCGATGACACCGGTGTAGACGCCCGCGGTGCTCGCGGGCACGACCAGGTCGTCCCAGAACGGGTACAGCGCCGCGTTGGGCGTGGTCGTGCGCGGGATCGTGTTGTTGGCGGCCGTGGTCGAGCTGGAGGCGAACATCAGCGCGCCGTTGGTGCTGACCCACCCGGACGTGTAGGTCTTGCCGTACAGCGGGACCGGGAAGGGCAGGGTGACGGCGAGCGTCGCGGTGTCGCCGGTCAGCGTGGTCTTGTCCGTGCCCGCGACGTAGTCGTCCTTGGCGGCCACGCACGCGTACCCGAAGGTGTCGACGACGTCCGGCAGGGCGATGTCCGCGGTGGTGTCGTTGTTCACCGCGGCTTGCGCGGCGCCCTCGGTGGTGCACTTGGAGGGGCCGGACGCGGTCAGGTCGTACTCGCCCAGCGGCAGGGTCACCTCGTAGTGGCCCTTGGTGTCCGCGGTGGCGGTCACGGGGGTGTCCTCCACGGTGACGGTGGCGCCGGCCACGGGTCCCGTGTACGAGGTGACGGTTCCGGAGAGCTTCGCCGACGGGGCCTGCTCCACCGCGATGTCACGGGTGGCGGTCTCGCCTTCGGCGATCTTCACATCGCCGGTGCCCTTGAGGTAGCCGAACTTCGTGACGGTGACCGTGTAGTCGCCGACGGAGAGCACGGGCAGGGCGAAGGTGCCGTCCGACGCGGTGTTGACGGTGCGGTCGATCGGGCCGTCCACGACGACCTTCGCGCCACCGAGAGCCTCGCCCCCGGAGGTGACCGTGCCCTTCAGTCCGCCGGTCGCCCCGCGCGGGGTGGCGGAGACGGCAGCGAACGCGTCGAGCCGGCCCTCACCGAAGACGTTGTTGTCGGCCGCGGTGCCACCGCAGGTGGTGTTGTCGACGTCGATGGCGGTCCCGTCGAGCAGCGCCTCGGTCTGGGCGATGTCGCCCGCGATGGCGGGGGCCGCCGACCACATCAGCGCGACGGTGGCCGCGGTGTGCGGGGACGCCATCGATGTGCCGTTGTACGAGGCGTAGCCGCCGCCGGCGACGCTGGAGCGGATGTTGACGCCCGGGGCTGCGAGGTTCGGCTTGATCGCCCCGTTCTCGCCCGAGCCGCGGGCGGAGAAGCTGGCGATGACGTTGCTGCTGTCGAACGCACCGGAGCTGTAGCTGCTCACGTACGAGCCGGGCGAACCGGCGGTGTTGCAGGACGGTCCTGCGTTGCCGTTGGAGAACGCCGGGAAGATGCCGGCGGCGCGCCAGGCGGACACGACCTCCGAGTACCAGGCGTCGTAGGTGTTGGCGCCCCAGGAGTTGTTCACCACGTCGGGGGCGAGGTCCGGGCGTGGGTTGGCGCCGGTGAGGTCGGTGGGCGCGACGATCCACTGCCCGGAGGCGAGGAGGGATTCGCGGGAGCAGGAGTTGGACTCGCAGCCCTTGGCGGCGATCCACTTGGCGCCGGGAGCGACGCCGATCTTGTTGTCGGCGCCGTCGTCACCGACCATCGTGCCCATCGTGTGGGTGCCGTGGCCGTTGTTGTCGCAGGGTGCGGCGGTGGAGCAGACGGAGGCCGGGTCGAACCAGCTGTAGTTGTGGTCGTAGGTGCCGTCGCCGTTCAGGCCGCGGTACTGGTTCTTGACCGCCGGGTGGTCGTACTGGACACCGGTGTCGATGTTGGCGATGACGATGCCCTCACCGCGCACCCCGAGATCGCTCCAGACCTTGGGCGCGTTGATGCGGTCGATGTTCCACTCGACGGCGTCGACCGTGGGCTCGGTGTCGCCCTTGATCGGTTCGTCGATCGTGATCTCGTCGTCCGCGCTGATCCCCTCGACTTCGGGGAGTTCGGCGAGCTTCTCGACGAGTTCTTCGCCGCCGACGACCTTGATGGAGTTGTCGATCCAGTAGGAGGTGTAGTCGACGTCCGCCGACTTCAGCAGTTCCACCACGTCCGCCTGGGACTCCTTGGCGTGCTGCTTCTTCGCCTGGTAGACCTCTGCGGCCATCTTGGCCTTGGTGGTGGCCTTGGCCGCCGCCTGGAGGTCGGCGTCGCTGTCGAGCTCTATCCAGAAAGTGACCTTCTTCTTGTCCTCGAGCTGGTCGAGGAGTTCGGCTTCGGCCTTCTGCTCGACCACGCTGATGCCCGAGGGATCCGGCTGGGCGAACGCGGTGCCGCCGGTGAGCGGTATCACCACGAGCGAGGTCAGGGCCGCGAGGGCCATCTGCAACGGTCTTCTCTTCCTTGCCACGGGTCTCCTTGACTACGTCGGCGGGGGTGGCCCGCCTTGGGGTGTCGGAAACGTGAGTGGTGCAAGTACGGCGTTGCGGGTCACCCGCGCACGCCGAAGCGGCCGTCGGTCGACGGTCAGGGGCGTGAGCAGGCGGAGAGAGCGTTGACGATCCTCGGGCGATCAGCGGCCGCGATCAAGATATCTGCATGGCGCATGCATGCCATGGCATGAACACGCCATGAAGTTGAGACCTTTGATCACAGAGCGTCAAATACCAGAATTCTCCGGCTAATTGGGCCGGACCGACAGCAGACCGAGGCCGCCGGCCGCCGGCCGCACGGGCGACGCCGCGGCTAGCGAGGCAGATGCGGGAAGACCGGCCGGGCCCAACGGGGAGGTTCCGGGGGCGGCCCCGGGTGTGCGGGCACCGCCACGATCCGCATGTCGACCTCGGTCGGCGCATGGCCGCCTTTGCCGGGGGCCGTCGCCGCGGCACGCAGTGCGGCCACGAACTCGAGGCAGGAACCGTAGCGGTCGTCCGGAGTCTTGGCCAGGGCCTTGGCCATGACGCCGTCGACGGCGGGCGGCAGGTCCGGTTGCTTCTCGGTCAGTGGAGGCGGCTGGTCGTACTGGTGCGCCCAGAGCAGCGCCATGTCCTCCTCGCGCTGGAAGGGCGGCTTCCCTGTGAGGGTCTCGTAGACGACGCAGGCGAGGCTGTAGACGTCGCACCTGCCGTCCACGGGGCGGCCCGAGATCTGCTCCGGCGCCACGTAGTCGAGCGTGCCGACGAACTCGCCCACGGTGGTGAACCCGGTGAGCGACAGGGACTTCTTGGTCAGCCCGAAGTCCGTGAGGTAGACGTGCTCGGGATGTTCGCTGTCGGTGCCCTTGGCGACCAGGATGTTGCCGGGCTTGACGTCCCGGTGGACCAGGTTGTGTTCATGCGCGGCGTCGAGGGCGGACGCCACCTGGCCGGCGATGCGGATGGCGGTCGCGGCGGGGAGCGCGCCGTCGCGGTCGAGCATGGCCCGCAGGTCGACGCCCGAGACGTAGCGCATGGCGATGTACAGGACGCCTTCGGTCTCACCGGCCTCGAAGATCGGCACGATGTGGGGATGGTCGATGGCGGCCGCCACCCGGGACTCGTGCGTGAAACGGCGACGGAAGGTGTCGTTGCGGGCCAGTTCGGGGGCGAGCAGTTTGAGCGCGACGGTGCGGTCGAGCCGCAGGTCCTTGGCGCAGAAGACGACGGCCATGCCTCCGCGGCCGATCTCGCGCTCCACCCGGTAGCCCGCGATCTGCTTGCCGATCAGGCCGGACGGTCGGCCCGAGTACACGCTCATGTCGTCCGATGCCGAACTCATGAAGCGCGCCCACCCGGCGGACCCTCACCCGAGGACGCCGGATCGTCCGTCACGGGTGGGATCACGCGGGTCGGTTCTCGACGGACGTCGCCGCCCTGCACCGTCCCGCCCGGCTCGTCCCCGACCGCACGCGCCGCCTCCGCCGACCCTTCGGGGTACGCACCCCCGGCCCACTCGATCCCGGATCTCGTCTCCGCGCTGCCGGCGGGTTCGCTCTCCGCGGCGTGGGCGCGGGGCTCGCCCGAGGCCGCATACGTACTCAGATGTGTGCCGTCGCTATAGACCCACCGCTCGTGTTCGGCGTCGTACAGCCAGGCTCCCTCGCCGTCGACGACCATCCCCACGCGAAGGCCCCGGGTGCGGCTGCGGAAGGTCTCGCCGTCGATGCGGTCGTCCATCAGCTCCTCCGTCGCGCGCCGGTAGCGGCCCAGCTGGTCCTCGGCCCTGGCCAGCAGCGGCCGCGGGTCCGCCGTGCGGGCAAGCGGGCTGCTCGCGGCCGGCGGCTCCTGCGGTACGGCGACCAGGAGCCGGCCGTCGACCCAGCCCGACCAGCCGTTGGAGCAGACGATGCGGCCCCAGTCGCCGCGCCGGTCGACCAGCTGGACAGGCAGCAACGCGTCGAGCGCGGCCGTCGGGCGCGTGGCGTCCGGGGTCTCCCAGGCGGGCAGTCCGTCCTGGGGGACCACATGAGAGGGGCGGAAGTCCGCAGTGGTCATCGCTTGTGCTCCTACTTCCGCATCAGGGCGGGTTCGCGCTGCCGCAGCAGCCGCATGACGGCAAATCCGAAGACGGCCGCGAGAACGACGAGCATGCCCATGTTCAACAGCCACGTCCCTGCGGCGTGCTCGAACATCGGATCGTCCGTCACATCGCCCGGCACGGTCCTGGCCAGCCCCACGGTTCCCGCCATCGCCGCCACCGCCCACCGGGAGGGCATCAGCCACGCCAGTTGCTCGAGCCCGGGAACCCCGTGCAGGTCCAGCAGCAGACCGCAGAACACGACCTGGACGATGGCGAGCAGCACCAGCAGCGGCATCGTCACCTCCTCCTTGCGGACCAGGGCGGAGACCAGGAGACCGAGCATCATCGACGTGAACGCCAGCAATGCCACGGCCGCGGTGATCTCCAGCAGCGGCGGCATGAGCACACCGTCGTCGCGCGGCGCGTTCAGATCGACGCCGAACAGCGCCACCAGGGTCAGTACGACGGCCTGCGCCACCGTGACGATGCCGAGCACGACGACCTTGGACATCAGATACGCGGATCTGGACAGCCCCACCGCGCGCTCGCGCTCGTAGATCACGCGTTCCTTGACCAGCTCGCGCACCGCGTTGGACGCACCCGTCAGGACCGCGCCGACGCAGAGGATGAGCAGCGCGTTGATCGCGGTCTCCGAGGTCAGCCGGCTCCCGCCGAGAGCGCGCGCCATCACACCCATCACGAACGGCACCGCGATCATGATGGCGAGGAAGACCCGGTCGGCGCTGAGCACGGCCGCGTACCGCCGCACCAGCGTGCGCAGCTGAGCCCCCCAGCTCTGCGGCTTCGGCGGCGCTCCGACGACCGGGACACCGGCGGCCTGCGGCGCGCGCAGCTGTGCCGTGGAGTCGCCGATGTACGCGGGGTGGAACGCCGAGCGCCGGTAGTTCTCGGCCCAGTCGCGCCCGCGGTCGTTCTCGAACGCCTCGAAGGCCTCCGGCCACTGCCTGAAGCCGAAGAAGCGCAGGGCGTCCCGCGGCGGGCCGTAGTAGGCGACCCTGCCGCCCGGGGCGAGCACCAGCAGCCGGTCGCACACGTCGAGGCTGAGGACGCTGTGCGTGACCACGATGACCGTGTGGCCGTGGTCGGCGAGCCCCCGCAGCATGTGCATCACCGAGCGGTCCATGCCCGGGTCGAGTCCGGACGTCGGCTCGTCGAGGAAGAGCAGCGACGGCTTGGTCAGCAGTTCGAGCGCGACGCTCACCCGCTTGCGCTGGCCGCCCGAGAGGCTGTGGATCGGCTGGTCGGCGCGCTGGTCCAGGCCGAGCTCGCGGAGGACCTCGTCGACCCTCTCCCACCGTTCCGACGGCGCGGTGTCCTGCGGGAAGCGCAGCTCGGCCGCGTAACCGAGCGCCCGGCGCACGGTCAGCTGCGTGTGCATGATGTCGTCCTGCGGTACGAGACCGATGCGCTGGCGGAGCTCCGCGTAGTCGCGGTACAGGTCGCGGCCGTCGTACAGCACCGTGCCGTGGTCGGCGGGGCGCAGCCCCGTCAGGGCGTTGAGGAGCGTGGACTTCCCGGCGCCGCTGGGGCCCACGACGGCGAGCAGGCTCTTCTCGCTGACAGGGAAGGACACGCCGTCGAGGAGCGTGTGGCGGCCCTCGTCGACCGCGACCGTCAGGTCCTGGACGTCCAGCGAGACCTCGCCGGTGTCGACGTACTCCTGCAGCTGGTCGCCGACGAGGCAGAACGCCGTGTGCCCGATGCCCACGATGTCGCCCTCGGAGACCTGTGCGTGGTCGACCGGCTGGCCGTTGAGGAACGTGCCGTTGTGGCTGCCGAGGTCGATGATCTCGTACGTTCCGTCGTGGTGGGCGTGCAGTTCGGCGTGCCGGCGTGAGACGACCAGGTCGTCGACGACCAGGTCGTTGTCGTCGGCGCGGCCGATCCGGACGGTGCGGGCGGGCAGCGGCCGGACCGTGGTCGGACTGCGGAAGGTGCCGGTGGCGGCGGGCGTGATGACGGCCGACGGCCGCTCGTGGGCCGCAGGCCCGGCCTCCTCGAAACCGGGCGCAGGACCAGCGGCGTCGTACTCGGGTGCTTTCCGGCCGACGAGGACGGCGCGGGGGCCGTCGGCGGGGTTACCGAAGCGGATGACGCTGCCCGGGCCCACTCCCTGGACGCGGACCCGCTGACCGTCTGTGTACGTGCCGTTCGTGCTGCCCGTGTCCTCGAGCGTCCAGCACCCGGCCTCGGCCCGCAGCACCGCGTGGTGCCACGAGACTCGGGCGTCGTCGAGGACGATGTCGCTCATCGGGTCGCGCCCGACGAGATAGTCCCGGCTCGGCGTCATCACGGTCGAACCCGTGTCGGTCTCGATGACGAGCTCAGGCGCAGTGGGCGCGACAGGCCGCTCTCCCATGCCGGAATTCTAACGATTGATCCATATGTGCGCCTGGTCCCCATCCATGAGTGCGCGTCATCGGGAGGATGGTCCGAGACAGGTCGGCCCCAGGAGAAACCGCAGGTCACCCGTGCGGCAACATCAGCGTGACGGACTCCCCGGGAGCCACGGCCACCGTGCGGTCCGGCAGAGTGATGTCGATCGGATCCCGGTCGGATTCCGGCACCGTCACCTCCAGCTGTCCCGAGCGCAGCACGAACCGCACACCCCAGTGGCCCTGGTAGCGCACCGCGAAGCCGTACTCGGACAGCTCCGGGAGCGGCACCGGGTCCAGGCACAGGGCGCCGCGCCGGGTCTCCAGGCCGGTCAGTCCGCGCTGGACGAAGTCGAGGGTGCCGGCCATGGCGCCGAGGTGGATGCCCTCGCCCGTGGTCCCGCCCTGGACGTCCGCGATGTCCCCGGCCAGCGCCTCCTGGCAGTACATCCACGCCTCCGCGCGCCGTACGCGGGCGAGCACCCAGCCGTGGACGAGGCTGCTGAGCGTGGAGCCGTGGCTGGTGCGGTGCAGGTAGTAGTCGACCGTGCGGTGCCAGTCGTCCTCGGTCAGGTCGTAGCCGAGCCTGCGGAAGAGTCCCTGGATTTCGGCGGGCGGGAAGAGGTAGCCGAGCATCAGCACGTCGGCCTGCTTGGAGACCTGGTAGTGGTTGACCGAGTCGCCCTCGGCCTCCAGGATCCGGTCGAGGCGCCGGATGTCCCCGTAGCGCCTGCGGTAGCCCTCCCAGTCAAGCTCGGCGAGCTCGCCGAAGCCCTCGAACTGGCTGATCACGCCCGCGTGGAAGGGCACGTGCAGCTTGCGGGAGACGTCCTCCCACAGGTCGGGTTCCTCCGGTTCAAGACCGATGCGTTCGACGAGCTGGCGGCGGCGCGGTTCGGGCAGGAGGTTCAGCACGTCGATCGCCCGCGCGAGGACCCAGGCGGCGGTGACGTTCGTGTACGCGTTGTCGTCCAGGCCCGGTTCCTTCGCCCCCGGGTAGGCCTCGTGGTACTCGTCGGGGCCGACGACACCCCGGATCCGGTACCGGCCGATGGCCTCGTCGTACGTCGCGGAACTCGCCCAGAACCGCGCGATCTGCAGCAGCATCTCGGCGCCCTTGGTGTGCAGAAACTCCGCGTCGCCGCTGGCCTCGCAGTACTGCCAGACGTTGTACGCGATCGCCGAACCGACGTGGTGCTGGAGGTGGGAGTGGTCCGGCAGCCACCGGCCCGAGCGTGGGTTGAGATGCAGCTTCTGCGTCTCCTCGCGGCCGTCGCTGCCGCTCTGCCACGGGTACATGGCTCCGGCGCGGCCGGCATCACGGGCGGCCCAGCAGGCACGTTCGAGGCGGCGGTGGCGGTAGTCGAGCATCGCCCGCGAGACCTCGGGGAAGTGCAGGTTCAGAAACGGCAGCACGAACAGCTCGTCCCAGAAGACGTGCCCGCGGTAGGCCTCTCCGTGCAGACCCCGGGCCGGCACGCCGACGTCCATGTCGGCGGTGTTCGGGGACAGGGTCTGCAGGACGTGGAAGAGGTGCAGGCGCAGGATGGAGCCGGAGCCGCCCGGCACGTCCAGCTCCGCGATGTTCCACAGCTGCTGCCAGGCGGTGTACTGGGAGGTCCGAAGCGCGTCGGCGGACGGGGCGCGGCGGATCCGGTCGACCGCGGCGTGCAGCGGGTCGCTGATGGCTCGGTCCCGGGAGGTGTGCAGGGCCACTGTCTTGTCGACGGTGACGGTGCGCCCGGGAGCCAGCGGGAAGCGCAGGGCGTGGACGACCTTCATGTCCTCGTGGCGGATGACCGACTCGCACGGCGTGTCCGCGGTCGTACGGGCCGCCATGCCGATGCGGATGTCGGAGGTGCTGGTGCGGCAACGCAGCCACACCGTGTCCTCGGCCGCCGAGCCGGTGTGGACGTGGGTGAGATGGCGGGTGTTCAGCTGCCGGTACCGCTCGACTCCTGTGTTCTCCACCGTCCCGTCGATGGCGGACTCGACCTCGAGGTCGCCTTCCCATCCCTCCGCGGTGAACTCGGTGCGCAGCATGGCCAGATGCGGCTGGAACATATGGACGAGCCGTAGCTGCCGCACCGCGAGGCGCCGGCCCAGCTCGTCCTCGTAGCGGAACACACGCTCGAGCGTGCCGGAGTCCAGGTCCAGCGTCCGGCGGTGGTATACGAGCTTGTGCGTCTCCGGGGTGAACCAGCCCATGTGTTCGGTCTCGGCCTGGAGTGCTTCCGCGGTCCGGAGGGTCCCGGTGGCCTCGAGGGTCGCGGAGGGCACCGAGGAGGCAGGGGAGCGCGCGGATCGCCCGCCGTCCTCGGACGGCGAGGACCACTCTGATCGGTCTGAGGTCCCCGACGGATTCGACCCCTCTGGTCGCTCCGGGCGAATGCGGAAGCGCAGCGGCAGCCAGTTGGGCGTGTTCACGACGTCTTCGTTCTCGACGATCCGCCCGGCCACGGCCGACTTCAGACGGTTGTAGCAGCCCGCGATGTAAGTGCCGGGGTAGTGGATGGCATCCGCCGTGCACTCGGGCAGAGCGCCCCGCGTCGCAAAATAGCCGTTGCCGAGGGTGCAGAGGGATTCGCGCAGCCGTTCCTGTACCGGGTCGTAGCCCTCGTACTCCCAGGTCAAGTGGCTCATCGTCAGTTCTCCGGGCTTTCTTCGGTGAGGAGCTCCCCCAGGTCGTGTACCACCAGGTCGGCTCCCTGCTTCAGCAGTTCAGCACGCGTTTGCGGGGTGCGCGCGCGGTCCACGCCGATCACCAGTCCGAAGCCACCGCGGCGCGCCGCCTCGACACCGGCCAGGGCGTCCTCGACGGCGGCGGCAGCGGCCGGGGCGACGTCCAGGCGCCGGGCCGCTTCCAGGAACAGCGCGGGATCGGGCTTGCCGGGCAGACCCAGCCGGGCCGCCTCCACGCCGTCGACGAGAGCGTCGAAGAAGTCCAGTACCCCTGCGCGTTCCAGGAGTTCGCGGGCGTGCCGGGATGCGGACGCGGCCGCCAGCGGGACCCTGGCGGAGTGCAGCACGGTCAGCAGCCGCACGGTGCCGGGGAAGGCGTCGACGCCGTGTTCCCGCAGCCGGTCGGTGAACAGCTTCTCCTTGAGCGCGGCGACGGCCCGAACGGTGTCCGTTCCGGGCCCGTCCGCGGGATCGCCGAGTGGCAGGTCGAACCCGCGGGACGCGAGGAAGTCCGCTGCTCCGTCCAGGCGGGACTTGCCGTCGACGTACCGGAGATAGTCCTCGCGTGCGTCGAAGGGGCGGCGCTGGGCCGGGTCCGGGGGCGGATGGTCGCGCAGGCAGGCGTCGAAGGCCTCCTTCCACGCGGCGGCGTGCACCCGCGCGGAGTCGGTGATCACACCGTCGTTGTCGAGGATCACGCCCGCCATGCCGCGCAGGACCCGGGGCACTGCCTCCGCCGTCGTGTTCATCCCGCCCAGGTCCATTCCGCGACCTCGGGCATGTCGACGCCGTGCGCGCGGATCCAGTCGTGGTGCCGGGCCCTGGCGTCGGCCATCTCCTGCCGCACGGCGGCGGCGCGCACCGCGAGGCCGGGAACCCGGTCGACGACGTCCATGACCAGCCGGTAGCGGTCCATGTCGTTGCTGACGACCATGTCGAACGGTGTCGTGGTGGTGCCCCGCTCCTTGTAGCCGCGAACATGGAAGTGGTGGTGGCCCTCCCGCCGGTACGCCAGCCGGTGGATCAGCCACGGGTACCCGTGGTAGGCGAAGATCACCGGCTTGTCGGGCGTGAAGAGGCCGTCGAACTCGAAGTCGCTCATGCCGTGCGGGTGTTCCTCCCGCGGCATCAGCCGGGCGATGTCGACGACGTTGACGACGCGCACGACGAGGTCGGGCAGATGGCGGCGGAGCAGCCCGGCCGCTGCCAGTACCTCCAGTGTCGGCACATCGCCGGCGCAGGCGAGGACGACGTCGGGTTCGCGCCCGCTGGTCTCGGTGCCCGCCCACTCCCAGATGCCGGCGCCGCGCGCGCAGTGCACCCGCGCCTCGTCCATCGACAGCCAGTCGAAGCTGGGCTGCTTGCCGACGACGATCACGTTGACGTAATCGCGGCTGCGCAGCGCGTGGTCCGCGACCGACAGAAGAGTGTTGGCGTCCGGCGGCAGATAGACCCGTACGACCTCGGGGCTCTTGTTGAGGACGTGGTCGACGAAGCCGGGGTCCTGGTGGGAGAAGCCGTTGTGGTCCTGGCGCCAGACGTGCGAGGTCAGCAGGTAGTTGAGGGAGGCGATGGGGGCGCGCCAGGTCAGCTGCCGGGAGGTCCTCAGCCACTTGATGTGCTGGTTGACCATCGAGTCGACGATGTGGACGAAGGCCTCGTAGCAGGAGAACAGGCCGTGCCGGCCGGTGAGCAGATAGCCCTCCAGCCAGCCCTGGCAGAGGTGCTCGGAGAGGATCTCCATGACCCGGCCGTGCCGGGACAGGTGCTCGTCGGTCGGCAGGACCTCGGCCTGCCAGGCCTTGCCGGTGGCACCGTAGACGGCGCCCAGCCGGTTGGACTCGGTCTCGTCGGGCCCCACGACCCGGAAGTCACGGCGCTCCTGTGTGGCCTCCATGATCTGCTGGACGAAACTGCCGAGGATCCGGGTGGGCTCGTGCAGGGTCGCGCCCGGCTTGTCCACGGGTACGGCGAAGCGCTCCAGCACCGGCATCGGCAGTTCGCGTACGAGCAGGCCACCGTTGGCGTACGGCGTCGAACCGAGCCGCAGGTCGCCTTCGGGAATGCAGGCGAGAACCTGCTCGCGGGGCCGGCCGTGCTCGTCGAAGAGTTCATCGGGCCGGTACGAGCGCAGCCAGCGCTCCAACTGGCGCAGGTGCTCGGGGTTTTCGCGTACTGCGGCGAGCGGCACCTGGTGGGAGCGCCAGGTGCCCTCGACGGGTACGCCGTCGACCTCGTCGGGCCCGGTCCAGCCCTTGGGTGTGCGCAGCACGATGACGGGCCAGCGCGGGCGCTCGGTCGCGCCGTCCTCACGGGCCGCCCGCTGAGCGCTGTCGATGCGGTCCAGGGCCTGGTCGAGGGCCGCGGCCATGGCCTGGTGCACGGCCCTCGGGTCGTCGCCGGAGACGTGGACCGGCTCGTGGCCGTACCCGCGCAGCAGATCGTCGAGTTCGCTCTCGGGGAGCCGGGCCAGGACCGTCGGGTTGGCGATCTTGTAGCCGTTGAGATGGAGGATCGGCAGCACGGCGCCGTCGTGCACGGGGTCGAGGAGCTTGTTGGAGTGCCAGGACGCCGCCAGCGGGCCGGTCTCGGCCTCGCCGTCGCCGATGACACAGGCGACGAGCAGACCGGGGTTGTCGAGGGCGGCGCCGTACGCGTGCGCAAGGGAGTAGCCGAGCTCGCCTCCCTCGTGGATGGAGCCCGGGGTCTCGGGGGCGACATGGCTGGGCACGCCGCCGGGGAAGGAGAACTGCCGGAAGAGGCGCTCCATCCCGGCCTCGTCCCGGGTCACGTCCGGGTAGGTCTCGGTGTAGCTGCCCTCCAGCCAGGAGTTGGCGAGGACCGACGGGCCACCGTGGCCGGGGCCCCAGATGCATACGGTGTCGCGGCCGCGGGCCTTGATGACGCGGTTGAGATGCGTGTGGACGAGGTTCAGGCCCGGCGAGGTGCCCCAGTGGCCGAGCAGCCGCGGCTTGATGTGTTCGGGGCGCAGCTTCTCCTTCAGCAGCGGGTTCGTCATCAGGTAGATCTGTCCGGCGGACAGATAGTTGGCGGCCCTCCAGTGGGCGTCCAGGGTGCTCAGTTCGTCGTCGGTCAGTACCGTGCTGTCCTGGCGCTTGGCCTTGCGCATGAGGGACTCCGTAACGTCGTAGGCGGGCGTCGTCGGGGTAGGGAGGCGGTATGGCCGGTAACGAGTCACAGGGGCCGACCGCCCTGCCGCGGAAGGTCTACGAGCGCGAGCTGCTGCGCCTTCAGACCGAACTCGTAAAGCTTCAGGAGTGGGTGCGAGCCGAGGGTGCCCGCCTGGTGGTGGTGTTCGAGGGGCGGGACGCAGCGGGCAAGGGTGGCACGATCAAGCGGGTCGCGGACCGCCTCAATCCGCGCGTCGCGCGGATCGTCGCCCTGCCCGTGCCCACCGAGCGCGAACGCAGCCAGTGGTACTTCCAGCGGTATGTCGCGCATCTGCCCGCGGCGGGCGAGATCGCGCTGTTCGACCGCAGCTGGTACAACCGCGCAGGCGTCGAGCACGTCATGGGCTTCTGCACGAAGGAGGAGCACCAGCGGTTCCTCCACCAGTGCCCGATCTTCGAGCGGATGCTGGTCGAGGACGGGATCCTGCTCCGCAAGTACTGGTTCTCGGTGAGCGACGCCGAGCAGGAGAGACGCTTCCGCCAGCGTCTGGAGGACCCGACGAAGCGGTGGAAGCTCTCGCCCATGGACCTGGAGTCGATCCGGCGCTGGGAGGACTACTCCCGCGCCAAGGACGACATGATGGTGCACACCGACATCCCGGAAGCCCCGTGGTTCGTGGTCGAGAGCGACGACAAGCGCCGGGCGCGGATCAACATGATCGCCCACCTGCTCGACTCGGTTCCCTACCACGACGTGCCCTTCCCGGATCTCGAACTGCCGCCCAGGCCGCCGTCCAAGGGCTACGAGCGCCCGCCGCGCAACCTGCAGACATACGTCCCCGATCACGCGGCGAGCCTCACGGACTGAGCGGGCCACGGCTCAGGCCCGCTGCGGTACGACGGCGACGGGGCACGCGGCGTGGTGCAGCACCGAGTACGCGATCCGGCCCAGCTGAAGGCCGAAATGACCATGGCCGGGATGGCGCAGGGCGCCCACGACCAGCAGATCGGCCATGGCGGACGCCTCCCGGAGCACCCTGCGGGCCGTCCCCTCGACGGTCCGCCGGCACAGCCTGACGCCAGGATGGTCCTGCTCGGCCTCCTCCAGGACCTCGTCGAGGATCTCCGCTGCCCGCGTCTCGTGGTAATGCGCCGGGTCGCCGACCATCAGCGGATGGTTCGGGGTCTCGTGCGCCGGGCGCCGCCAGGTCCGTACGGCAATCAGCTCGGCGCCGCGCACCTCGGCCTCCTCGAAGGCGAAGCGCACGGCGGCCATGCCCCGGGGCGGTTCGCCCACGCCGAGCACGACACGCCGGTGCACGGTGTCCGGGTCGTGGCTGCCGCGCAGCACGATCACCGGGCAGTCGGCATGGGCGGCGACCGCCAGGCTCACCGAGCCGAGCACCAGCTCGGTGAGACCGCTGCGGCCCCGCGAGCCCGTGACCAGCACCGAGGCGTTCCGGGCCGCGCGCAGCAGCGCGGTCACCGTGTCCTCGGGCAGGACGGCGGTGGAGATCTTCGCTTCGGGGTTGCGGAGCCGGGCCCGTTCCGCCGCGGCGCAGACGATGTGCTCGGCCATCGCCCGCTCAGACGGGTCGCCCACATCATCGGCGAGCGCTGCGCCCTCGTATCTCTCCCACAGTGACGCGTGCACCACGCGCAGCTGCACCCCGTGCAGCACGGCCTCGTCGGCGGCCCACTCGGCGGCCCGAAAACTCGGCTCGGACCCGTCCACGCCCACGACCACGGGCAGCTCCATGGTTCCCACCGCCTAGACCTCACCGGCCGAAACACCCTTTTGCGGTCCTGGGTGCCCCCGATCGAGCCGATGACACGGGTTCCGGGGCGACACTGGTTCCGGCTGGGGCCGTTTCCAAGATCGGGGAGTTGCGGGCGGTCGCGCAACGGCGGTGGCTCCATACGGGCGAACAGGACGCTGCCCGGGCACCGATGAGTTTTCGGCCCCGGACAGGTCGGTACAGGTGAACACGCTCATCTGCGAGGAGGTACCGATGGCAGCAAAGGGATTCACCACGTGCCTGTGGTTCGACGGGCAGGCGGAGGAAGCGGCGAACCACTACATCTCGATTTTCAAGGACTCCAGGCTGGGGAGGATCGTCCGTTACAACGAGGCAGGTCCGGGTCCCGCCGGCTCGGTCGTGACCGTCGAGTTCGAGGCCAACGGTCAGAAGTTCGTCGCGCTGAACGGCGGGCCGGAGTTCACGTTCAACGAGGCCATCTCGTTCCAGATCTTCTGCGACGACCAGAAGGAGCTCGACTACTACTGGGACAGGCTCTCCGAGGGCGGCCAGGAGGTGGCCTGCGGCTGGCTCAGGGACAAGTACGGCGTGTCCTGGCAGGTCGTCCCCGTCGGCCTCATCGAGATGATCAGCGACCCGGACCCGGAGAAGGCGAAGCGCGCCACCGAGGCGATGCTCTCGATGGTCAGGTTCGACATCGCCGCCCTGGAGAAGGCGTACGCGGGCGAATAGGACGATCCGTACGCCGGCGACCGGGACCGGCCCGTGCGCCCGCGGGCACGATGCGGGCCCGTCGGCTCCGTCCCAGCCCTCGGTCGCTGCCACGCTTCCGCTGCGCCCTGCGGCACCCTGTACCACGTTGGTGGTCTGTGGTGCCGCAGAGCCGGGAAGTGACCAAGGATGCCTCAAGTACGTGGTGCAGCGGTGGCTGCGCCGGTGGCCCAGTTCGTGAAGCGAAGCCGCGAGCCTGTCGTCGTGCAGACGCTGCGTTCCACCGCGGCGGCCACCATCGCCTACGTCGTCGCCCTCCAGCTGAGCAACGAGCCGGCGCCGCTGACTGCTCCGCTCACCGCGCTGCTGGTCGTTCAGGTGACCCTCTACTCCACGCTGACTACCGGCATCCGCCGTGTGAACTCCGTCGTGGTCGGGGTGCTGATCGCCATCGGGTTCAGCGTGCTGGTGGGGCTGACGTGGTGGAGCCTGGGCCTGATCATCCTGGCGTCCCTCACCGTGGGGCACTTCGTCCGCGTAAGCGAGTTCGTGCCCGAGGTGGCGATCAGCGCCATGCTGGTGCTCGGTGTGACCCGGGTGGCCGACACCGCGTGGGACCGGGTGCTGGAGACGCTGATCGGCGCCGCGGTGGGCCTGGCCTTCAACTTTCTGCTGGTGCCGCCCGTGTGGGTCGGTGAGGCGGGCGCCTCGATCGAGGACCTGGCCCGCCGTATGCGCCGGCTGCTGCTGCGCAGCGGCGAGCAGCTGACCTCCCCCACGCCGCCCGAGCAGGCCGCCGACCGGCTGCACGAGGCGCGCAGGCTCGACCACGACATCGCCGAGGTCGACGCGGCTCTGCGGCAGGCCGAGGACAGCCTGCGGCTCAACCCGCGGGTCAAGGAGGGCCTGCTGCACCGCGTCGTACTGCGCACAGGGCTCGACACACTGGAGATCTGCACGGTCGTGCTGCGGGTCCTGGCGCGCACCCTCACCGATCTCGCCAAGGTGCGGACCGACGAGCCGCTCCTCCCGCGGGACGTCGGCGTGGCCCTCCAGGAGCTGCTGGGGCATGTCGCCGATGCCGTGGTCAGTTTCGCGGTGCTCGTGACCACTCAGGTCAGCGAGAACGCGGAGGCGGCAGAGGCCCGGCTCGCCGGCGAACTGGCGGCGGCGAACGCAAGCCGCGACAAACTGGCACTCGTGCTGCTGGAAGGCGTGCAGCAGGACCCCCGCAACTGGCACCTCCACGGTGCGCTGCTCACCGAGGTCAACCGCATCCTCGACGAGCTGGACATGGAGCACCGCTCCAAGCGCCTGCTGGAGGAGCTCGACCGCAACGCACGCGAGCAGCGGGAGCGCTATCCGAGGCTGGCCCGTATCCGCCAACGGCTCGGGTGTGACCGGTCGCCGCAGGGCGGCAGGTCGTGACAGCCAGGGCGGCAGGTCCTGACACCCAGGGCGGCAGGTCGTAACACCCCTTGTGCGCGCCACGGCTGTGAATTCCGTCGTGACGCCACGGCCGTGAGTTCCGTGGGGCCGTCACGGCCGTGAGTTCCGTCGGGCCGTCACGGCCGTGACCGCCCTGGGCACGCCTCTGCCCGGCTCGTGGGCCGCCACCCACAGCCGGGCAGATTCTCCCGTTCCGAGAGCGCTCTCAGGACGCCTGCAGAACTACTTGCCGCGGCCGGTCAGCGTGTCACGCAGCCGGTCGACGAGCCCGACACCGGGTGCCAGCAGCTTGTTGAGGGGCGGCTTGTCGGGAGCGGACGGATGCGGACGGGTGGGCGCAGTCTTCTTGGCCTGCCTCACCTTGTCCCCGAGTTCGTTCAGCGTCTCGGTGGAACACGACTCGCGCAGACGTGGGAAGAGGTTCTCCTCCTCGTCCGTGATGTGCTCCCGGATCTCCGTGATCAGCTGGGTGATCAGCGTGTCGAACTGCGGATCGTCGGCCTCGAGGCCCTCCAGGTCCTTCATCGTGCGCTCGGCCCGGGCATGGTCCTGCAGCTCCTTGTCCGCGATCTCGCCACCGCCCGGGACGTGCTCGCGCACGGCCGGATAGAGATATGCCTCCTCCGCCACCGAGTGCCGGACCAATTCGATGGTCGCCCGGTCGGCGTGCTTTTTCCGCATTCCGTCCCCGGACGGCAGTCCCTCGATGTTGACGAAGATCTCCTCGACTTCCTCATGGTCGGCGATCAATTCGGCGATTACGTCTCCGCCGTGTCCCATTTCGCTGCTCCCTCTGTGCGTTCCGGGGCCTCCCCCTCCCCTACGAAGACCCGTCCGGACGACAGTGAAACCCGTCGGCGCGAGAACCTCGTGTTCCGGGCTCCGTTGACACCGTGGCTACGCCCCATCGGACCAGGGACGATGGGCCGCCCGGCCGCACGGGTGACGCTCCGGACGGGCAGGAGGAATCGATGCCGGAGAAATCGGAAAGGGCGCTGGTATTGCCACGGGAATGGCCGGACAGGACCTCCTGTCTATTCTAGGAGTTCCGGGAGATCCGGAACGGGCATCGGTTCAGGCGGGCAGATCATGAGAGAGTCCGGTATCGACTACGAGGGCGTATTCCAGGCGCTTCCCAGTGCCGTGCTGCTGCTCGATCCGGACCTGGTCATCGCTGAAGCGAATCCGGCGTACGAGCGCGTGTCCGGACGTCCGCGCGACCGGCTGGTCGGCCGCCATGTGTTCGATATGTTCCCCGACAATCCCGCTGATCCCGCCGCCTCCGGAACGCGCAACCTCCGGGCGTCCCTGCAACGGGTGGCGGCCACCGGGGAGCGCGACAGCATGGCGCTGCAGCGTTGGGACGTGCAGGTACCCGACCGGCCGGGCGTGTTCGAGGAGCGCTACTGGAGCACGGTCAACACTCCCGTTCTGGATCAGGACGGGAAGGTGGTGCTGATCGTCCACCGGGTCGAAGAGGTCACCGAGCTCGTGCGCGCCCGCGGGCAGGGGGGCGGCGGAGACCGCCAGAGACTGATGGAAGCCGACCTGTTCACCCGCGCCGGGGAGCTGCAGGAGGTCAACGAGCGGCTGCGCGAGGCGCACGAGCGGGAACGCGGGGTGGCCCTCGCACTGCAGAGGGCGATGCTGCCGCCGCCCAAGCAGATCAGGCGCCATGGTGCGGCGGTGCGCTACCGGCCCGCCGTCGGAGCGCTGAACGTGTGCGGCGACTGGTACGACCTCGTCGATCTCGAAGAGGGCCGCATCGCTGTCACCGTCGGCGACGTCGTTGGTCACGGTCTGGAGGCGGCCTGCGTCATGGGACAGCTGCGCAGCGCGTTGTGCGCGGCTGTGCCGGTCGCGGACGGGCCGGCGGAGGCCCTGGACGCACTGGGTCTGTACGCGAGGTCGGTGGAGGGCGCCGAGTCCACCACGGCGGTCCTGGCCGCGATCGACCGCAAAGCCGGGACCATCACCTACAGCAGCGCCGGTCACCCTCCGCCCGCCGTCCTGGACCCCGGCGGTGCCGTGCGGTTCCTCGACGCGGCCACCGACCCTCCGCTCGGTGCGCGCCTCGAGCATCTGCCCCGGCCGCAGGCCCGCACGCACTACGCCGACGGCTCCGTCCTCGTCCTGTACACCGACGGCCTCGTCGAGCGACGCGGCGAGGACATCTACACGGGTCTGGGCCGGCTCGCCGACTGCCTCACGAGGCACCGGACCCTGGGCGCCGAGGAACTGGCCGACGCCCTCCTGACCGATCTGCTCCCGTGCAGCGGGAACACCGACGACACGGCTCTGGTCATACTGCGCCTGTGACGACGCAGGCACTCACGCGCCCCGTTGGCCAGTCCTCTGGTCAGTTGGTCAGTCCTCCGGTCAGTCCTCCTGACGGCGCTCCAGCACGCCGCGGACGAAAGCCGCCTGGCCCGCGTGCTGGAGGTCGTCCTCGATGACGCTGACCAGGCGGACGCCGAGGGTGACCGCAGGAGTCCAGCTCTCGTCCACGACACGGTCGAGGTCACCGTCCTCGAGGCCGTTCAGGAAGTCGAGGGTCTGCTCGTGCACCGCGTTGTAGTACCCGAGCAGCATGTCGCCCGACTCGACCGCCATCTTCCCGACCTGCCGGCTGCTGTGGCCGTACCCGGTCGCCCGCTTCGCGTAGGGCAGTTCGAATCGACCGGCCCAGTCCTGGGAGATCCATACCTGCTCGAGGCCGGCGACGTCGGAGATGTGATCGTCCTGCACCCGGGTCAGATGCCACACCAGCCAGGCGATCGAATTTGCCCCGGGATCGATGCGGGCGGTCAGCTCCTCGGGCGAGAGCCCTTCGACGGCGGCGTGCACCGCCTCCTGGATGCGGCCGTAGCCGTCGCGCAACACATCCGTACTGTTCACGTCCTGCCCCTTGCCCATTGCGGCTTGCCGTCGGCACTGGCCCCGGCCGGGCCGCGCCTGCTGTTCCACAATGGGGCAGCTGCTGCCCCCTGTGCCGAGAGCGACACGTCCGCGGCGGCCGGCGGTTTGCGACGCGAGGGCCGGCGGTTGCGACGCGAGAGCCGCCGCGGCGTGTGACGCCGCGGCGGCCCGTGGTCCCGAGTCTTCCGGCGTGGGTTCAGAACTTCAGGACCGGCTTGATCGCCTCGCCGGAGACCACGTCGCCCACCGCCTGCTGGATCTCCTCGAACTTGTAGTGCTTGACCAGCCGGTCGACCGGCATGCGTCCCGAGGCCACGAGCTCGACCAGGACCGGGATGAGCGCCTCCGTCTCGCTGTCGCCGAGGGTCAGACCGACGACCTGGCGGCCCGGCAGCATGAAGTTGACGTCGACCGGCACGGTCGAGCCGAAGGCCGGCGCTCCGACCAGGACCGCCGTTCCGCGTGCGGCGAGGGCGCCGATCGCGGCGCCGGCCACCTGGATGTTGCCGGTCGTCTCCACCACGCCGTCGGCGCCGTGGCCGCCGGTGATCTCGGCGACGGTCTCGGCCAGGTCGTCGCTGGTGGTGTCGATGGTGTGGGTCGCGCCGAGCTCACGCGCCAGCTCGAGGCGGGCGGGAACGCGATCGACGGCGATGATGCGGGTGGCGGGAGTCAGCCGGGCCGCCATGACCGCGGACAGTCCGACGGCTCCGGCGCCGGTGACGACGAGGGTCGCGCCGGGACGGGGCTTCAGTACGTTCCACACGGCGCCCGCACCGGTCTGCACACCGCAGCCGAGCGGCGCCATGAGCTCCAGTGGCACGTCGGCCGGGACCTTGACCAGGCTCCGCTCGTCGACCAGCGCGTGGCGGGCGAAGGACGACTGGCCGAAGAAGTGACCGCCGATGGCCTCGCCGCCACGGGTCACGGTGGCCGAGCCGTCCGCACGGGCGCCGCCCAGCAGGTTCAGCGGCAGCCACGCGTCGCAGTACGCGGGGTGTCCGTCGCGGCAGTTGGCACACCGTCCGCAGGAGGTGAAGGACAGCAGGACGTGGTCACCGGGCTTGACGCGGCTCACGGCGGAGCCGACGGCCTCCACGACACCCGCGCCCTCGTGCCCCAGCACGCCGGGCAGCGGGAAGGGCAGCGCGCCCCCGGCGACGCCGAGGTCCGTGTGGCAGACGCCGGCGGCGACCATGCGTACGAGGACCTCGTCCGCGCGGGGCTCGGCGAGTTCGACCTCGGAGAGGGAGAAACCGGCGCCTGGCGACTCGACGACAGCCGCGGCAGTGGTGGTGGTCATGTGCAAGCTCCTTGCGGACAGCGCAGATTGGGTGGCGAAGCGGCCCGATCAGGGGACTTATCGGGACTATCGGGGACCAGGGACTATCGGGGACCGAGGAAGGCCGATCGATCGAGTGGGATGGGGCCTCGCAGGGGAGGGACAAGGCCCCATCGAGTGGGGAGGCCCTCGCCGGGGAGGAGCGAGGGGCGAGCGAGCCGGATCAGGGCCCTCGCCCGGCAGGGGCGAGGGCGGGCCTGTCGCTCGGTGGTCCGGCCAGGGGGGTGGGCCGGCCGGGCCGCGGGCTGACCGGGTGGTGAACCGGCCGAGCGGTGGATGGTGCGGACAGGTGAGTGGTGCGGACAGGTGAGTGGTGCGGCGGGTGGCTCGTGCGGGCGGATGGTTCGTACGGGCGGGCAGCGGGGGCCGGGGGAACCCCGTCGAGTCGGCGAGCAGCCGGGCGAGTGAAGGCCGTCAGGCCAACGAGCCGATCGCCTCGCCGCCGCCACGGGCCGGAGAGCGCCCGTCAGGCCAGCGAGATCACCACGGACTTGACCTTGGTGTACGCCTCCAGGGCCTCCGGGCCGTACTCCCGTCCGAAACCGGACTGCTTGACGCCGCCGAAAGGGATCGCCGGGTCGAGCATCGCCCAGTCGTTGACCCAGACGATGCCCGCCTGCAGCCGGGCCGCCACGCGGTGAGCGCGGGCCACGTCCTTCGTCTGCAGGCCGGACGCCAGGCCGTACGGCGTGCTGTTGGCCATGGCCACGGCCTCGTCCTCGGTGTCGAAGGACTGCACGGTCAGGACCGGGCCGAAGATCTCCTCCTGCACGGCGCGCGAGTCGTTGCCGAGGTCGGCGATGACGGTCGGCTGGAAGTAGTAGCCACCACCGAGGTCGAGGCGCTCGCCGCCGGCGACGATGCGGCCGCCGTCCTCCTTGGCGATGCGGACGTACTCCTCGACCTTGGCGAGGTGCCGCTCCCCCGCCATCGGTCCGACGACGGTCGCGGGGTCGAAGGGGTCGCCCACGGGCACCCCCGGGACGGCTCCGGAGAGCGCTCCCACCACGGCGTCGTACAGGGAGCTGTGCACCAGCAGGCGCGGGCCGCCCATACAGAACTGGCCGGTGTTGAAGATGAAGCCCTTGATGGCGGCGCCGATCGCCTTCTCCAGGTCGGCGTCCTCGAAGACGATGTGCGCGGCGTTGCCGCCGAGCTCCATGGTGACGGGCTTGAGGGCCTCGCCGGCGACGGCGGCCGCGTGGCGGCCGATCTTCGTCGAGCCGGTGAAGGCGAGCTTGTCGATGCCGGGGTGGCGCAGCAGCGCCTCACCCACGACGGAGCCGCTGCCGGTGACGACGTTCAGCACGCCGTTCGGGACTCCGGCCTCGGTCAGGATCTCCGCCATCAGCAGGGCGCTGAGCGGGGTCTCCTCGGCGGGCTTGTGGACTACGGTGTTGCCGGCGGCCAGCGCGGGGGCGATCTTCGAACTGCTGAGGATCAGCGGGAAGTTGAACGGGGTGATCGCGCCGACGACGCCGAGCGGCTCACGGCGGGTGTAGGCGTGCGCGGGGATCGGGATCTGCCGGGTGGAGCCCTCGATGCTCTGCGCCAGGGCCGCGCAGTACTCGTACTCCTCGGCGGCGGTCGCCACGTCGACCACGCGGCACAGCGACACCGGCTTGCCGACGTTCGCGCTCTCGGTGGCCACGAGCTCGTCAGCGCGGCGGCGGATGATGTCGCCCGCGCGGTTCAGGATGCGGGCCCGCTCGCGGCCCGGCAGCTGCGCCCAGCCGCTCTCGTCGAACGCCTTGCGCGCGGCCGCGACGGCGGCGTCGAGGTCGGAGGCGTCCGCCTCCGCCACAGTCGTGAGCACCTGGCCCGTGGACGGATCGATCACGTCCCGGCGCCCCTTGGCCTCCGCTTCTCGCCACTCGCCGTCGATGAAAAGCCTGCCCGGTTCGATGTGCGGCCTGCGCACAGCGGAGACGTTCTGCTCCTCGGAAAGGGACATGGCCCGCTCGCCTTCCCGGCACGGCGGCTCGCCGCACCGCACAGATGGTGGCCGCACCACTGCGACCAACAGGTTTCCTGATGATTACGCCCCATGGCGTCGATGGCAAGAGCCTGGGCATAATCAGGAAACCTGAATGTCGAGGACGGCGGAGGAGCCACGTGGCGCGCACAGCCAGCAGGAGCGGCGACGGAGGAGCGACAGGCATCGCGGAGATCCCGCAGCCGACCCTGCTGTACACGATCAAGCAGGTCGAGCTCGTGACGCGCTCCCACCTGGACGAACTGGTCAAGCCGGCCGGCATCACCGCGCTGCAGTACACCGCTCTCACGGTGCTCCGCCGCCGCGACGGAATGAGCTCCGCGCAGCTGGCCCGCAACTCCTTCGTCACCGCGCAGTCCATGGCGGACATGGTCACGGCCCTGGAACGGCGCGGCCTGATCACCCGCCGCCGCAACCCGGACAACCGGCGGGTGCTGCTCCTCAGCCTCACCGAGGCGGGCCGGGACCTGCTCGACACGTACGAGGAAGCGGTGACGGAGCTCGAGGAGCGGATGGTCTCCGGCCTCACCCCCACTCAGCGACGGAACCTGGCGGACTACCTCAACAGCGTCCGCGCGGCGCTGTCGGAGGTTCCGCCGCACTGAACCGCAGACTGTGAGCCTGCCTGCTGCGAAAGTCAGTTCTGTGACGCGCATCCGTCGGGAACAATGGCGGCTCGCCCCCAGAACGACGAGAAACGGCGGAGACGGCGGGATGCACCCGACAAGCGGTCCTCACCAGCGGCAGGAGGTCACGCACGTTGTCCCCGAAGCGCGATAACCCGTCGGCCGGCGAAGCCGGCCTGGGCAGTCCCGATCTCCGGGCGGACTGCACACGCTGCTTCGGGCTCTGCTGCGTTGCGCTGCCGTTCGCCGCGTCGGCCGACTTCGCCGTCGACAAGGACGCCGGGCAACCATGTGCGAACCTCCGGCCGGACTTCCGCTGCGGCATCCACGACCGGCTCCGCGACAAGGGCTTCGCCGGGTGCACGGTCTTCGACTGCTCGGCGCCGGACAGAAGGTCAGTCAGATCACCTTCGGCGGCCGTGACTGGCGGCAGGCTCCCGAAACCGCACGGCAGATGTTCGACGTGTTCCCGGTCATGCGGCAGCTCCATGAACTGCTTCGGTACGTCACCGAAGCCCTCGGCCTGGCTCCCGCCCGTGCCCTCCACAAGGACCTCCGGCGCGCGCGAGAAACCCTCGACCGTCTGACTCGCGGCAGCGCCGAATCACTCGCCGCACTCGACGTGGCGGCGGTCCGTCACGACGTCAACGCTCTGCTGCTGGGCGCCAGCGAGTCGGTGCGCGCGAACATCCCAGGAGGCAGGAAGAACCACCGAGGAGCCGACCTCGTCGGCGCCTGGCTGGACGGAGCCGACCTGCGGGGCGCCAGCCTCCGGGGCGCCTGCCTCATAGCGGCCGACCTCAGCCGCGCCGATATGCGCACGGCCGACCTCATCGGCGCGGACCTCCGAGGCGCCGAGTTGAGCGGCGCCGACCTCACCGGAAGCATCTTCCTCACCCAGCCGCAGGTGAATGCGGCGAAGGGCGACGCCGAGACCCTGCTCCCGGCGACGGTCACGCGCCCCGCACACTGGGGGCACCACCGCTGACGGGCGAGGCCTCGCCACCGCCCGCGGGGCCGCCACGGTCCGGCTGCTGCGGACCGGAAGCTCCGCCGGAGCGGCTGATGTGGGCCGGAGCGGAGCGGCTGATGTGGGCGGGACGGTCGTCGACCCGGCCCGTACGTCCTCGTCCCGCTGCGACCCGGCTACTTCGTCGTCAGCCGCAGTTGATTCTCGGTTTCCTGGTCGCCGGAGACCTTGCCGACCACCTCGACGGCGAACACGGCGCCCAAGGCGTCGCGCAGCCGGTCGACCGCGTGGTAGCCGCCCTGGATGTTCGCGATGACCGGACCCGTCAGCTGCGCAGGTTCGGCCACGGCGCCCAGCTTGCCCGCGGACCCCGGCTCGCACACGTCGAACGTCGCGTTCCACACGGTCGGGCGGGTCGCGTGGGCCTCGTGCGGCACCTCATTGGGCCGGCGGTCGCATGCGAAGGACGTGCGCAGGGCGGAGAAGACGGTGTGGGCGTCCTGCGCCGAGCATTCGCTGAGCTCCACCGTGACCTCTGGTTCATGCGCCTGGACCTCTGGTTCATGCGCCTGAGTGCTGTTCACCCTCGGTTCGCTCCTCTCCTCACAGCGCTCTGCCCCCTCTACAGCCTCACCCTTCGGCGCCGTGGCGGCGACCGGAGCCGGCACGAGGGCCATGGCACCTGGGTACCCCGCACGCCTGCCGTAAGCACGCTCTCCGGCTCGCCGAACGGTCACCAGAATCAGCCAGCAAAAGTCTCCCGCAACAGCGGTAACGTGATATATGGCTCAACTCCGACAACACCGGAGTGTTATGCCATGCCTCGACGTCGTACCGCTCCGTCCAGCAGCGCCGAAGAGCGATTGCGCACGCTCGGTCAGCTCACCGGCCAGATACTCGAGCGGATCAAGTTGCAGCAGGCCCGGGTGGAACTCGCGGCCGCGCTGCAGCGTCAGTGCCTCCCCACCGAGATACCGCGACTGCCCGGTCTGCAGGTCGCGGGACGGTACGCACCCGCCAGGGACGGTCTGGACATCGGCGGCGACTGGTACGACGTCTTCCCCATGTCGGACGGCTCGATCGGGTTCGCGATCGGAGACGTACAGGGCCACGATGTCGAGGCAGCGGCCTACATGGGGCAGGTACGCACGTGTCTGCGCGCCGTCGCGGTGGCCACCACGGACCCGGCGGAGATTCTGGGCCGCACCAACGACCTGCTGGTCTCCATGGGCTCCGACCTCTTCGTGACCTGCTTGTTCGCCCGTTTCGCCCCGGCGACCGGCGAGCTGACGGCTTCCCGCGCCGGACACATTCCCGCGGTCTGGGCATCGTGCGACGGCCAATGCGACGTCATCATGGCCGACGGCGGCCTGCCCCTGGGCATCATGCCCGATGAGAAGTACCCGTCGACCCGCCGCGTGCTGACGGGCAAGGGAGCCTTCGTCCTGCTCACGGACGGCGTGGTGGAAGGCCCGGACTACGAGATCGAGCAAGGGCTCGACCGGGTGGCCGCACTAGTGCGTGACTCGTGCGGCGCCGACCCCGACGCCCTGGCCGCGGAAGTGATCAAAGTCGCCGATCTCACCGGCCACAGCGACGACGCCGCCGTTCTCGTTCTCACCTACGACACGTAAGGACATGACCGCCGTGGCGAGCAGCAGCCAGCGGTTCCGGCACCACGCCGCCGTGGGCCTGCGCATCATTGCCGTCGCGGCGGTCTACTACGCGGCCGCCAGGATCGGACTCATGCAGCAGCTGGTCCGCGGGCAGATCACACCGCTCTGGCCGCCGACCGGTGTCGCCCTGGTGAGTCTCCTGCTGTGGGGCACTCGGGTGTGGCCGGGGATCGCTCTCGGTGCGTTCCTGGTGAACGTGTCGCTCGGTCCTTCGATTCTTCCGGTCGTCGCGATCGCGGTCGGCAACACGCTGGCCCCGGTCTGCGCGTATCTGCTCCTCAGACGGGCGGGTTTCCGCATCGAGCTCGACCGGCTGCGGGACGCGCTCGCCCTGGTCTTCCTGGGCGCGCTGGGCGGAATGCTGATCAGTGCGACCCTCGGAGCCGGGGTACTGGTGCTCTCCGGCGCCCTGAGCGCCGACGGGTTCTGGCCCGCCTGGTCGGTGTGGTGGACGGGCGATGCGATGGGCGTGCTGGTCATCGCACCGCTCCTGCTCGCCATCCGGACCTGGCGGTGGCCACGCGGCGTTCCCGTCCCCCGGTGGGCCGAGGCGGTGGCCCTGCTGGCCGGCACCGCGGCCGTCACCGCCGTGGCCACCCAGAGCACGCTCGGCCTGCTCTTCCTCGTGTTCCCGTTCGTGATCTGGGCGGCGTTCCGCTTCCAGCTGGCCGGCGCCGCTCCCTGCGTACTGATCATCTCGGTCATCGCGATCGACGCGGGCGCGAATGGGTCCGGCCCGTTCTCCGGTCACGACCTCCTCGCCAAAATGGTCACCCTGCAGGCCCTCAACGGGACCGTGGCCCTGACGGCCCTGCTGCTCGCAGCCACGATCACCGAGCGGGACCACACCCGCCGGGAGATCGAGCAGGTCTGCCGTCGGCTGTCCGATGCGCTCGCCCGCCTCACTCCGGCCGAGAAGGCCGAGGAATGGCCGCCCATCCGGTCGCCGAAGAAGCCTGACCAGGACGCGCGACCCGGGAACTGAGGCGCCTCCCAGACCACGAACTGAGGCGCCTCAGGACAACTGCCCGTCGTAGTCCGGCAGCTTGAAGGTCCGCTCGGCGTGCCCGCCGACGAGGTCGGACTCGTTGTTGCCGACGTTTGCGATGATCGTGTAGCCCCGCGCCTCGATCTCGGCCCGCTTGCTGGTCTTGTAGGCACTGACCTCATCGAACAGATCGGGAAGGTCGCGTACGTAGACCCCGGAGACCGGATAGCCCACGGTCTTGAGGTTGGCCTCCGTAAGGCTCTTGATGATGCCGGGCCGTGCGGTGACGAAGAAGATGTCGACACCCCGGGACTTCGCGTAACGCGCCAGTTCCAGGGACGGCTCGACCGCCGGGGTCGGGAGCTCGTACCAGGGATGGAAGTCCGTCTCCAGCGTCGTGTTGTCGACGTCGAAGACGATCGCGAGCTTCTGCCCGGCGGCGTTCGCGGTGCGCTGCTGGACGTACGGCAGAGCCTGATCGATCACGGCCCGCACGTCGCTCTGCCAGGTGTCGTAGTCGACATCGGCCTGCAGCGCCGAGACCGCTGTCGCCGTCGCTGCGGGGGCAGCGGCCGCCGGGACGGTGACGGCGGCGTTCACCCCCAGGCCCAGGGCCGCAACGACCGAAACCGCGCCGATCCGTCTACGCACATCGCGTCCTGCCATGGTCCGCTGCTCCTTCTCGTGGGGGGTTCGGCGAGGGTGCCCACTTGGCATCCGCATCCGGGTTGTCATGGTCACGATGCCGAGTGGACGCGAGGCTACCGGCGAGTTACCGGCCGGTAGAAGCCCTTCGACGAACAACTTCTCGGGCTGGTGGCCCCGCAGTTGACGTTGAGAGCGCTCCAACGGCCGTCAGGGGCCCTGAGATCGGGGCCCGAAGCCGTGGAGGATGCGCGGGGCGGCCGCCTCTCGCCGCAACCGCCTCCCGGCAGAATGCCGACCGATCAGGCCGTCACGGTGGAAGGGGCACCGCATGTTCACAGTGGAAGGGCGTCAGCAGGTACGGAATCTGCTGCTCGAACGGGCACGCCGGGACGAACGGATCGCCGGTGCCGCGCTCACCGGCTCCGCCGCCCGCGGCACAGAGGACCAGTGGTCGGACATCGACCTGTTCCTCGGGGTGGCGGCAGGCCATTCGGTCGAGGACACACTGCGGGACTGGAGCGCGTTCATCCATGAGGAACTCGGCGCCGTCCACCACTTCGACCTGCATGCCGGACCCGCGGTCTACCGCGCCTTCCTGCTGGGCGGCGACCTGCTCGAGATCGATCTGGGCTTCACGCCGGCTGCGGCGTTCGGTCCCTTGGGCGACGGGGCGTTCAGGGTGGTGTTCGGTACACCGGTCGAGCGGCACCCCGCCGCGGCAGGCGCTCAGCAGCGCCGGCATCTGACAGGGCTCGCCTGGCACCACGTCCTGCACGCGCGCGTGTGCATCGAACGTGGCGCCCTGTGGCAGGCCGAGTACTGGATCAGCGGAATCCGCGACCAGGTCCTGGCCCTGGCGTGCCTGCGGCTCGGCCTTCCCACCGCGTACGCGAAGGGCGCCGACCGGCTGCCCTCCGACGTCACCCGGCCCCTGCGCGAAGCGCTCGTACGCTCCCTCGATGCCGAAGACCTCACCCGTGCCCTGCAGGCCGCGACCCGCTCTCTCCTGAGCGAGCTGCGGGCGGGCCCGTCCGACGGCGGTACAGCAACATCCCTCGAGCAGGCGCTCCGTGAGCTGGCGGCCCTCGCATGAAGATCGCGAGGGCCGCGCCGCGACGGCAACGCCTCAGTTCAGTCCAGCAGCCGGAAGTCCGCGTAGTCGAAGCCGGGCGCGACGATGCAGCTCACCAGCACCGGCTCGTCCCCCGCCGGACGCGCCGACTGCCAGATGCCACCCGGCACCAGTACCTGCGGGCGCTCCCCGTGCTCCACGCCCGGCCCCACCCGGACCGCCTCGGGTTCACTCCCCGGCTCGGCGCCGTCACCGCCGAGGAACAGATCCAGCGGGCCGCCGCGGTGCCACAGCCACAACTCGTCGGAGCGCACCGTGTGCCAGCGGGATTCCTCACCCGGGTAGAGCAGGAAGTAGATGGCGGTGGCGGCTGACCTGGGGCCGGGGTAGCCGTCGGGCCGGAAGGTGTGGGCGGCGGTCCATGTTTCGGCGAACCATCCGCCTTCCGGGTGCGGCTGCATGTTCAATTGCTCCGCCAGAGCCGGGCGTTCACGATCGGTCACGGGCTCAGTCTGCTACGCCGGGCTGACTTCGCGCCTCGGAGGGCCGAAACCACGCGGGGGCATTCGTTCCTTCGTTCCTATCGGCCGGGTACGAGGTCACGGGCGCAGCGGAAGCCGCCGTGACCGGTGGAGGAGTCCGGGGTGTTGTGCGAGCGCGCGGCCACCCGGTAGCGGTTGCAGTACGAGGCGTGGCACAAGTAGGAGCCGCCGCGGATGACCTTCCCCCGCTGCCTGAAGGGCGCGGGAGGTGCCCCCACGCCCGGCCCGAAGGGGTCGGCGCACCATTCCCAGACGTTTCCGGATGTGTTGTACAGGCCGAATCCGTTGGGCTCGTACGCGGTGACGGGCACCGTCCCCGTCCGCCCGCCGGGGCGGTCCGAACGGTGGGGGAACTCGCCCAGCCAGGTGTTGCACATCTCCCGGCCGGCCGGGGTGAATTCGTCGCCCCAGGGATAGCGGGCGCCCTCCAGACCGCCGCGCGCCGCGTACTCCCATTCGGCCTCGGTGGGCAGCCGCGCCCCGGCCCAGGCGCAGTAGGCCATGGCGTCAGCGTGGGAGACATGGACGACGGGGTGGTCTGCGCGGTCCTCTACGTCGGAGCCGGGGCCCCCGGGCGCGCGCCAGGAGGCTCCGGCGACGCCGAGCCACCACGGGGCCTGCGCCACACTGCCCAGCACATGCGCCCTCGCCTCGTGATGGACGAGCAGATGGAAGACGAAGGAGCTGCCGAACCGTTCGGCGTCCGTGATGTGGCCGGTGGCTTCGGCGAAGGCGGCGAAGTCGGCGTTGGTGACGGCGGTGACGTCGATGGCGAACGGCGCCACGGTGATCTCGCGGGCGGGGCCCTCGCCGTCGGCCGGATAGCCCTCGCCGAAGGCGTCACCCATCCGGAACGTGCCGCCGGGGAGTTCCGCCATCTGCCGTATGGGGCGCGGGGTTTCCGGCGTCGGCCCGGCCGGCTGCGGGGGCAGGTCCGCTGCCTTGTCCTCCGCCGGGCCGGTGCGGGGGCCACGGCCGGGGGTGCAACAGGGTTTCGGCGGTGCGCCGTCGTCCTTGCGCGGGTCCGGCGTGGGGTCCGGGGCTCTCATGGAGGCTCCTGGGGCGGGGGCGTGCGGTGTCGGGAGCCAGCATCCCTTGACGGTGTACGGGTCTCACCGGCGCCCCCTGTCCAGTTGCGGCCGCGGCCGCCACCGGCCGGTGGGGTGGGCGGTGCGTCCGCGTCTGCGGGTCGTCGTCGGCTAGTGCGCCACCTGCCGGTGGACGGGTCGGGGCCGCGCCGGGATGTACGTCCTCGGTCTGGCGCCAAGCCGTACGTCGTCGGGTAGCGCCCGGACCTCGCGCCAGCCGCTGCGGGCGCACATCCCTCCCCCAAGCTCTCGGCTCCGCTCGAGCAGGGGGGATCCCCATCGTCCCCTTCGGCACGTACGCGACGATCGGCCGGTGGCCGGTATCGCCGTTGCTGCGGCGACGGGTGGGCAGCCGCGCCGCTCCCGTTGTGGGCAAGCGTTCCGCAGGGCTGGGGCACCTCCCAGCGGTAGCTGGGGGAGGGTGGCCACAACCCCACGACGGCGGGTGCCTCGCGTACGGCCTGAGCGCAGCTTCCGGCAGGGGCCGCTGCCCCTTTGGGACAAGCGGCCTGCCCCCCGTACCCCACTCGGCCGCACCCACCCGGATCAAGCCGATCTGCGAACCCGACCCCGTCTTCCTACGGTGACTGAATGGCAGTCAGACGTCTCCTGTGCTCCCACATCATGCGTGCCGTGGCCCTGGTCACCGCCGCGCTCGCCCTCCTGCCCGCGCCGGCGGCGGCGCTCTCCGGGGCCGAGCCGGCGCCGCCCCTGCCCCGGCCCGCTCCCCCGCGTTCGCTGCTGGACGGACCGGGGACGAAGGTATGGGCCGCCAGGAGCACACCGGATCTGCCCGACGATCTGTCAGCCCTGTCGTGGCTCGTGGCCGACGCGGACACGGGCGAGGTGCTCGCCGCGCGGAACGCACACCGCCAGCTGCCGCCCGCCAGCACACTGAAGACGCTGTTCGCCGTCACCGTCCTCCCGCATCTCGACCCGCGCACCCGCCACACGGCCACCGATAAGGACCTCGCCGGCCTCGGCGAGGGCAGCAGCCTCGTGGGAGTGGCCCCCGGACTGACGTACCGGGTGGCGGACCTGTGGCGAGGAGTGTTCCTGATGTCGGGCAACGACGCCGTGCATGTGCTGGCGGCCATGAACGGCGGGGTGGAGACCACCGTCCGGCAGATGCAGGCCAAGGCGCTCGATCTCGGCGCCCAGGACACCCACGTGGTGACCCCGGACGGCTACGACGAGCCTGGGCAGGTCTCCTCCGCATACGACCTCGCCGTCTTCGGGCGGGCCGGGCTACGGGACCCGGATTTCGTACGGTACTGCTCGACCGCAGAAGCCGACTTCCCGGGCGACGACGGGTCTTCGTACCCGATCGCGAACACCAACCGGCTGCTCACCGGTGCCGACGGCGTGGGCCGTTATCCCGGACTGATCGGCGTCAAGAACGGATACACGACCAACGCCGGATACACCCTGATCGCGGCGGCCCGCCATGACGGGCGCACCCTGCTGGTGACGGTCATGAACCCTCAGTCGTCCGGCGGGCAGGCGGTGTACGAGGAGGCCAGAGAGCTGCTGGACTGGGGCTTCGACGCGGCGGGCGGCGTCAGGCCCGTCGGATCGCTGCTGCCTCCGTCGGCGACGCGTCCGGCCGTTGCCGGGCCGACCGGTCCGGACCCGCAGGACCTGGGGGCGGGGAAGGCCGGGGGCGGCCGGGCCGGGGACGCGGCCTGGCCCATCCTCGCCGGCACCGGCTCGGCCGTCCTGGTATCGGGTGCGCTGGCGACCGGTGTCCTGGTGACGGTCCGGCGCCGGAACAGGAAGCAGGCCGGAGGCGACGCGCCTGCGTGACCCCCGCTGCGGGCACGAGGGCTCCCCAGGGCCCCTTTCCATCTCCAATGCCGCGTGTTCGTTGATGCGCTTACGGCGTCGGTGTGTGGACAACCAGGGGTAACCGATCGTTATGCTGCACCCCAAACCGTTCAAACGCACATTGGGCACGGACACGGCGAGGGGGCCGTCATGCGCGAGCCGGTCGAACTCAGGCGTCAACGGATCCTGGCGGTCGTCCAGTCGCGCGGCGCGGCCCGCGTCACGGATCTCGCCGCTGAACTGGACGTCTCCGTGATCACGGTCCGCCGGGACGTCGAGGAGCTGGCGCGGGCCGGCAAACTGCGCCGCGGGCACGGCGTGGCCCGGTCGGTCGCCCCCGTCGAGGAGAGCGCGGCGCCCGACGAGCCTCCCGCGGACGGTGAAACGGTCGCCCTGGTCGTACCGGAGCGCCATTCGTATCTCTTCGAGACACTGCACGGCGCGCGGCCGGTCCTCGAGAAGGCCGGGCTGCGTATCGCTCTGCACATCGCTCCGCAGGTGCCGGGGGCGGAACGGCCCCTGGTGGAGCGCGCGTTGGCCGGCGGCGCACGCGGGCTGCTGATCGCTCCCCGGTGGCGCAGCGCGGCCGCGGAGGAGGCGGACTACGGCTGGCTGTCGGAGGTGGGCGTACCGACGGTGCTGATGGAGCGGCGGCCGCGGCCCGGCAGTGCGCTGCACGCGCTGGACTCGGTGTGCTCCGACCACTGGTACGGGATCCATCTCGCCGTGGACCACCTCGTCTCGCTCGGTCACCGGAGGATCGTGCTCGCCGCGCGGAACGACAGCCCGACGGCGCGCGCCATCCGGGCGGCCTTCGCCGACATCGCCGCCGGGCGACCGGAGATCGAGGACTGGGCGATCACGCTGAGCTCCCCGGATGCCGTGCCCGAGCCGGGTGGCCGCGTCCTTTCCGCGGCCGCCGGGCCGGCAATCCCGTCCGGTCACGGGATGACTTCGGCCGTCGGGGGCGCGGGTGCGTCGGGCGGCGCGGGTGCGGTCGGCGAGGGCGATGGTGCGTCCGGCGAGGGCACTCTCGCGCCGGACGGCGGCGGAACGGCCCAGTCCCGCGACTCCGGCACCTGGCCCGGCGAGGCCGCCACTTCGGCGGCCGGCGACACCCACGTCGATCTCGCCGCCCTGCTGCGCGAGCGCGGCGCGACCGCCGCCGTGCTGCACGGCGACGTGGACGCTCTGATGCTCGTTCAGCACCTCATGGACAGCGGCGTGAAGGTGCCGCAGGATTGCTCGGTCGTGGCGTACGACGACGTGGTGGCCGCTTTCGGCAGTACGCCGTTGACGGCCGTGGCCCCGCCGAAGGCGGCGATCGGGCGCGCGGCCGCCGAGTTGCTGCTGTACCGGCTGGCGGGGCCGGACGGGGCGGGGGCCGAGCCGGTGCGCAGAACCGAGCTGCTGCCCGAACTCAAGGTGCGCGGCTCGGCGCTGCCGTTTGCCTTTCCACACTGATCGTTTGACCGCTTTCACGATCTTCTGATCGATCTATTGACCCTGACCGGTCAGGCGATCAGTATTCCCGTGTCCTGAAGAGGAGCCGCGGGAGGCATACATGCCCGGTCGACAGAGCCGTCGATCCGTGCTCGCCGCGATCACCGCGCTGCCGCTGACCGGTGCCGTCGGCGCCTGCAGCAGCGGCAGCGAAAACCCCCGATCGCGCAGCACCAGCACGACCACACACATCACCTTCTGGTCAGCCCTGCGCGGCAGCCAGGAGGTGGTGGACGCTTTCAACCGTACGCACGACCGCATCCAGGTCGACTTCCAGCAGATCCCCTCGGGCAACCAGGGGGGCTACGCCAAGCTCAGCAACGCCGCCCGCGCGGGCAACGCCCCGGACGTCGCCACCATCGAGTACCCGCAGGTGCCCGGTTTCGCCATCGACGGCGTCGCCCGGGACATCACCTCGCTCGTCAGCGACCGGCTGCGCGCCAAGCTGCTGCCGCAAGCACTGGGCCTGACGACATTTCAGGGGCGTCAGTACAGTGTCCCGCTCGACGTCGAGCCGATGGTCATGCACTACCGCACCGATCTCTTCGACCAGTACGGCCTCCAAGTACCCCGTACCTGGGACGAGTTCGAGGAGACGGCGCGGGTGGTGCGGCGCAAGGCGGGCGACCGGCGGCTCGTCCTCTTTCCCACGGACGGTGCGACGCAGTTCGCCGCCTACTCCTGGCAGGCCGGCGCCCAGTGGTTCGACACCCGCGACGGTGCCTGGAACGTCTCGCTCGCCGACGAGCCGACCCGGCGCGTCGCCGCGTACTGGCAGCGCCTGGTCGACGACGACGTGGTCTTCATGAACGCGGTGGAGAGCCGGCAGAGCGACGCCCAGATCGCCGAGGGCCTGGTGCTGACCCGGCTCAGCGGCGCCTGGGAGGCGGGTGCGCAGATGAACGCCCGGCCGGCGCAGAAGGGCCAGTGGAAGATCGCACCGCTCCCCCAGTGGGACCCGGACCGGCCGGTCGTCGGCACCCACGGCGGCTCCACCTTCGCCGTCACAAAGGACAGCAAGCACCCGGAAGCCGCCATGGAGTTCATCGAGTGGCAGGTCTCCCACCCCGACGCGCTGCGCGCCCGGCTGTCCAGCGGCACCAGCAGCCAGTACCCGGCCGCCCCGGATCTCGTCGCCGTCGGCCGGAAAGCCTTCGACCGCTCGTACTACGGCGGCCAGGACATCTACACCCTCTTCGAGGAGCAGGCGGGCAGGATCCGCGACGGCTGGGTCTGGGGACCGCGGATGACGGCGACCCAGAAGGTCATGCAGGACGGCTTCGCAAGGGCGAGCGGCGGTCAGGGTTCGCTCATCGGCTCCGTGCGCGCTGCCCAGGACGGCACCATGCCCGACCTGAAGGCGCTGGGGCTGTCCACCACCGAGCACAGCACGTGAGCGCCGTGGCTCCCGACCGAGCACAGCACGTGAGCCCGGTGAATCCCATGAGCACCGGAGCCCCTCTCCTCTCCCTGCGCCCGCTCGAAAGGCAGGTGACATCCCCATGACCACGACAGCCACCTCCCGCGCCGCGGCCGCCCGCGGCACCGCCCGGTCCTCAGGCACGGTCGCGCACCGCTCCCGCAAGGCGGCCCGCCGCCGTCAACTCGCCGCGGCCGGTGTCCTGATGACACCGTTCTTCCTCCTTCTGCTGACGGTCTTCCTGATCCCCGTCGGGACCGCCGTATGGCTGAGCTTCTTCAGCGACGACCAGCCGGGGCTCGGTTTCGGCCCCGAGCGCACCGTCTTCGTCGGCCTCCGCAGCTACGCGGCCGTGCTGACCGACCCGACGTTCCTGTCGGGGCTCGGCACGGTCGCCCTGTACTGCCTGATCTACATCCCGCTGATGGTGATCGGCGCCCTCGCGCTGGCCCTGCTGCTCGACTCCGGTGTGGTCCGTCTGCGGTCGTGGGCACAGCTCGGTCTGTTCCTGCCGCACGCGGTGCCGGGCATCATCGCCGCGCTGATCTGGCTGTATCTGTACACCCCCGGCATCAGCCCGGTGATCGAACTGCTCGGCAAGGCCGACATCACCATCGACTTCCTCGGCGTGCACACCGTGCTGCCGTCCATCGTGAACATCGCGCTGTGGAGCAACCTCGGCTACAACATGGTGGTCTTCTACGCCGCGTTGCAGGCCGTCCCCCGCGAGGTCATCGAGGCCTCGGTGGTCGACGGCGCGGGCCCGGTCCGCACGGCGGTGCTGGTCAAGACGCCGCTGGTGCGCTCGTCGATCGTGATGGTCGCAATGTTCACCCTCATCTGGGCGCTGCAGCTGTTCACCGAGCCGATGCTGCTCAGCCAGTCCTCACCGATGATCAACTCGCGCTTCTCGCCGAGCATGTACATCTACGACGCCGCTTTCACACGCAACAACTACAGCCTGGCCGCGGCCGCCTCCGTCGTGCTCCTGATATGCACGATCGCGCTCTCCTACGGGGTCACCCGCTGGACCAACCGCGCAGGCTCTTCCGAGGAGGCCGCCCGATGAGCGCATCCCACACCACCGCGCTGCGCCCCCGCCTGCTGGGCCGCTCCACCGTCAACGTCGTGGTCGCCCTCTCCGTCCTCTACACACTCCTGCCAGTCCTCTGGCTGGTGCTGGCCGCATCCAAGAACCGCGACGCGCTCTTCGGCAGCGATCTGCTGTCGCTGAGCGACTTCTCCTTCGTGCAGAATCTGCGCGACCTGTTCGCGATGGACGGCGGGCTGTACGGGCGCTGGTACGTCAACAGCCTGCTGTACGCCGTCCTGGGTGCCGCGCTCGGCGCGCTGGTGAGCGTGGCCTGCGGCTACGCCTTCGACAAGTACCGCTTCCGGCACAAGGAGAAGCTGTTCGGGCTGGTCCTCGCCGCGGTGATGGTGCCGCAGACCGTGCTGGCGCTTCCGCTCTATCTGATGGCCTCGGGCACCGGCCTGGTGAACACCTTCTGGGCGGTCTTCATCCCCGTCCTGTTCAACCCCTTCGGCGTCTACCTCGGGCGGATCTTCAGCCAGGGCTACGTACCGGACGAGGTGCTGGAGGCCGCGCGCGTCGACGGCGCGGGCGAACTGACGACGTACCTGCGGGTGTCGCTGCGCATGCTTGGGCCCGGGCTGGTCACCGTCTTCCTCTTCCAGCTCACCGCCATCTGGAACAACTTCTTCCTGCCGATGGTGATGCTCTCCGACCAGGACCTGTATCCGGTGAGTCTGGGCCTCTACCAGTGGAACAGCTCAGCCTCCGTGTCGCCCGAGTACTACCCCGTCGTCATCATGGGCTCGCTGCTCGCCGTCGTGCCGCTGATCGTCGCCTTCGTCCTGCTCCAGCGGTACTGGCGGTCGGGGCTCACGGCGGGGTCCGTCAAATGACCGCAGAATGCGGTGAGTTCCGTACGGCAGTTCCAGGAGATGGGAGTTCCAGGAGTCAGATGCCCAACTCAAGCCCAGGCACAAGTGCCCGGCCGCGTCCGCGTGCCGCCCTCGCCATGTCGCAGGCCGCCGCGGCAGCTGTCCTCGATCCGCCGTCCCTGGCCGCGCTCGACGAGGTGTGCGACCTCGCTCCGCTGCCCGTACTCGACGACTTCACCACCGATCGCGCCCGTACCGTCCTTGCCGAGGTCGAGCTCCTCGTCACCGGCTGGGGCTGCCCGCGCCTCGACGAGACCGTGCTCGATGCCGCGCCCCGGCTGCGTGCCGTCGTGCACACCGCCGGTTCGGTCCGGCCGCACATCACCGATGCCTGCTGGGAGCGCGGCATCGAGGTGTCGTCGGCGGCCTCGGCCAACGCCCTCCCGGTGGCGGAGTACACGGTCGCGATGATCCTGCTGGCCGGAAAGCGGGTTCTGGAGCGGGCCCGCGACTTCCGCGCGACCCGGCGGCGCGACGACTGGCTGCGCACGCCCGCCGGCGTGGGCAACTACCAGAGCACCGTCGGCATCCTCTCCGCCTCGCTCGTCGGCCGCCGCGTGATCGACCTGCTGCGCCCGTACGATCTGCGGATCCTGCTGCACGACCCGTACGTCCCCGACGACGAGGTGACCGCGCTGGGCGCCCGTCCGGCCGGTCTGGACGAACTCTTCGCGCAGAGCGACGCCGTGAGCGTCCACACCCCACTGCTGCCCGCCACCCGAGGCCTCGTCAGCCGCGAGCTGCTCCACTCCATGCGACCTGAGAGCATTCTCATCAACACAGCCCGCGGCGCCGTCGTCGACCAGGACGCGCTCACGGACATCCTGCTGGAGGGCAGGATCCGTGCGGTCCTGGACGTCACCGACCCCGAGGTGCTGCCCCCGGACCACCCGCTGTGGGACTGCGAGAACGCTCTCATCACCCCGCACCTCGCCGGCTCGCAGGGCAACGAGTGGCGGCGGCTCGCCGAGCTGGCCGTCAGCGAGGCCAGCCGCTGGGCCGCGGGCGACGGCTTCGCCCATCCCGTACGACGCGAAAGGCTGGCGTTCCTGGCATGAGCTCGCCGCTGCAACTCCCGGAAGAAGACCGCGACCTGAGTCCGTACACCGGCTACACCCGGGCCCACTGGGAAGCCGCGGCCGACGGACTGCTGCGCGCCGCATGGCAGTGGGCCACGCCCGGCGGCGCCCTGCTCGACCTGCCGGGACGGCCGTCACGCTCCGGTGTGCGATCGGACGGCCTGGAGGGATACGCCCGCACCTTCCTCGCTGCCGCGTTCCGCGTGGCAGGCGCGGACGGCAAGGACCCGCACGGATGGCTCGACCGGTACGCGGACGGCATCTCCGCGGGAACACGCACGCCCGGCCGGGACGACGCCGAGTCCTGGCCGCTGATCCTCGACCACGACGTGCAGGGCCAGCCGATGGTCGAGTCCGCGTCCGTGGCCCTCGGGCTGCGGCTGACCCGGCCGTGGCTCTGGGACCGGCTCGAACCGGACGTACAGGACCGGGCCGAGGAGTGGCTGCGCGGCGCACTCCGCCACGTCCCCGCGCCGAACAACTGGTACCTGTTCCCCTTCACCGTGGCCGGTTTCCTCGAGTCGGTCGGCCGCGGCGACGCGGAGACGGCCCGCGCGCACGAGCGGGCCCTGGACCTGATGGAGACCTGGTACCGCGGCCAGGGCTGGTACGCGGACGGCGACGGCCGCGCCTTCGACCACTACAACGGGTGGGCGCTGCACCTTTATCCCGTGCTCCACGCGCACCTCGCGCAGGACACGGAGATGTCGCTGCTCTACGGCGGCCGGCTGCGCGAGCATCTGGAGGGTTTCGCGCTGTTCTTCGGCGGCGACGGCGCACCGCTCCACTTCGGGCGCTCCCTGTCGTACCGCTTCGCCGCCGGCGCGGCGGTGGCGCTGGGAGCGCTCACGGGCCACACCCCGCTCACACCAGGGACGTCGCGGCGACTGGTGAGCGGATCTCTGCGCTACTTCCTCGACCGCGGCGCGGTCGACGAGGACGGCCTGCTCAGCCTCGGCTGGCACGGCCCGCACGAGGCGACGCTGCAGACCTATTCGGGCCCCGCATCGCCGTACTGGGCGTCGAAGGCCTTCGTGTCGCTGCTCGCCCCCGCGGACCATCCGCTGTGGACGGCGACCGAAGAGAGCGCTCCCAGCGAGGACGCCGACCGCGTACTGGCACTGCCCGCTCCCGGCCTGCTCGTGCAGAGCACGCGCGCGGACGGAATCGTGCGGCTGCACAACCACGGCAGCGACCATGTCCGGCCGCACGAGGGCGAGTCGGCCGCCGAGGACGACCCTCACTACAGCCGCCAGACGTACTCGACACGGACCGGACCCACGGCGAAGGCCAACGTCCCCGACAACCACCTCTCCGTGGAGGTCGCCGGGGTCCGCAGCGTGCGCCGCCGCATCCGTCCGCTGGGCGCCGGAGACGGTGATGGCTGGGGCTGGGCGGCCTCCTGGCACCATCCCGTGTTCGTCTCGGGTCCGCCGATGGTGCCGGGGCTGCGGGTGGAGAGCGTCACGGTGGTGCGGGGACGGTACGAGCTACGGGTGCACCGCGTGGTCGGCGCCCCGCCGGGGGCCCGCGTCACACAGACGGGTTGGGCCACCGGGCCCGACGAGCCGCTCGTGTCCGCTCTCCACCCGCTGCACGGCTGGCGGGACCTGGACGAGGTCCGGGCGCCGCAGGGCACGGCCTTCACGCGCTGGGCGCGCGTTCCGCGCCTGACGGCCGGTGCGGAGGGCACGGGGCTGTACGCCGCGCTGGCCACGCTCTCGGCGGAGCCCGATCCGGCGCCGCTGTCCGCCGCCGTGACCGCGGTGACGGTGGAGATGGACAGGATCGAGGTGCGGTGGGCGGACGACGGGTCCCTCACCCGTATCTGCTTCGAGCCGCTGGAGGTCGACCACCGGGACGCCTAGCGTCTCTGATTGGCTTAGTGATCTTCCGTGTTGCTCAGGGATGTGAGCCAATCGCCTTCGTGCCCTGGTGCTGAACAGCTGGAGCCGTCGGCCCTCGTGGCACGTCCCTCCGGACGCTGGTCGGTGAGGTCTCGCGACCTCGCCGAGGAGGGTGCCCGACGTCGCCTGGGCGCCGGGCGTGTGCGTGACAGTCTGCCACAGGGTCGCTACGGATTGCTGATCCGACTAGTGAGCCTTCGGGTGGCATGGCGGGGGCGCGATGGGGCGGACGCGAGCGTGGGCGCGGGTAGGGGCGCAGGTGCCGGGCAATCCGTCTGCCTCGTCGCCTGTTGGCGGTACGTGCCGCCCAGAGCCCGTGTCGGCAGCGGCCCTGGAGCCGCTGCCGACCTCACCCGTGTCCTCGGCAACGCGGTCGGCCGCGGCCCTGAGTTCGTCGCGGACGCGAGCGGCGTCCCGGTCCTCGATGTCCGCGCTGCCGTGAAGCCGGGGCCTCGGGTGGGGCCGGCGGCGATGGCTGCGCTCCAGACCGCAGACGAGGAGCGCCAGCAGGGCGAGGGCGATGAGTACGTCGGTCATGACGGGCGTCCTGTTCCCGGGTTCACCGCGACGGCTTTGAAGAACGTGTAGTGGAACGTGCCGCCGTCGGCCGCGGTCCGGTGCAGGTCGGCGATGCCGCGGTCCCAGTCGGCCCGGGTGGTGAGACCCGCGGCGAGTGCCTCGTCACGGACGGATTCGATCATGGCGATGAAGGTGTTCCGGGTGAAGCCCTCGACCAGCGCGGGCCTGGTCCCGTCGACGTACATCGTCCGCGGGCCGACGACCACGTCCGCGTATCCGGCGCCGGTGAGCAGTGGCTGCAACTGGCGACCCAGCAGCGCGTTGCCGCCGGCGGTGGACTGCAGGCGCACCTGGTGGCCGATCGCGGCGTGGGCGTAGGAGCTGTCGGGGTGGAAGAGGGCCGAGCCGTGGTCGCCCTCGATCACGGTGACGGTGCCGCCGGGGCGCAGGACGCGCCGGAGCCCGGCCAGTGCCCGCGTCGGGTCCGGCAGGTGTTCCAGGACGAAGCACACGAATACGTGGTCGAATTCGGCGTCGGCGAACGGCAGGTCGTGCAAGTCCGTGCGCACCCAGTCCACCCGCGCCCACGGGGCCCGGGCCGCCAAGCGGGCGCGGGCCTGTGCCAGTGAGGCCTCGGAGACGTCGAGCGCGACGAAGTGCGCTTCCGGGCTGCCCGCCACCAGGTGCACCGTCTGGGCGCCCGTACCGCAGCCGGCCTCCAGTACCCGGCTGCCCGCCGGATACGCGGTGCCGTAATGGAGCAACTGCGCGAGCGTGTCCGCCTGATCGCCCAGGCGGCGCGTCTCGTGCGCCGAGTAACCGTGCACGTATCCGACTGTGGTCACCGTTCGCGCCCCGCTTTCGTCATCGCCGCCTGCGGCAGGCCGTCCGGTGCCAGGACGTCCAACTGCCACGGAATGCTCCGCCGTCGTGTTCATGCCTTCACCCTGCTGCCACAATGGCTCTGTGGACAGGTCCAAAGATGACGCTCTCAACGGGACCAAAATGTCGGGGGCCGACTTCCTGCAGCTGAACATCGGTGACGCTCCGGTGGGCGGGCGCTCCGAGTGGCTGGCCGGGCAGTTGCGGCACGCGATCGCGGACGGCCGTCTGCCGGTGGGCAGCAGGCTGCCCGCGACCCGGGTCCTCGCCGGCGATCTGCGTGTCTCGCGGGGCGTGGTCACGGAGGCCTACCAGCGGCTGGTCGAGGACGGGCACATCGCCGGGCGCGGACGCAACGGAACGGTCGTGGTGGCCGCCCCCGTCGGGACGACGACCCCCGCGCCGGCCTCGGCCCCCGCTCCTCCCCCGGCGCCAGGCACTCCGTTCGCCGCCGCACCCGGCCCCGACGTGTTCGAGGCACTGCGGGCGATGCCCGCCAGGATCGACCTGTCGCCGGGTGTCCCGGACCTCACCGCGTTCCCGCGGGCGGCGTGGCTGCGCGCCGAACGCGCCGTCCTGAAGGATCTGTCGGCGTCCGACTTCGGCTACGGCGACCCTCGCGGCACACCGGCGCTGCGGCTCGCCGTCGCCAACTGGCTCGCCCGCAACCGCGGTATCAAGGCCGACCCCGCCGAGGTGCTCGTCGTCGCCGGCACGTCCCAGGCGTTCGGGCTCGTCGCGCGCGTGCTCCGGCGCGACGGCATCGAGGCCGTGGCGGTGGAGGACCCGGGTTCGCTCGGCGCCCGCCAGCAGCTGGGCAGCGAGGGGATGCGCACTCCACCGGTACGGGTGGACTCCGCGGGCGTCCGCGTCGACGAACTCCGCGCCACGGGCGTACGCGCCGTACTGCTGACGCCGGCCCACCAGTTCCCGACCGGGGTGGTGCTCACCGGCGAACGACGACGCGAACTGATCGACTGGGCCAGGTCGGGCGGCCTCGTCCTCGAGGACGACTACGACTCCGAGCACCGCTACGACCGCCCTCCGGTCCCCGCACTGCAGCCCATGCTCCCCGAGCACGTCTGCTACGCCGGGAGCGTTTCCAAGCTGCTCGCTCCGGCCCTGCGTACGGGATGGGTGGTCGCGCCGGCCCGGTACCGGGAGGCCCTGGTGAGCGCCAAGCGCTTCACGGACCTCGGCAATGCGGCGCTGCCGCAGCTGGTCCTGGCGCGGCTGATGGAGTCGGGCGAGCTGGAGAGCCATCTCCGCCTGCTCCGCAAGCGCCACCGCAGGCGCCGTGACGCGATGATCGAGGCGATCGGGAGGCACCTCCCGCAGGCGATCGTGCACGGCGCCGCGGCGGGCCTGCATCTGACGGTCACGTTCGACACCGAGTTCGACGACACCGACCTCGCCGCGGCGTCCCTCGCGCGTGGCGTGAAGGTGCAACCGCTCTCATGGCACACCCAACTCCCCCATCAGCCCGGGCTCGTTCTCGGCTATGCCGCGACCACGACGACCCTCATCGGTGAGGGTGTGGCGGCCATCGGAGACGGGCTGCGCGGTCTGTCCGGATCCGGTCCTCGTATGCAGGCATGATCAGCCGGCCACCGGGAAGCCGCCCATGAGCCCCGCCGCGTTCCCCCCGTCGCGGCGGGGCCCTGCGGGGACCTTCCTCCGCCCCGGAACAAGAGGCAGCCGACCTCACGGGGCGCCGTGAAAGCGGCGGTGCAGTGCCCGTACCTCCTCCGCGAGGTCCGGAACCGGGCCCTCCACCGGCACACCAGGGGCGATGTCGCGGATCGGCAGCGTCCGCACGGGAGGCGCGGGTACTCCCAACTCGGCGAGCCACGAAGCAAGCTGCTCGGACGAGCTCACGTACACGATGCGGCCCAGCCCCACCCAGGCGTGCGCGGCCGCACACATCGGGCAGTGCTCGCCGGAGGTGTAGACGGTGGCGGCCGCGCGTTCGTCCGGCGTCATGTGCGCCGCCGCCCAACGGGCGAGCTCGAACTCCGGATGCCGCGTACGGTCGCCCGACGCGACGCGGTTGTGGTCCTCGCCGAGTACGGTTCCGTCCCCGCCGACCAGCACGGAACCGAAGGGTTCGTCGCCCTCGTCCAGAGCCTCGGCAGCCAGCTCCACACAGCGGCGCAGGTGCCGCACGTCGTCGTCTGTCACCATCACAGCCTCCCCTGTGCGTAGATCGGCAGAACATCGCGGATCCCGGCCGCAACCGGGGGCGAGGCCTCGGCCGCAGCACCGGCGGAACGGCGGCGATCCGTTCCTCTGCCTGGGAGTCCCAGCACCAGGATGCTCAACACCAGGAAAGGCAGGGAGTGGCTGCGGCGCGACCCCTGGCCGATCATCGCATTATGAGCAACCAAGCCCCACTCGAGACCATGAGGACGAAGGACGCGCAGGGCGAGCAGAACGCGAAAAGCAGAGTGACCCCCCTCCGCTCGCTCAACGGACGCCTCCACACACCGTTGGGCGACAGCCGCCGCCCTGGCGGCCCGGGGCGGAGCGACGCGGGCTGCGCGGGCTGACAACGACAGCGGATCGGCCGGCGGATACTCGGACGGCCGGATGTGCGGACGGGCCCGGGGACGCAGGTGGGCGGGGACGCGGAGGGATGCGGCGACGCGGGGGCGGACGTGACGTGCGCCCCCGGGCTCCATGGGCGCCTGGGGCGTGGGTGAGGGGCGGCGCCCATGGGCCGGGCCTCGTACTGTCTGAGGACTTCCCCTCGGGGCGGCGTTTCAGGCGCAAAGGTTCGGGTGCAGACCCTCCCCCGGGCGGTATGGCGTCGGTATGGTGTCGATATGGCGAAGAAGAAGGTGACCATCACCATCGACAGCGACCGCCTCGCCGCGATCGAGGAAATCGCCGGCAAGGGGCAGGTCTCGGGCTGGATCGACGAGGCCGTGAAGGCGAAGCTCGAACAGGCCGAGCGTGCCCAGCGCGCGATCGACTGGTTCGCCGGGCGCGCCCGCACCGAGCACCCCGGCCAGTGGGACACGGCCCTCGAGGCCGTGCGTGAGGCCGACGCCCGCCGCGGCTACCCCGCCGCCCAGGGGCAGAGCGCCGCGTGAGCACGGGATACGTTCTCGACCACACCGCGGTCAGCGCCCTCGCGCACGGCAGCATCTACATGGCCGCGCGCGTCCACCACTCCGCCGAGATCGCCCAGCCGCTGTATGTGCCGGCCGGTTCCTTCGCCCAGGGACTGGCTGAGAGCGCTCTCGGCGAGGTCGCCCAGATGTTGCAGGACGCGCTCGCCTCGCCCTGCTTCGTCTTCCGTCCCCTCGACGAGCCGTCCTGCTGGGCGGTGGCACAGATCGCCCGGGAGCGGGCCACGGACCTGCCGACCGCCCATGCCGCCCATCTCGCTCTCGGGCTCGGCCTGCCGGTGCTGACCCGGACCCCCGCCGCGTACAAGCAGATAGACGCCCGCATCGACACGGAGAACATCGAGTAGCCCGGACGGAGTCGAGCCGTGCGGCCAGGGTCCGCAAAACGCGGCCGCGCAGACGGTCGGCCGGAGCCGCGCTGGTGGCTTCGTCCCCAGACCCCCGTATCGCCCAACCTCCGGAGCGAAGCCACCAACGCGGCACTGTGCGGGGCCGTTCACGCAGGAGCGGCCGTACCGCCCGACGATTCGAGCTCCCTCACCGTGGTGTGCAGCGCTGCGCAGTACGCCTCGTCGGGGTCGAGTCGGCGCAGCTCCTCCGCGATCAGTTCCGCGGTCGTACGCACCTTCAGTGCGAGGACGCGGCTCGGCTGACCGGGAATGGACAACCGGGCCACTGGGCCTGCCGGGCGGTCGATGTGGATCTCGCCGTCGGCGGTCCGCAGCCGGACCGCGGTGATGACGGGGCCGTCGGTGACGACCTTCTCGACGGGTACGCCGAGCCGGTTCGCGAACCAGCGGGCCAGCAGTTCGGCGCTCGGGTTCTCCGCCTCGCTCTCCACCACGGCGGAGACGACCTCCGCACGCGCCTGGTCGAGCGCGGCGGCGAGCATGGAACGCCACGGGGTGAGCCTGGTCCACGCCAGGTCGGTGTCCCCGGGCGCGTATCCGGCGGAGCGCGCCTCCAGTTCCTGCAGCGGCCGCTCGACCGCGTACGCGTCGGTGATGCGCCGCTGCGCGAGCGCGCCGAGCGGGTCCTTGGCGGGCACGGCCGGGGCGTCCACGGGCCACCACACGACCACGGGCGCGTCGGGCAGCAGCAGGGGCAGGACCACCGAGTCCGCGCGGTCGGTGAGCTCGCCGTGCAGGCGCAGCAGGACCGTCTCGCCGGCGCCCGCGTCGGTGCCGACCCGCACGTCGGCGTCCAGGCGCGTGCCGTGGCGATCGCGGGCGGAGCGGGCGTGGCGCTTGATGACGACGAGGGTGCGCGAGGGGTGCTCGCGGGAGGCGTCGGTGGCGGCCTTCAGGGAGTCGTAGGCGTTCTCCTCGTCCGTGACGATGACGAGTGTGAGCACCATGCCCACAGCGGGGGTACCGATCGCGCGGCGGCCTTCGATCAGCGCCTTGTTGATCTTGCTGGCCGTGGTGTTCGTAAGGTCGATCTTCATGGCCTGCGCCAGCTCCGTCCGTCTCGTGCGAGCATCTCGTCCGCCTCCTTGGGGCCCCAGGTGCCTGCCGGGTACTGCGCGGGCTTGCCGTGTGCGGCCCAGTAGTCCTCGATCGGGTCGAGAATCCGCCACGACTCCTCGACCTCCTCCGTGCGCGGGAAGAGGTTGGCGTCGCCGAGCAGGACGTCGAGGATCAGCCGTTCGTACGCCTCCGGGCTGGATTCCGTGAACGACTCGCCGTATGCGAAGTCCATCGTCACGTCGCGGAGCTCCATCGAGGTGCCAGGCACCTTGGAGCCGAACCGCACGGTCACGCCCTCGTCCGGCTGCACCCGGATGACCAGCGCGTTCTCCCCGAGTTCCGCGGTGGCGGAGGAGTCGAAGGGCGAGTGCGGGGCGCGCTGGAAGACGACGGCGATCTCGGTGACGCGGCGGCCGAGGCGCTTGCCGGTGCGGAGGTAGAACGGCACCCCGGCCCAGCGGCGGTTGTTGACCTCCAGCTTGATCGCCGCGTAAGTGTCGGTCTTCGACCGCGAGTGGATGCCGTCCTCCTGCAGATAGCCGATGACCTTCTCGCCACCCTGCCAGCCCGCCGCGTACTGTCCGCGCACGGTGTACGCGGCCAGGTCCTCCGGCAGGTCCACAGCCTTGAACACCTTCATCTTCTCGGTGACGAGCGAGGAGGCGTCGAAGCCCGACGGTTCCTCCATCGCCGTCAGCGCGAGCAGCTGGAGCAGGTGGTTCTGGATGACGTCGCGGGCGGCTCCGATGCCGTCGTAGTAGCCGGCGCGGCCGCCGATGCCGATGTCCTCGGCCATGGTGATCTGGACATGGTCGACGTACGACCGGTTCCAGATCGGCTCGAACATGGTGTTGGCGAAGCGCAGCGCCAGGATGTTCTGGACGGTCTCCTTACCCAGGTAGTGGTCGATCCGGAAGACCTCGTCGGGCGCGAACACCTCGTGCACGATCGCGTTGAGCTCCTTGGCGGAGGCCAGATCGTGCCCGAACGGCTTCTCGATCACCGCACGGCGCCAGGAGCCCGCGGGAGCGTCCGACAGCCCGTGCTGCTTCAGCTGCTCGACGACCGTGGGGAAGAACTTCGGCGGTACGGAGAGGTAGAAGGCGAAGTTGCCGCCCGTCCCCTGCGCCTTGTCCAGCTCCTCGATCGTGGCGCGCAACCGTTCGAAGGCGGCGTCGTCGGAGAAGTCGCCGGGGATGAAGCGCATCCCTTCGGCCAGCTGCTGCCACACCTCCTCGCGGAACGGGGTACGGGAGTGCTCTTCGACCGCGTCGTGCACGATCTGGGCGAAGTCCTCGTCCGCCCAGTCCCGGCGGGCGAAGCCGACCAGGGAGAAGCCCGGGGGCAGCAGACCCCGGTTGGCAAGGTCGTAGATGGCGGGCATCAGCTTCTTGCGGGACAGATCGCCCGTGACACCGAAGATCACGAGGCCGGACGGTCCCGCGATGCGCGGAAGCCGCCGGTCCAGCGGATCGCGCAGAGGGTTCTCCCAGCCGCTGGTCTCTGACATGAGGTCAGGCCTCCTTGGGGCGAGATGTTCGAGTGCCGTGGCCGGCGCCGCCGTGTGCTCGTGCCGGTCGTGGCGGGGCGGGCCGCCACGGCCGGGATCGATCGCCGGGGCGTGCGTTCCCGACGTTCCTGACTTCCAGGTTGCGCCCCGGCGGAAGGATCGGCGTCACGTTCACCCTGATTACCCTCGCCGATCGTCTCGGGGATCGCCTGCGGACCCACTCTGGTGGGGTGGCCGGGTTCGGCTCCGGCACCCCCGGGGCCGGTCGTCCGGCCCGTACGTCTCCCATGAGGGATCCCCCATCCTCTGCTCGACCCTGTGCCGGGTCGGGCGGATCTCCGATGCCTCGGCCTCCGGGAAGGCGAACCATGGACTACACGTGACTGTTCCCGGTGAGACGCGGTGCGTCACGCTCTCACCGGTCAGCGGATCTTCCGTGTCACCGGATTCTTCCGTACTCGGGACGGCGCCGGTGTCATGCCGTGTCCCCGGAGCGGCAGGCCGCCACATAGCGGCGGGCGCGGTGGCGCAGTGCCCCGAGGTCGCCGCCGTGGGCGGCGTCACCGACGAGGGGCGGGCCCACGCCCACGGCGACGGCTCCTGCGGTGAAGTACTCCTCGGCGGCACCGACGTCGACTCCGCCGGCCGGGACGAACGGAACGTCCGGCAGCGGCTCGCGCACGGCGGCGAGGTAGTGGGGGCCGCCGAGCAGGGCAGGGAACAGCTGCACGGCGCCGGCGCCGAGCCGGATCGCATGGACGGCCTCCGTCGGGGTCAGCGCGCCCGCGACGACCGGCACTCCGGCCAGCGCGGACGCCGCCACCGCCTCGGTGACGGCCGGGGTGACCACCCAGCCGGCTCCGGCGTCCCGGGCACGGCTCATGTCGTCGGCCGTGAGGACCGCGCCCGCGCCGACCACGATGTCGGGGCCGAGGCGGGCGGCGGCACGCTCGATGACGTCGAGGGCGTCAGCGGTGTGGAGCGAGATCTCGATGAGCGCCACGCCCTCGTCGGCGAGGGCCAGCACGGTGTTCAGCGACGCCTCGGCGTCCCTGCCGCGCACGATCGCGACAAGGCGTTCGGCGAGCAGGACCGAGCGGAAGCGAGCGGTGTCCATGACGCTCCGGGGAGACGGTGGGGGGCGGGGGCGGTGGGCAGGTCTGCGGTGCCAGGCGGACGGCCCCGGGCTGGACCGCGGGGAACCGGCCCGGAGGAGTGCGCAGGCGGCAGGAGTGCGCGGGCAAGCTGAGCCGATCACGTCATACGCCACCGCCGTCGTGGCCCGCTGGAGCGAGCTCGCCGTCGGGCCACAGACCGACGTCGTGCCGCCGAGCACCGAGCCAGTCAACCCGTCAGCCGGCAGACGGGCCGGTCGGCACCCACGCGCGCGTGCCGATCGACACGTCCCTTCCCGTGCTGCCCAGGCCGGAGCAACGGGAGACGAACAGCCGCCCTCAGACCGCGAGGCGGCCGCCCACCCAGCGGATGACCGCGTGCACCGTCTCGTCGTCCAGGCCCGCCAGCACATGGATCGCGGCGGTGTCGCCCGCCTCGGGCGGAACGCCTGCCGCGGTGAGTGCCGTGTGGAGGTCCACCACGCGCTGGTCCTGCGCTGGGAGACGCTGATCCCTGGCCACTAGTCGCGGGTCCTCCGTCTCGAGAAGAGGATCCGTCTCGCGGGGAGGGTCCTCGATGGAAGAGGCGGCCTCCTCGAGTGGAGAGGCCGCCGCGCAACTGCACGGATCGGGCGCGGCGAGCAGGTATTCACTCGCCGCGCCCGCGCCCTCGGCGGGGGCAGGGCGGGAGTCGGCGTCGCCCGCGCACGCCTCCAGCGTCGTCGAGCGCGAATCGGCCAGCTGACCAAGAGACATGACGCCTCCAGAGGGGGAGGAAGGACTGCATCGGACTGTGCCGGGGAGGAGTGCCACATTAAATGTCCCGGTTGCGCATTCGGCGCCCAAGACACCCGAACACCCCAATAGACGTTTCGTCAGACCAATGCCGACTTAACGGAATCGGTCCACAGGTCGCGCGCATGGCCCTCGCGGGGCCCTCACGGAAGAGAAACCTTTCGGTAACCATTCGTGAGCGATGCGGGGTTAAGGTACTAATCCTCCAAAGGAGTTACAGCACTCGCGCACGCCAACATCGCCGTTGCGGCCGGTGCAGTTGCAGGCCCGACCGGGAGCTGAGCGGATGTCACGAGGTACGGCGTTCCGTGCCCTGTTCAGCGTGCTCGCGGGCGTCCTCTTCGCTCTTCAGCTGTTCACTCCCACGACGCCGGCGGCCACCGGTCACGAAAGGCACATCGCCTCCACCGACGCCGAAGTCGTCAGGGCCGCCAACTGCGGTGACGCCCACCCGGTGGAGACGGTCGCACATCCCGTGTACGCCCGCGACCGGCAGCGCGCCGAGCAGCCCTCGACGCAGGGCCCTCCGCACGGCGTGGAGTCGCGCGATCCCGCCGCCTCGGCCGTGTCGGCTTCCCGTGCCCCCGTCGGCGCCTCCCACCGTCTGCCGAGACCGGCGACGGACAGAACTCCCGCCGTACTCCAGGTCTTCCGCTGCTGACAGGGCCACGGTCAGGAGCGCGCCAGGGACGGTTCCCGCTGTACGTCCGGCACCACACCATGCCGCTCTCACCCCCGTGCGCCCATGTGCGTCGCGCGGGGGCATCCGCTCCTGCCCGCCGCCAGTGACACCCCGTACTCGTACGACGACGCGCCTTCGGGCGCGCTGGAGGCATACCACATGCAGCCCCTCATCGATCACGCACGCTCCTTCCGGCAGCGGTCCGCTGCCCGCTCGGAGGAGTTCGCGCGCCTGGCGCAAGGCCAGTCGCCGCAGGCACTGTTCATCACCTGCTCCGACTCCCGGGTCGTCCCGGCACTGATCACCGGGGCCCGCCCCGGCGAGCTCTTCGAGCTGCGCACCGCGGGCAACATCGTTCCCCCCTACGCGTCCGCGCAGCCGACCGGCGAGGCCGCCACCATCGAGTACGCCGTGGAGGTGCTCGGCGTCTCGGACGTGGTCGTGTGCGGTCACTCGCACTGCGGCGCCGTCGGCGCACTGGTGCGCGGCGACGACCTGACGTCCGTGCCCGCGGTGCGCGACTGGCTCACCCAGGCCGCACCCCGCCCGGACGGCACCCAGGACGACCCGGCCGTGGCACAGGCCGTGCAGAACCACGTGCTGGCCCAGATCCTCCGGCTGCGGGCCTACCCGGGCATCGCCCGGCGGCTGGAGGACGGCCGACTGCGGCTGCACGCCTGGTTCTACGAAGTCCACACCGGAACCGTGCTCGCACACGATCCGGACACCGACGCCTTCACGGCCCTGTGAGCGCGCCCATGGACTCCTCGCACAAGAACACCCCGCACACGGGCACCTCTCACACGGCATCCACCGGCCGCCTGCGGGGCCGCCTCGCCGCGCCCGGCTCCTCCTGGCGGCAGGACTTCACCGCCTCGCTCGTCGTGTTCCTGGTCGCGCTCCCGCTGTGCGTCGGCGTGGCCGTCGCCTCCGGTGTACCGGCCGAACTCGGCCTGGTCACCGGCATCGTGGGCGGCCTGGTCACCGGACTGTTGCCCGGTAGCAGCCTGCAGGTCAGCGGGCCGGCCGCCGGACTGACCGTGCTCGTCTACGAGGCGGTGCAGGCATACGGACTGCCCGTCCTCGGCGTCATCGTCCTCATCGCGGGACTGCTCCAGCTGCTCATGGGCGGCCTGCGGCTGGGCCGCTGGTTCCGGGCGATCTCCGTCTCCGTCGTCGAGGGCATGCTGGCGGGCATCGGCCTCGTCCTGATCGCCGGGCAGCTGTACTCGCTGGCGGACACCGAAGCCCCGTCGTCGGGCCTGGCGAAGATCACCGGGCTGCCGGGGATGTTCGCCGACGTGGTCGCGTCGCCGCAGGCGCGGACCGCGCTGTGCCTCGGCGCCGGCACCATCGCGGTGCTGGTGCTGTGGAAGAAGCTGCCCAAGCCGGTGCAGGTCGTCCCTGCGCCGCTGGCCGCCGTCGGGCTGGCCACGCTCGCCTCGGCGCTGTTCGGCCTGCCCGTCGCCAAGGTCGAGGTGCAGGGGCTGGTCGAGTCCGTTCAGCCACCCGGCCTCGGCGAGTTCGGGGAACTGGCGAGCATCGGCGTGATCGGCACGGTGCTCGCCTTCACCCTGATCGCCTCCGCCGAGAGCCTTTTCAGCGCCGCCGCAGTGGACCGCCTGCACGACGGTCCGCGCACCCAGTACGACAAGGAACTGATGGCGCAGGGCGCGGGCAACGCGCTGTGCGGCCTGCTCGGTGCGCTGCCCATGACGGCAGTCATCGTGCGCAGCGCGGCCAACGTCCAGGCGGGCGCGCGAACCAAGGCGTCCCGTGTGCTGCACGGCGTATGGCTGCTGCTGTTCGCCGCCCTGCTGCCGGCCGCGCTCGGCGTCATCCCCGTCGCGGCACTCGCCGGCGTCCTGATCCATGCGGGCTTCAAGCTGATTCCGGCCCGGGAACTGGCGGGTCTGTGGCGTGAGCACCGCGGCGAAGCGCTGATCCTTGTCGCCACTGCCGTGTCGATCGTCGCGGTCAGCATGTTCGAGGGCGTGCTCATCGGCCTTGCCCTTGCGATCGTCAAGACGGCCTGGGAGGCCTCTCACGTACGGCTCGAGGTCGTCGACAAGGGCGCCGGGCCCATCCAGGCGTACCTGACGGGCAACGCCACGTTCCTGCGGCTGCCCAGGATCCTGGACACCCTGGAGTCCCTGCCGCAGGACCGCCCGGTCGAGCTGCATCTGACCGGGCTGCACCACCTCGACCACGCCTGCCGCACGGCTCTGGAGAACTGGGCCGAACGGCACAGCGGGGCCGGCACGGAGCCGGTGAAGGTGACCTCACCGAGCTGACGCACGCATCGGGCCAACGGGCCGGGCGGTACGCAACTGCGCGTGCTGCCCGGCCCGTTGGGCGGCCAGAACTTCCTATGTGCCGCCCGGCCCGTCCGGTGCCGGACCGCGCGCGAGTTCCCGGGCATCGGCGATCTGCGTCGCATCGGTCCGGGCCCTTGGCCGTTCATCGGCGACGAGTTCCGACCCTCGGCGTACGCTTTGTGCGGCCCATGGAGGTCTCTGCCGGAGAAAGCGCTTTCGCACCCCTTCTCCAGCCGGGCCGCGGCTCGTACGGTGTGATCATCCCGCTCACCTAGCAGCAAAGGCGACCCGCATGGCCCTGTTCGACCTGCCCCTCGACGAGCTTCGCAGCTATCGCACCGCGTCGGTCGAACCCGACGACTTCGACGCCTTCTGGGCGAAGACCCTGGAAGAGGCACGTGTCCACGATCTGGACGCCCGCTTCGAGCCGGTCGAGACCGGTCTCAAGAACGTCGAGGTGTTCGATGTGACGTTCGCCGGGTTCGGCGGGCATCCCGTCAAGGGCTGGCTGACGCTGCCCGCCGGGACGACGGAGCCGCTGCCGGCGGTCGTCGAGTTCATCGGCTATGGCGGCGGCCGCGGGTTGCCCCACACGCATCTGCTGTGGGCCTCGGCCGGTTTCGCGCACTTCGTGATGGACACCCGGGGCCAGGGCAGCGGCTGGTCCGGCGGCGACACCCCCGATCCGGCGGGCAGCGGCCCCGCGCACCCGGGCTTCATGACGCGCGGTATCGAGGCCCCCGAGAGCTACTACTACCGGCGGGTGTTCACCGACGCCGTACGGGCGGTCGAGGCCGCGCGGTCCCATCCGCTCATCGACGCCTCCCGCACCGCGGCCGTGGGCGCCAGCCAGGGCGGCGGCATCACCCTGGCCGTCGGCGGACTGGTGCCGGACCTCGCCGCGATCGCTCCGGACGTGCCGTTCCTGTGCGACTTCCCCCGCGCGACGACGATCACCGACCGCGATCCGTACCGGGAAGTGGGCCGGTACCTCAAGGTCCACCGCGGCCGTACCGAGCAGGTGATGCGCACGCTCGCCTACTTCGACGGCGTCCACTTCGCCGCGCGGGGCCGGAGCCCTGCCCTGTTCTCCGTCGCCCTGGAGGACCAGACCTGCCCGCCGTCCACCGTGTTCGGGGCCTTCAACGCCTGGGCCCACTCCGACAAGGAGATAGCGGTGTACGACTTCAACGACCATGAAGGGGGCGGCCCGTTCCAGCAGGCGGAGCAGCTGCGGTGGCTGCCGGCGCGTCTCTGACACGATCTCCCGGCGCGGCGGGGTGCCGCGCCGGGGCCGCGACGCCACGGGGTGGAAAGCGGAGGAGTCAGGCATGGGCCGCGGGAGGCTGGGTACGCGACGGTCGCTCCCTGCACCGCGACACGCTGTGGTCGCCGCGACGATGAGGACAGAACGTGACCGACTTCCCTTCCCCGAACCCGGAACAAGCTCAGCAGGCCCTGAAGGTCCTGGTCCACAACACCGATGACGAGTCGCAGATACAGACCGCCATGGACACGCTGGCCGGTTCCGAGGTCCTCGTACCGGTGCCCGCCCCGGCCGACGACGAGCCGCAGGGGGACGACGGGCTGACCCTGACCTTGCCGGTCGTCGAGCAGTCCGACGGCGCGCAGGTCGTGCCCGTCTTCACCTCGGAGCCCCGGATGACCAGGACGCTGCCTGATATCCCGGCGTACCGCCGGGTGCCGCTCGGTGTGATCGCCGCGCGTTGGCCGGAGGAGGAGCTGTCGCTGGTCGTGGACGCCGGGGACCCTGATGCGTTGGCGCTCAACGCCGAGTCGGTCCGTACGCTGCTTGCCCGGCCCTGAGGAACCAGGCGCTGGAGGCGTCGACGAACTCGAAGCAGGACGGATCCGCGGCCGCGCGGTACTCGTTCCCGACGCCGCCGACCCCGACACCGACACCGGGGTCTGATCCGCCCGGCCTGGAAGACCCCGCGCGCCCGCCGGACCAGCTGCGCGCGGGGTTTCGCCACGTCACCTCCGAGAAACAACGTCGCAGCGGTTTTCAACCGCGCTATAGGGTCGGCACCGTGACGGTTCAACTGTGTGTGCTGTTGTGGGCCCGGGCGGGTGCCGCGGAGGCATTGGTCGCGTATGAGGACAAGGTCCTGGCTCTGCTCGGCGAGCACGGCGGCCGGGTACTGCAGCGGGCCCGTACCAACGGCGCGGAAGGTGCGCCCACCGAGGTCCAGTTGATCGAATTCGCCTCCCAGGCCGGATACGACGGCTTCATGGCCGACGAGCGTCGTACCGCCCTGGCCGGCGAGCGGGACGCGGCGATCGCCCGCACCGACATCCACCCCGTCGAGCTCGTCTGACGGAGGTGCCGGTACGCGGGTGGAGGGCCAGGACCGGCGTCGACGACCCCGCCTTCCTGCGTTGCGCGGAGTCGCCGAGCCCTTACGGGAGTTGTGACGGGAGCTGATCAGCTGGGGGTCGGGCAGGCGTCCGGGCCGCCCTTGGCGAACTGATCCTTGGTGCAGTAGGTGATGGTCGGGAGGTAGGGGCCCATGGTCGCGGCCGGGTCCGCGCCGAGCGGAACGTTCTGGACGGCGTTGGGGAAGTCCTCGGCCGGGAGCATGTTCCGGAAGAGCAGCATCCCCGTGACGTCGGTGGGACCCCAGGAGATCCAGGTCACCTTGTTGTCGGCGGTCGCGTTGGCGGGTCGGTCCTCCGGCGCCGAGACCACGAAGGTGTAGCGCCCGTCCTTGTCCAGGGCCGTCTGGAAGTCGGCGGCGCAGGAACTCACCGGGTAGGGCAGCTGCCACTGGTTCTGGCAGAGCGACCAGTACCGGAGCTGGGTCTTCGTGAGTACCGACTGGCCCTCGCTGGTGTTGGGGAACGTCGGCGCCTTGCCCCGGATCACTGCGACGCGGCCTGGCTCATAAGCGATCGGGGTGCAGAGGTACTTGTTGTACGGGTTGGGGAAGTATCCCGCGGCCTTGTTGGGCAGTGCGAAAGCGGGGGCGTTCGCGGTGGACTTGCCGCATCCCTCGAAGCCTCCGGGAGGCGCGTTCTCCTTCACCAGCTGCCTGAGAAACCCGGCCAGCGGGCCGGCCTGGCCCTGGGCTGAACCGGCGTCGGGACAGGTGTCGATGGTGCTGGTACTGCCGTCCTTGTCCTGCTTCGACAGCGCGGGAAGGGGGACCCCGCCCGTCGGGTCGGATGCGTTGTTCGGCACGTAGATCCTCAGTACGAGGAAACCTGAACCGGAAGCGGCGTTGCCCGTGGTGGCGGCGATGGTGTTGTTGCCGGAGCCGGCCGCCACGCCAGGCTTCAGCGTGACGCTGAACCGGTGCTGGGCGGGATCGGTACCGGCATCGGCCACGGCGAACGGGTTCTTGCTGCCGGAGCTCGCGGAGATCTGGTGGTCGGCGAGCGAGTCGATGGGAGCGGCCTTGATGTTGTACGACGTCAGGGACATGAACCGGGCGGACGGGTAGGTTCCCTGCGCCACCAGTTGCTCTCCCTCTCTGAGGTGGTAGGGCATGATCCAGTAGGTGGCGTTCGTCTCGGGGAAGGCGAAGTTCAGCCTGCCGGGCCGGACGACGGCGGGCCATCCGCAGGAGACCTCGGGAGGCTGAGCAGCCTGCCCGGTCCGTGCCGGGATCGCGGCACCGGTCGGAGCGGCCGCCGTGGCGAGGAAGCCCAGCATCGCCAGGGCGGATGCCCCCATTGTTCGCTTGAGGGAGTGCATGGAGCCGCTCCATCCGTGGACTAGGACAACAGATGACGGAGAGCGATGCGCCCATGGGACTGTGGATGCTCGGTTACGCGCCCCTTCACCGGGACGCCGGCGGGCGCGCCACCAGCAGTTTCACTCACCAGTAGTGTCACGCCGCCGCGGGTGTCCTGCAACGCGGGAGCGACTGGCCCGCCCGTCGCGGGCCGGGGCCTACGGAACCCGGGTGTTGTTCCTGCGGACGTACGGCCGAGCACCTCGCTGTACTGCGATCCCAGTATCCCGGCTCCATGCAGGAGCACGACGACGGGAGGGGAGCCGGCCGGAGAACCTGGTGCACGTCGGCGAGAGACCGACGTGTCCCCCTCCGGAAGGAAACCCCCATGACATCGCCGCTCGCCCCAGTGAAGACGTTCGTCGCCGACCTGCTGCTCTGGTCGTTCTTCGTGGGCGGCCTCGCCGCCGGCGGGGCCGCGGGCGCGGTCCTCGACGGCACGCAGAAGGACGTGGCCACCTACGCCGGCAGCGCCGTAGCGCTCCTCGCCGGCTCGCGTATCGCGAAGAAACCGAAGATCAAGGCGTTCCTGTCGAAGCCGTCCACGCTCTGGTTCCTGTTCCTGTTCAACGGCGCCACAGCCGCGGCCATTTACGTCACCATGGACGGCGTGAAGGGGATCATCACGTCCGCTGCCATGGGCCTGGTCTCGCTGGGCGCGGCCGGCGGCCTCATCCCGAGCCGCCGCAAGCATGCCGCGGACGTGACTCCGTGAGTTGCGCCCGGAGCGCGGTTCAGCCGCCCGTCGACTCCCGGATCACCACGGAGAAGGGGCTGACGAACTCTTCGCGGTCCGCCCCTGGTTCGTTCTGCTGGATCCGTCTGGCCAGGAGGTCGACCGCCCGCTGCGCCATCGTGTCGTGGTCCGGGTCGATGGTGGACAGCGAGGGGATGAGGAACTCGCTCTCCTGGACGTTGTCGAAGCCGATCACCTTGACCTGTTCCGGCACCCGTACCCCGGCGTCGGCCAGGCCACGCAGCACCCCCATGGCCACCGTGTCGGTCACGCAGAAGACGCCGTCGAAGTCGAGCCCGGTCTCCACCATCTCCCGGGCACGCCGCGCACCATCCTGCATGGTGAGCGTCTCCACGCTCTGCACGAGGGCGGGGTCCTCTGGCAGGCCGGCGCTCTGCAGCGCCTGACGGTAGCCCGCGAGGCGGAGGCTGGACACGTCGGTCTCCTCGCCCACCACACCGCACAGGATCGCGATGCGTCGGCAGCCCCGCTCGATCAGATGGCGGGTGGCGGCCTCCGACGCGTCGACATTCGGCATGGCGACGTGGTCGACGGGACCGCCGAAGATCCGCTCGCCCAGGATGACCACCGGGTAGTCCACCTTGAGCAGCTCGACGTCGGCCGGCCCCATACCGACGGTGCTGAGGATGAGCCCGTCGTAGAGCCGGTTGCGCGACAAGGACAGCGCGTCCAGCTCGTTCTCCCGCGACGCGCCGGTCTGCTCGATGCTCACCCGGAGGTTGTGCCGCTGGGCCGCGGTGATGATGGCGGCGCCCAAGCGACCGTAGTAGGGGCTGTTGACCTCGGGTACCGCGAGTCCGACGGTGCCGGTCCGGCCGGTGCGCAGATTGCGGGCAGCGACGTTGACGCGGTAGTCGAGCCGGGCCATCGCCTCGAGGACCTTCTCCCGCGTCGACCTGCGCACGTTGGGATGATCGTTGATGACGTTCGAGACGGTCATCGGTGAGACTCCGGCCGCCTTCGCCACGTCCTGGATCGTCGCCACGTTCACCCCCGGTCTGCGTCTTGGGACTCTCGCCCGCCGCCATGCTAGGCCTTCACCTGCGTCGTAGCCCTGCCGAGTCGCCGACGGACGCACCGTCCACCACCGGCCGCCGTGCCGTACCAGGCCGGTACGCCCGCGGACTACGGACGCACCGGCCTCGTACAGCTTGGGCGTCACCGGCCTGGTGAGCAGGGCTTCGCCGCTCTCAGGCGGTGCTGTCGGCCTCGGTGAGGCGGTAGAGAGCCGCTCCGTGGGCCGGCAGGTCCACGTGCAGGTGGCGGCCGTCGTGCGCGGTGTCGGTGTGGGTCCACAGCTCCCGGATCCGGTCGCCGGGGCGGGCGCCGATGGAGCCGAGCGGGACAGCGACGCGCTCGGGGGTGCCGGCCAGGGAGAACACGGCGGCGTAGCGGGTGCGCCCGTCGGTGTCGCCGGCCGTCCACAGGACGAGGTCGTTCTCGCGGAGAACCTCGCGGTTGTCCCTGCTGTGCCACAGGACTTCGAGTGCTTCGTCGTTGGTGAGCAGTTCGATCGTCTCCGGCGGGCTGCTGGGCAGGTCGCCGCCCATCATCAGCGGGGAGCGGGAGATCAGCCACAGCGTCAGCAGGCTGATCTGCTCGGGGCGGGTGAGGCCGCACAGGCGGTCGTCGCCCCGCTCGGCCCGGATACCGATACGGCCCAAAGGCAGCATGTCGGCGTCCGCCCAGCCGCGTTCGCTCTGCCACGGGGCCCACCGGGCCATGCGGCCGAACTGGGCCTCGACGTCCTCCCACCGGTCCCACAGGTCGTCGCAGACGCGCCACATGGTGGCGTTGTCCCGCAGATGGTCGAGGTGGGCGAGGGAGACGTCGGTGCCGGGCGACAGACTGAGCTCGATGGGCCGCCCGCTGCGGGCGATGGCCCGGGCGTAGGCGGCGATCTCCCGCTCGTGGTACGGGAAGAGCATGTCGTCGGCCTTGATGAAGTCCACACCCCACCGCGCGAACTGGGCGACCTGCGCGTCGTAGTACGCCTGGGCGCCCGGGTGGTCGTGGTTCAGGCCGTAGTTGTCGCTGTTCCAGGGGCAGACCGAGTCGGTGTCGGCGATCTCGTCGGCGGTCCAGGCGGTGCCCGCCACGGGCAGGCGGGCGGCGACGGCGCGGCGCGGGATGCCGCGCATGATGTGCAGGCCGAAACGCAGGCCGAGTTGGTGCACGCGGTCGGCCAGCGGCCCGAATCCCGCACCGTCCGCCGCCGAGGGGAACCGCTTCGGCACAGGCAGTTGGCGGCCGTGGTCGTCGAGGAGCAGTGGGGCGTCCGGGTTGTAGCCGTGGGCGCGGGCCGTGGGCTCGTACCACTGGATGTCCACGACCACGGTGTCCCAGCCGTGCTCGAGCATGTGGTCGTGCATGAAGGTCGCGTTGGCGAGGACCTCTTCCTCGGTGACGGTGGTGCCGTAGCAGTCCCAGCTGTTCCAGCCCATCGGCGGACGCAGGTGTCGTTCGGGGATCGGACGTGCGGGTCGAGTCATGGCTGATCGTTTCCTGGACGGGTGCGGAGACGGTGAAGTCACCTTGGCGGGCGGAGGACGGTGAAGGAGTGCGGCGGAATGTCGCAGACCGGCCCGGGCAGGCGGTCCTCGACGGGGGCGGCCGGGGCGAGCCCGAACCGGCTGGTGGCGTGTGGCGGTGCGGCGAGGACGGTCCGCACGAACCCGGCGTCGGCGTCCGCGCCAGCCACACGGAGACGAACGGCCACTGGCTCGGGCGTCGAGTTGGCGATCTTGACGATCACGTCACCGGCAGCGCTGTCGCGCACGGCCGAGACGGCGAAGGCCTCCGGGGTCGCGCGGGCGTCCTCGAAGTCGTGGACAAGCTCGCCGTCGCGGTAGCAGCGGATACGCCGGCCGTCCACTTCGACCCGCAGGTCGTACCAGCGGCCGGTCTCGATCGGGACGGCCACGGGGTCGTTGAGGTCGTGCTCCACACCGTCGTCCACGCGCTGGAGCCGCGTGAAGACATTGCGCCAGCCGCCGACCGTCCACTGGTACCAGTTGCCGGGCGAGGTCGCGGCGAAGCCGATGGTGAAGCCCTCGCCGCCGCCGGTCTTCCTGGCCCGCACCGAGAAGGCGTAGGACGGGCCGTCCACGGCGTCGGCCAGGACCAGGCTGGCGCCTGGTCCGTTGGCAGTCTGCCGGATGCGACCGTCACCGTCCGGCTCCCAACTGCCGGACTCGGCGACCCAGTCGGCGAAATCCGGGGCCGGTGCCGCTTCGACGCCCAGGGGGCCGAGGCGCGCATCGGTGAACTCGGCCCGGGTGTCGGAACTCGTACCGATGTGGACCCCGTGCCGGGTAGCCGCCGGAACGGGCCTGGCCTGGGGTGCTCCTACGACGGTGACGGGCAGGGCGGTGTCCCCCGAGTTCACCGAATGCATTCGCTGGACGTGGTAGTTGAGGGTGGGCCAGACGTTCGTGTTGTCGAAGTAGATCAGGTCCGGCAGCCACTGGGTGTGGCCGCGTTTGGCGAGCAGTGGGGCGTAGGAGGCCAGCCGGACGACGTCGCCGTCGCGCTCCATGGCGATCATGTAGGCCGCCTCGGCGATGGCGCTACGCATGTCGTTGTCCCGGGCCGCGTACTCGCCGATGTACAGGTGCGGGCCCTCGCGGTCCATCGCGTCGAAGCGGCGGGTGTTCTCCAGGAACCAGCGCGGGGACTTGTAGGAGTGCTCGTCGACGATGGGGACGCGCTGTTCGCGGGCGAACGCCCAGCCCTTCTCCCAGTCCTCGCCGCTTGGGGACGGGCCGACGGTGCCGACGACCGTGATCTCGGGATGGTGCTCGCGCAGGGCGTTGTGGATACGGGAGAACCGGTCGCGGAAGGTGTCGGTGATGGCGTCCTCGTTGCCGACCCCGAGGTATTCGAGGCCGAACGGCTCGGGGTGCCCGGCGGCAGCGCGCAGGGCGCCCCAGTGCGAGTCGGCGGGGCCGTTGGCCCACTCCACCAGGGCCAGTACCTCGGCGACGTAGGCGGACATCTCCTCCTGGGGGATGCCGACCTGGCCGGTCACGTCGGTGTTCTGGCAGCAGACTCCGGCCGGTACGACGGGCAGGGGCTTGGCGCCGATGTCCTCGCAGAACTGGAAGTACTCGTAGTAGCCCAGGCCCATCGACTGGTGGTAGCCCCACAGGTTGCGCTGCTGCCGGCGCTCGTGCAGCGGCCCGATGGTCTCGGGCCAGCGGTACATGTTGCCGAGCCCCAGCCCGTGCGCGAGGCAACCGCCCGGGAAACGCACGAACTTCGGCTTCAGATCCGCGATCGCCTGCGCCAGGTCGGCACGCAGGCCACCGGGCCGCTGGCGGAAGGTGGCCTGCGGGAAGAGCGAGACCAGGTCCAGATGGACGGTACCGACCCCGGTCGCCACCACGGCGAACCTGGCGTCCGGGTCCGTCGCCTCACACGTGATCACCGCTGAGTGCCGCTGCCAGGACCCGTGTACGGGACCCAGCTCCGCCTGGCCGTACACCCGGCTGCCGTCCCGGCTCTCTATCTGCGCCACCAGACGGTCCGCGCTGCCGTCGGCCAGGCGGGCGAAGAGGCTGACGTCGTAAGCCTCACCTGCCCGGACGGCGATACCGTCGAAGCCCTCGTTTCGCAGCCCCGCCCCACGGCCGGCCACACCAGCGGCGATGGTGCGCAGCACCGCGTAGTGCGGGTTGGCCGGGTGCAGCGGCGCCTCGGCGGACACCGCGACCGACCCGGCGGCGCCGTCCCTCTCCAGCAACTCCCACGCGGTCAGAGCGTGCCATTCCGGCCGGTGGGCGGGCGTGTACTCGAAGGACCGGTTCTGCACCAGCTCGGCGTAGAGACCGCCGTCCGCCGCGTGGTTGAGGTCCTCGAAGAACACCCCGAACAGATCGGGCGAGATGGCGGTGCCGGGTGCCGCCGTGTCCACCTCGACGACCGTCTCGAGGGGTCTCGCGGATTCGCTCATCGCGCTGGTCCTCTCTGGTCAGGCCAGCGGGGCCTGGACTGTGAGGAAGGAGTGGGGCGGCAGTGTCAGGGCCAGGCCCTGGTCGGTCGCCTTCAGCCCGTCGAAGGGGCGCGGGCTGACCGCTCCCGGGGTGTCCGCGGTGTTGTGGACCTGGAGCCCGTCGGCGGTCAGGATGCGGGCCGTCACCTCACCGAGGGAGCCGCCGCGCAGGTCGAGGGTCACCTCGGCGGGCTCCTCGGCGTCGAGGTTGGACAGTGAGATGAGGACCGTGCCGTCCTTGACGCTGGCCGAGGCCGACAGGGTGTCCAGCTCTGCCTCGCCGACCGTGCGGCGGGCATCGTCCGTGCGCAGATGGACGGCGAGCGAGGCGGCGTCCTGGTGGCCCTTGTTCATCTCGAACACGTGGTAGGTCGGGGTCAGGACCAGCGCGTCACCGTCCGTGAGGACCATCGCCTGCAGGACGTTGACGGTCTGGGCGATGTTGGCCATGTACAGGCGCTTGGCATGCTTGTGGAAGATGTCGAAGTGCGTGCTCGCCACCAGCGCGTCGCGCAGGGTGTTCTGCTGGAACAGGAACCCGGGGTTCGTGCCCGGCTCGACGTCCCACCATGTGCCCCACTCGTCCAGGACCAGGCCCACCTTCCGGCCGGGGTCGTAGCAGTCCATGACCGTCGAGTGACCGGTGAGGATACGGTCGATCTTCCTCGCGGAGACCATCGTCCGGTAGTAATCGTCCGTGTCGAAGCCGGTGGCGCTGCCCTTCGCCTCCCAGGGACCGGCCAGCGTGTAGTAGTGGACGGAGATGCCCTGGAAGAAGGTGCGCGGGGTCGCCTCGCAGCCGAAGCAGTTGATCTGCTGCATCAGCGTCTCGGTCCACTTGTAGTCCGCATCGGACGCGCCCGAGGCGATGCGGTAGAGCTTGTTGTCGCCGTGGTCACGGCAGTAGGTGGCGTACTGGCGGGCCAGGTCGGCGGAGTACTCGGCGCGCATGTTGCCGCCGCAGCCCCACGTCTCATTGCCGATGCCCCAGAACTTCACGCGCCACGGCTCCTCGCGGCCGTTGGCCTTGCGCAGCCGCACCATCGGGCTGTCGCCCTCGCGGGTCAGGTACTCGACCCACTCGCTCATCTCCTGGACGGTGCCGGAGCCCACGTTGCCGCTGATGTACGGCTCGGCGCCGAGCAGCTCGCACAGGGCCATGAACTCGTGGGTGCCGAAGTGGTTGTTCTCCTCGACATTGCCCCAGTGGGTGTTGACCATCCTGGGACGCTGGTCCCGGGGGCCGATGCCGTCCTTCCAGTGGTACTCGTCGGCGAAACATCCGCCCGGCCAGCGCAGGTTGGGGATGTTCAGGGCTCGCAGGGCCTGTACGACGTCCAGCCGGATGCCGCCCTCGTTGGGGATCGGCGAGTCCTCCCCCACCCAGAAGCCGCCGTAGATGCAGCGGCCGAGATGCTCGGCGAAGTGGCCGTAGAGATGGCGGCTGATCTTCGGACCCTCGAGGTCGAGGTTGATGATCGCGGTGGCGTTGGACACGGAGTACTCCAGGTCGGCGTGGTGCGTGCGTGAGCTGTACGGGCTTCGGGTTGCCGGCCGGCGGGACCAGCGATGAGAGATCGGTACCTGCGGTGACCAGGCGGAGGAGGGAAACCGGTTGCCTGGGTTGTTTGTATCGATAAAAAAGCTGCCATCGTTGTTGCGCGAGTGTCAAGAGAGGTGCGCGAACAGGTTGGTCCTGGGACCACGGATCACATGGCGCACGCTCGTCGACGGGGATTGTCCGCTGCGCGTTGCGAGCGTTAGAGTCGCACGCGGTGACGAGTGTCAGCGTCAAGCCCTGGCTGGCTGACCGGCAACCCTCTGTCGCGGCGGGGTGCTCCAGGTGACGACCCGACAGGACCGAGTGTCCTGTAAGCGTGAGGCCCCACAGGGGCGGAACCGACGAGGTGGCGGGATGGACACAGGAGCGAGGCCCGGGCTGCATGCCGGTCCCGGTGTCCTGGAGTGCCCGCTGCATGTGTACCGCCGTCACGTCGATCTGGCCCGGGTGAGCAGCGCACTGTGTTGCCGCACCCGGTCGACGCGGCCGTAGCCGTAGCCGTAGCTGACGCCGTCGTCTGCCGGGGGATCCGTCCCCGTCCGACCTTCTCCGCTCGGCCCTGAGCATCCGCGCCCCCGCCCTCGCCCTGCATGCCCTTCTGACCATCCGTGTCCGACCATCCGTGTCCGACCATCCGTGTCCGACCATCCGTGCCCCATTCCGCAGGAGTACACATGACCGTCCAGGACTCCCCCACCGACATCGACACCTTCGCCGCCGAGTGGGAGGCATGGCACCACCGGCAGGAGTCGGCCCTCGCCCACGAGCACGGATTCCTCGCCATCACCGGCCTGCACTGGCTGGCCACCGACCCCCAGAGCTTCCCGGATGCGCCCGGCACCTGGTCGACGGGCGACGACGGCGTCACGGTCGTACTCGGCGAGGGCGAGGAACTCGTCGTCGACGGCACCGCGGTACACGGACGACACGCTTTCGGCGTCATCCCGGAACGCGGCGGCGTCAACGCCGTCTGGGGAGACGCGGTGATCGAGATCGCCAAGCGCGGCGGCCAGGACCTGATCCGGCCGCGGCACCCGCACCATCCACTGCGCACCGCGTTCACCGGGACCCCCGCGTATGCGCCGGACCCTCGCTGGGTGGTCACCGGCCGCTACACGCCCTTCGCCGAGCCGCGGCCGACCACCGTGGGCGCCGCAGTCGAAGGGCTGCAGCACGTCTACGACGCTCCCGGCCGGATCGACTTCCAGCTCGACGGCCGTGCGCTGAGCCTGACCGCGTTCAACGGGCGGACACCGGGCAGCCTCATGGTGCTGTTCACCGACGCGACCTCCGGCGTGACCACCTACGCGGCCAACCGCGCCCTGCAGATCGACGCCCCCGGCCCCGACGGCACCGTGGTGCTGGACTTCAACCGCGCCGCCAACCTGCCGTGCGCCTACACCGACTTCGCGACCTGCCCGCTGCCGCCCGCCGAGAACCGGCTCCCGGTCGCGATCGAGGCAGGCGAGAAGATTCCCCACGAGCGGCAGCCGATCGCGCAGTGAGCACCTCGCCCCTGCCCGGATCCGCTCGCTGTCGTTTCTGACCCGGGCACCGCGACCACCCTCCGTAGGGGACCGTTACCCTCGGTCCCCTCGGATCACCCCACGAGCCGGGCTTCAGCTCAGCTGTCGGCGAACCTCGGCGCCGCCATAGACTCGAAGGACAGGTTCGGGGACGCGGGCGCTGGGCGCTCGATGGCCGAAAGCTCGGGATCCGGAGCGGGGAGCGGGGGGATGGCCACCCCAGGAGGACGCGATGTTGCGGCAGACCAGACTGGCCGGGGTATCAGAGGACTACCTCGCCGCCCGCGAAGAGCTGCGCCAGGCCGAGATCGAGCTCATGCGCCACCGCGAGAAGGTCGCGGCCCAGCGACGGGCGCTGCCGCAGGGGCCGCCCGTCGACGACTATGTCTTCGCCGAGGGCCCCGCCGATCTCGACGCCGGCGACACACCGGTCCGCGAGGTCACCCTGAGCGGCCTGTTCACCGCGCCGGACCGCCCGCTGATCGTGTACCACCTCATGTACGGCAAGCTGCAGACCGAACCCTGCCCGATGTGCACGATGTGGATCGACGGCTACAACGGCATCGCTCACCACATCGCCCGCAATGTCGACTTCGCCATCGCAGCGGCCGCCGACCTGCCCACCCTGCGGCAGCACGCCCGCAACCGCGGCTGGGACCGGCTACGACTCCTGAGCTGCGGCGACAGCACGTTCAAGTACGACCTGGGCAGCGAGGACAAGGACGGCGAACAGGACTCCACCATCTCCGTCTTCACCCGCGACGGCGACGGCACGGTCCGCCATTCCTACTCCGCCCACCCACGGATGGCCGACGACATCAAGGAGCGCGGCATCGACCTCCTGGCCCCCGTCTGGCACCTCCTCGACCTGACCCCGCAGGGCCGCGGCGACTGGTACCCGAACCTCGACTATTGACCCCCGACATGGCAACAGTCCGCCGGCCCCGGAGGGCCGGCGGACGGGTGTCACACCGGTGCTGCGTCGGTGTGCCTCAGTTCGACGAACGGCGGCGCAGCGCGGAGTCGGTGAGCGAGGGCGGGGTGTAACCGGAGTCGCGGGACGAGAGGTTGGTTCCAGGCGGGACGATCTCGTCGATCCGGTCGAGTACGTCCCGGCTCAGCCGTACCTTGTCGGCGCCCAGCTGGCTCTCCAGTTGTTCGAAGGTACGCGGCCCGATGATCGCCGAGGTGATCCCGGGGTGTTCCAGGACGAAGGCCAGGGCCAGTTGCACGAGGGTGAGGCCGGCCCCCTCGGCCAGCCGGGCGAGGGCCTCGGCAGCCTCCAGCTTGGCGGCGTTCTCCGGTGAGGTGATGTCGAAGCGGGCCGCCTGGCGTTCGGCGCGGCTTGAGGCGGGCTGCTCGGCGCCCTTCCGGTAGCGCCCGGAGAGCCAGCCGCCCGCGAGGGGGCTCCATGAGAGCACGCCGAGACCGTACCGCTGCGCCACCGGCAGGACCTCGCGTTCGATGCCGCGCGCCAGGAGGGAGTACGGGGGCTGCTCGGCCACGACGCGTTCCCGGCCGCGGCGCTCCGCGATCCACTGGCCCTCGACGATGGCGGAGGGTTCGAAGGTGGAGGTGCCGATGTAGCGGATCTTGCCCTGCTGCACCAGGTGGGTGAGCGCGCCGAGCGTCTCGTCGAAGTCGGTGTCCGGCTCGGGGCGGTGCACCTGGTAGAGGTCGATCCAGTCGGTGCCGAGCCGCCGCAGGCTGTTCTCCACCTCGCGGATGATCCAACGGCGGCTGTTTCCCTGCTCGTTGGGGTCGCTGCCGAGGCTTCCGTGGAACTTGGTGGCGAGCACGACGTTGTCGCGCCGCCCGCCGGACAGGGCCTTGCCGACGATGGTCTCGGACTCACCCGCGGAGTACACATCCGCGGTGTCGACGAAGTTGATGCCCGAGTCCAGGGCGTGGTGGATGATCCGGACGCTGTCGGCATGGTCCGAGTTGCCCCGGCCTCCGAACATCATGGTGCCCAGGCACAGCGGGCTGACCTTGACGCCGGTACGTCCGAGATTGCGGTACTCCGTCATCGTGCACTCTCCTTGACGAGTTGATTGATCTTCAGGTGGTCCACCGCCGAGGCCGGTCGGCCGCCTTGTTCGAAGGCCTGCCGCAGACGGTGGTACGGGACCCGCGCGGCGAGGAGTTCGGCATGGGTGCCGGTTTCCGCGACGGTTCCCGCGTCGAGGACCACCACCCGGTCGGCGCGGGCGGCGGTGGTCAGGCGGTGGGCGACGACGACGGTCGTACGCCGACGGGCCAGGGCCTCGGTCGCCGCGGCGACCCGGCGTTCCGTGGCCAGGTCGAGCGAGGCGGTCGCCTCGTCGAGCAGCAGGATGTCCGGGCCGACGAGTTCGGCCCTGGCCGCTGGGCGCGCGGCCGTGAGTCCCGGAAGGCCCAGGCCCGTCGGGCAAAGTCGCGGGCTTGCGCTCCTCGGGGGCAGTACGGCGGAGGCGACGGCGGCACCGAAGGCGAGCAGGAGGTCGGTGCGGTGGCGCAGGCAGAACCCCAGCAGCCGCCGGGCCCACCGGGCCGACGGCTCCTGGGGCGCACTGGTTTCCTGGGAAGGCGGACAGTCCGTCACCGGGCTGCCGCAAGGGCGATGCCGGTGTGGCCCTCGCCGGCGTCGACGGTGTCGAACAGCCGGTTAGCGGGGCGCGGGAGCCCGTAGTGCTCGCGCAGCGTGGAGCCGGTGTACTCGGTGCGGAACAGGCCGCGTTCCTGGAGGATCGGCACCACCCGGTCCACGAAGAGCTCCAGGCCTGAGGGGAGCACGGCGGGCATGATGTTGAAGCCGTCGGCCGCGCCGCTGTCGTACCAGTGCTCGATGGTGTCGGCGACCTGCTCCGCCGTACCGGCGAAGGTGCGGTGTCCGCGGCCGCCGCCGAGCCGCCCGATGAGCTGACGCACCGTCAGCCGCTCACGCCTGGCCAGCTCCACGATGAGCGTGTAGCGACTCTTCGCGCCCTCGATCTCGTCCTCGGTGGGGAGGTTCTCGGGGAGCTCCGCATCAAGGTCCAGCTCGTCGGGGGAGATCTTCAACGTCTTGGCGAGCTGCCGCTTGGCGTACTCGGGGACGATCAGCCGGTCGAGCTCGGCGTCCAGCTCCAGCGCCTCCGTCTCCGTGTCGCCGATCACGGGGACGATGCCGGGCAGGATCTTGAGGCCGTCCGGGTTGCGGCCGAACAGCTGGGCCCGCTGCTTGACGTCCTTGTAGAAGGCGATGCTCTCCTCCAGGGTCTGCTGCGCGGTGAACACCGCCTCCGCGTACCGGGCGGCGAAGTCCTTGCCATCCTCGCTGGAACCTGCCTGGACGAGCAACGGGTAGCCCTGGGGCGGACGTTGTACGTTCAGCGGTCCGTCGACCCGGAAGAACTCACCGACGTGGTCGATGCGGCGAACCCGCTCGGCCAGGGCGTGGACGCCGCCCCCCTTGTCGGCGATCACCGCGTCGTCCGCCCAGCTGTCCCACAGCTTGGTGGAGACCTCGACGAACTCCGCGGCCCGCCGGTAGCGGTCCTTGTGCAGCGGTGTGTCGTCGAGGCCGAAGTTGCGGGCCGCGTCGGCGCCCGCGGTGGTGACGACGTTCCAGCCGGCCCGGCCGCCGGAGACATGGTCCAGCGAGGCGAACCGGCGGGCCAAGTTGTACGGCTCGTTGTAGCTGGTGGATGCGGTGGCGATGAGGCCGATGTGGTGCGTGGCCCCGGCCAGCGCGGTCAGCAGGACGGTGGGCTCCAGCTTGGCCGCCGGCCGACGGCCGGGATCACCCATCAGGACGGGGCTGTCGGCGAGGAACAGCGAGTCCAGCTTGCCGCGTTCGGCGATCCGGGCCAGGTTCTTGTAGTGCTCGATGTCCGCGTTCGCCTCTGCCGGGCTCTCGGGGAGCCGCCAGGAGGCCTCGTGGTGACCGGTGGACATGAGGAACGCGTTCAGGTGCAGCGGCTTGCGGCCGGCGTTGCGTTCCGTGTGCGTCTCGGCTTCCGTCTGCGCTTCGGTGCGGTCTTCGGTCTTGCGTGACATGAGCTGTCGTCTCCTCAAGGGGCGGTGGGGTGGTGCTGCGCCACACCGAGGGCGGCGAGCAGCGTGTCGCGGTGTTCCTGGGTGCGCGGGTCGCGCGGGAAACTGCTGTGCAGAGTGATCAGATGGAGTGATAGGCGCCGTCGTGGAACAGCAGCGGGCTGCGCCCCTCGTCGAGCCAGGAGTCCACGACCCGGGCAATGACGATCCGGTGGTCGCCCGCCGGGACGAGCTGCTCGATGTCCAGCCGCAGCCAGCCGGCCACGTCGTCGAGTACCGTCTCGCCCTCCGGCAGTCGCCGCCAGCTGGTCGGCGCCGCGAAACGGTCGATGCCGCTGGTGGCAAACGTGGTGGCCAGTGCCTGTTGCTCGGCACCGAGGAAGTTGACCACTGCGGTGGCGGCCCGCTCGATATGAGGCCAGGAGGAGGTGGTCGTTCCGACGGCGAAGGAGACCAGCGGCGGTTCGAGCGACAGGGATGTGAGCGAGGTGGCGGTGAACCCGACCGGCCCGAGGCCGGCGTCCGCGGTGACGACCACGACGCCGGCGGGATACCTGCGGAATACCTGTTTGAAACGCTTCGGCGCGATACCCGTGGCGGAGGATGCCGCGGAAAACGAGGACGCAGTGACAGTCAACTTCTCTCCTGGGATGGAGTATTTCGAAAGGCAGAGTCGGCGCGCGAACGACAACTCAGAACGGGCAGGCCGAGGAGACGAGGCGCGCAGGCGTAGAGATGTACGCACTCAGGTGCGGCGCACTCGGCTAAATCAGTCGCTGGTTTACCGGCGGCCAGGACAGGAGCGACAACAGAAACGCCGGGCGAAGACGCCGACCTGCACAGACACCCGGCAGCGGACTGCCACTGAGGGCAGGTGCTGGGGATTCGTCTGTCGACCGGTCATGAATCCATTTTCCCGCTCCGGCCGGGAGCCGGTCAACAAAGCAACTCCCTGAATTGCGTCGAGATCGGAAATACCCCTCTGGAGACGGCGGGCAGCGCGGGCCAGGGACCCAGCGGGTCCCCGTACAGCGCCTCCAACGCCACCGCACCACCGGCGGTGGCCAACACCGATCCGGTGAAACTGCTCGGCACCACGGCTCGTTCGGGGTCGTCGCAGACCCAGGAGCGCTCGGCCACTTCCGCCCGCAGATCGGCGAGGCACTGCGGCAACCGGCCCGCACCAGGCTCGACGACCACCAGGACCTCGGGGTCGAACATGTCCAGGAGCAGTGCCGCTGCCCTACCGACAAGCCGCGCCCGACGGCGGAAGAGCGCCACCGCCCGCGCCTCACCGGCCAGCGCCTGCTCCAGCAGCGCGGTGAACGACCCGACCGACAGGCCCCGTTCGGCCGCTTGCCGCACCATGGCGTGCTCCGACACCTCGGACTGCAGGCACCCGGACCGCCCGCACGAGCACGGCTCGGCGCCACTGGAACCGGCCGACCCGAGCGGCAGATGAGCCACGCTGCCCGCCCCGGAGCGCGGTCCGAGGTGCATGGCCCCCGCGATGGCGAACGCCGCGTCCACGACCGCACCGACGAACAGGAGCACCGTGCTGGCCCGGGTGGTGGCCTCGCCCAGCATCTGCTCGGCGCGCGCCAACGCCCGTGCGTGACTGTCGACTTGGACCTCCAGCCCGGTCGCCGCAGCGAGGACGTCGCGTACCGGCACATCGCGCCAGCCGAGTTGCTGGTGCTCGATGACCACTCCGGCCTCCGGGTCCACCCGGTGTCCGGTGGCCACGCCCAGGGCGAGCACGGCCCGCTCAGCCGCGTGGGCCGCCACCAGCCGGGGAAGACGAGTCACCAGGTCACCGAGTATCCGCTGCGCATCGGTGTCCCGGTGCGGCCGACGGTCCACCGCCAGAAGCCCACCGCGCAGGTCCATGAGGAAGACGGTCGAGTGGGCGACAGCGATATGTGCGCCGGCCACCACATAGTGGCTAGTGTCGATCTCCAACGGTATGTGGGGCCGCCCCAGTCCCTTCGGCCCGGTGGTCTCCGCACTCTCGCGGACGAGGCCGCGGGCCAGGAGCCAGCCGGTGTGTCCGGTCACGGACGCGGGTGAGAGGCCGGTGAGCCGGGCGACGGTGGAGCGGGCGACGGGGCCGTGGTCGAGCATGGCGCTCAGGACGGATCCCGCGGAGGAGACACGGCGGGCGGGCCCGGCGGCAGGGATGTCCGAGCGACGCAACGGGGTGGGACCACGACGCGCAGGCGCAGTGAGACTCATCAGCGGAAGTCTTCCAGGCTCGGTGGCAGCGGGCGACGCGGTGCGTGCTCCTCTACGAAGCGTCTCTAATCAGCCTAGCGATCCCATGTCAGACGTGGTGTCTGGTATGGGTTGTGCCCACCGTGGAGGGGTGGCGTGGGCGTGCAGGTGGAAGCCCGCGCCTCGTGCTGCTCCTCGTGGCCGGTGTCGGCCGGGATGGGGTCTCCCCTGCTCGAGCGGAGCCGAGAGCTTGGGGAAGGGTGTGCTGATCGTCGTCACGCCCTGGTGCCGGTGGGCTGCGCGGGGCAGCCGCATCCGGCCCGTGTGAGCGTGTCCCTCCGGACGCTTGCCCGCCGGGCCGCATGGGCCGGTGGGGGAGGGTGCCCTGCGTCGCCTGGGCGCGGGGCGTGTGGATCGTGGCCGGGTGGGTCCGGTCTTGGACCGGTCCCGGCTGGTCTTCTTGGTGGTCGGGGTGATGACGGCTGTGGCTTCGAGTGTGTCGACCACCGTACGGATCACCATGGTGCTGGTGGTGCGGTCGACGATGGTCTTGGCCTGGTGGGTGAGGCCGCGTGCGGCGATGCGTTTCCATGCGCCCGCATCGCGGTCGCCCTGATAGCCGCAGGAGCGGCAGATGGCCCATTTCCAGCCGGGTGTGGTGGGCCGGTCGGGGGCCTTGCGGTGCCGCAGCGGCACCAGGCAGTGGGGGCAGTGCCGGGAGGTGTTCCTTGCCGGGACCGTCACGACGGCGATTGCTACCTCGGCGGCGAGGTGCCGTATGCGGTCGAGGATCTGCCCGCGCACCTGCTGGGACAGGCGTGTGTTGATGGTGCGGCCCATGCCGCGTGCTTCCATGGAGCGCAAGTCTTCGACGTAGATCACGCTCGCGCCGGCGGCGATGGCCTGATCGACGGCCCAGCGGGCGGCGGACCAGGCCAGAGAGTGGTTGAGGTTGGACCGGCGGGTGGAGATGTGCCGGATCTCGTCGGTGAGGAGCTGGTGCCTGGCGGCCAGCGGGTGCTGCTCGTTTCCGGTCATGAGCCGCTGGTGTTGGTCGGTCTTGGCGTGCAGGAGCTCGGACAGGCGGCGCAGGCGGTGCTGTTTTGCCAGGACGCCGGCGGCGCGGAGCATGCCCCCGCTGCCGAGGGCAGTGATACGCCCGTTGTCGTGGAGTCGGGCAGCCCCGGCGGACAACAGTGTGTTGAGGCCCCAGTCCACGCCGAGTGCGACCGAGTGTCCGGTTCGCTGCGCCTTCACGACAGCGTGGGTGTAGGCGAGGTCGGCCCGCACTTGGCCCTGGTGGATGCGCAGGGTGGGCAGGTGCAGGTGCAGGAGCGCGTTCGCGGGGATGGTGGGCGGCAGCGTGACGGGGCAGGCCACCCATGTCCAGTCCCGGTAGGAGTGCGGGTCGGGGCGGGTGGGCAGTTGCAGGCGCAGCAGCGCCCGGCCCGGCTCGTCGCCGCGTGCGAGCGTGGCCTGCTGCCGGTCGCACGCCGACAGCAGCAGCATCCGGGCGGTCCGGGGTGCGCTCTCCAGCTCGAACACGTCGACCGGCAGGCGGCCGTGCTGCCTGTGGAAGGCGGAGGCCTGCCGGGTGCGGGAGGTGATCACAGTGGAGGGCAGGAACTGCCCGTCGGGCACCGCCACGCGGACGGCATCCCATTCCTCACCGGTGCGTTTGGCCGGATCAGCGGGCCAGGTCGCGAGAACTCCGGCAGTGAGGTCGGCGCGCCACTTCGCCGCCCGCAGCGTGCGTCCGGCCTGTTCCTGCGCCATGCGCACGATGCGGTCGTTGACCGTCACACCCGCAGGCGCAGCGGTGGTCCAGCCCAGACGCCGCAGGGCCATCCAGGCGTTCGACGGCAGCTTGCGACCGCCCGCGTCCTCCCCAGAGGCGAGCAGGTCCACGTCGGAGGTGTTCCAGTGCTCGGCGAGCAGCGCACCGGCCATGCCGGACACCAGACCGGCAACCCAGCCGACCCGCTCCGCCAGCACCCGTGGGGGCAGTAGCTCGCCGGTCTTCTCGTCAACTGCGGTGCGCAGGACGGCACGGGCACATGCGGTGCGGGCAGTCTCGCCCTCGGCGAGCGCCAGTTTCCGGCTCATCGATGCCCCCCTGCCCGCCGGTGATGCTGTCATCCGATCAACGACTCCCCCACGAAAAGGTCACGTATTCGATCCACGCACTCAGATACGACGCCGACGCTGGCGCCGGACACACGGCATGACTCCGACCGGTGACACATCACTACGGATACCAAAGGGAAAAGCGTGACCCTCAGGACAGGTGCAGAACGCACGGTCGGCGGTCGGAAGAATGTCGCTTCTCCCGTGGGAAAGGGCGCCCCGCGAAGAGGCCAAGCGGGAGATGTCCCGGTGCGAGAGCTGTCCCGGTGGCAGGCCTGCGCGGGCAGGTATGTTCAGGCCCGGTAACACGCCGCGGAGCACACACGCTTCAGGTCGACATGACCTCGAGTCGTCAGGTGTGCGGATCGCTGCATGGGCCGCAAAGCATCCGAACCGCCGTTACCGGTCAAACCGCTGACCGCATCATGGACAGAGCAGGCAATTGTCAGGCGATCTGACGGTCACGACCGCGATGAGGCCGGCTGCGAGCTGCGGCAGCATCAGCAGGGCCATGAGGACGAGCGGAGCCTGCCAGCCGCCGCTGTGCTCGTAGAGAACGCCCACCAGGATGAGACCGGGGATCGACAGCAGGTATCCGGTGCTCTGCGCGAAGGCTGACAGCCGGATCACGGTCGCGCTGTCACGGCCCCGCATTCCGATCAACGTGAGCGCCAGCGGGAAGGAGCAGTTGGCGACGCCGAGCAGGCAGGCCCACAGCAACGGTGCCGCGGCCTGGGCGGCCCACAGCCCGGCGTATCCGGCAAGGCGGAACAGCCCGATCGCGACGGCGACGCCGCTCTGGTTGCGTAGGCGTCCGGCGACGGCGGCCAGCGCGAAGGACAGGGGTGGGTAACTGCTCGGGGCTGAGTGGTGTCCCGAAGATCCCGAACGCCGGCATCACGCCGCGTGCTCCGGACGGTCGACCGACTTCGCAGGATTGCCGTACGCCCGTAACGGAACGCCGTTGACCGCCGCGGGCCGTCTTGCGAGCATCTGCGCATGCTCTCTCCGCTTCCGCTCCCGCGCTGTACGGGCTCCCGCCGCCGCTGAGCCGCCTCGCCCGGCGGCCCTCCGCCGTCCTTCTGTTGAGCGAGGGAGCCGATGACCGCCGTCTTCGATCACGCCCGGCCGCCGCTGCTCGTCGCACTGCCTGCGGGGCCCGAACCGCTGTCCGTCGAGGGCGGCGGCCCGGGCGCCCTGCTGCGCACGCTGCTGCGCGACGGGCCCACGGCCCGCACGGAACTCGTGGCCAGAACCGGGCTCAGTCCGGCCGCGGTGTCGCGGCACACGGCGGAGCTGATCGGGCTCGGGCTGCTGCGCGAACTGTCGCCACGCGTCGGCTCGCCGCGTGCCGGGCGGCCGCAGGTGCCGGTGGACATCGACCCCGGCCACCACGTCGCCTGCGGGGTGCACATCGCCCTGGAACACGTGACCTTCGCTGTGGTGGATCTGCGCGGCAGGGTCACGGCGCAGCAGCGGTTGCCGCATCCGGGCGGGCCGCGGCAGGTGCTGGAAGAGATCGGCAGGCGCCTGCCGGGCTTCCTCGGCCGGCACGCGGCGGGGCGTTCGGTGCTCGGCCTCGGCGTCGTCACCGGTGGCTGGGTCGACGCCGAGCAGGGCACGGTGATCGAGCATGTACCGCTCGGCTGGCGGGATGTGCCGGTTCGGCGCGTGCTGAGCACCGCGACCAGGCTGCCGGTGCATGTGGACGGGCACGCGCGGGCGCTGGCGCACGCGGAGCTGCTCTTCGGCGCCGAGGCGGGGCGCTCGGACCTGGTGCAGCTCTTCGTCGGCAACGTCGTGGACGCGGCGATCGCGGCGGGTGGCAGCGTGCTGCGCGGCCGCCGGTCGGGGGCGGGCGATGTGGCCCATCTGCCGCTGGGCGACATCGGTGAGGCCTGCGGGTGCGGCCGTACCGGCTGCCTTCAGACCGCGGTCTCGGAAGGTGCCGTGGCGAAGCGCGCCTTCGAGTCGGGGACCATCCCCGCACCGGACTTCCCTCTGCTCATCGACCGGGCCCGCCAAGGCGACCACGAAGCGCTGCGGGTACTGCGCGAGAGGCTGCGGACCGTCGGTCGCGCGGCAGCGCTGCTGCTCGACGTCCTCAATCCGGAGGTACTGGTCGTCGTCGAGCGCACGGCGCTGACCTTCCCCGAGCTTCTGCCGGACCTGTACGAGGAGGTTGCCGCGCACTCGCATCTGTGCGTCGATCCCGAACAGGCCGTCGTCCCCAGCAGTTTCGGGCCGCACGTGCTGGCGGTCGCGGCCGGATCGGTCGTGCTCGACGCGGTGTACCGGCGTCCGATGGAGCTGCGTACGGCGCGTTCCGCGTAGCGCCGGGGCGGGGTCGCCGTCGTGCCGACGCCACAGTGCCGACGCGCGCTCGCACCGAAGTGCGGGAGTGCCGTCGCCGCAATGCCGGAGCGCAGTCGCCACAAGCCGCCCGCCGCCCACGGACTTTGCCGAAGCCATAGCACGCTAAGCCCGACCGACGCCGCCCGGTGCACCCCGGGCTTCCATTTCTTCCACGGCGTCGCAAATCATTGTCGGCCCGTCAGGCAGCCCAGAGAATCGCCCTATGGATACGACGTGGAGGGCCGCGGCGCGTGACGCCGCCGGGCGGGAGGCGGTCAACGCCTTCCGCGCCCACCATTTCGCCGGTCTGGGCTGTCGTCGCCCCGCCGCCAGCCGCGCGCGCTGAGTCGAGCGCCGCCCGCGCGTTGTCCGTCTCCTGGTTGCTGTTTTCTTTTCCGGCGTTTGCGGCCCAGTAGAGGGCCGCTGTCTCCGTACGCCTCCGTACACCTTCACCCGTCAGCGCATCCGCGTATGCGCGCATTGGAGCTGCCCTGCCATGTCTGCACCCACCCAGACCGTCCTCGACGTCGTCAAGGTCGCCGGGAACATCGGCGCCGAGATAGGCGGCGTCGATCTCGCCTCCGACCTGTCGGACGACGCCGTCGCGGCGATCCGTGCCGCCCTGCTTGAGCACAAGGTCGTCTTCTTCCGCGGCCAGGACCTCGACGAGGCGAGCCATGAGCGCTTCGCCCGTCGCTTCGGCACCCCGACCACCGCCCACCCGACCGTCCCCGCCCTCGATGGTGCGCCGGCCGTTCTCGACCTGGACTACGGCAAGACGACGTCCCGGGCCAACCACTGGCACACGGATGTCACGTTCGTGCAGCGCCCGCCGCTGGGATCCATCCTGCGCGCGGTGACGATCCCGCCTTACGGCGGCGACACCGTGTGGGCCAACACGGCCACGGCGTACACGAATCTGCCGGAGGAGCTGCGGGCGCTCGCCGACCAGCTGTGGGTGGTGCACTCCAACCAGTACGACTACGCGGCCTACAAGCCGGCGGACGACACCGAGGCGGCCCGGCGCCACCGTGCCGTCTTCACGTCGGTCGAGTACGAGACCGAGCACCCGGTCGTGCGTGTGCACCCGGAGAGCGGTGAACGCGTACTGGTGCTGGGCGGGTTCGCGCGCCGCTTCGTCGGCTGGTCCGCGGAGGACTCGCGTGAGCTGCTGCGACTGTTCCAGTCGTACGTGACCCAGCTGGAGAACACCGTACGGTGGCGCTGGGCCCCCGGCGACGTCGCCTTCTGGGACAACCGCTCCACGCAGCACTACGCGGTCGCCGACTACGGCACTCTCCCTCGCCGCGTGCAGCGGATCACGCTGGCCGGCGATGTCCCGGTGTCGGTGGACGGCACCCACAGCAGGGCCGTCACCGGAGACGACACCACGTACAACACCGCCCTCGCCCTGCCCGGTGACGGGGGGCGGTAATGCGAAGGCGTATCAGAGCGCTGGTCGCTCCGCTGCTGCTCGCGCTGTTGCTGCCGGTCGCCACGGCCTGCGGTGGGGACTCCAGCGCGGCCACGTCGTCGGACGGCGCCGGCAGCCAGGGCACGGTGACGCTGCGGATCGGCGACCAGGGGCAGAGTCTGCTGACCACTCTCAAGGTGTCGGGGCAGCTGAAGAACCTGCCGTACAAGGTGCAGTTCAACCAGTTCGACAGCGGGCCGCTGGTCAACCAGGGGCTCCAGGCCGGGGCGATCGACTTCGGCGTCATGGGTGACACTCCGGCGGTGTTCGCGCAGGCGAGCGGGATTCCGGTGAAGGTCATCGCGGTGTCGAAGACCGTCGGCCCCGGCTACACGCTGGTCGCGCGGGCGGGCACCGGGATCAAGACGATCGCGGAACTCAAGGGCAAGAAGATCGCGATCTCCAAGAACACCGCGAATCACGGCTTCCTGCTGCGGGTCCTGGACAAGGCGGGGCTGAAGCAGAAGGACGTCACCGTCGTCGACGTTCCGCTGCAGAACATCGGCAACGTCCTGGAGTCCGGGACGGTCGACGCCGCCACGGCCTCCGAGGAGACCCGCGCCAAGTACCTGCAGGACCATCCCGACGCCGTCCAGGTCATCAACGGCCGTTCCGTAACGCCCGGTTACGCCTTCCGGCTGGCCACCGAGAAGGCGCTGGCCGACCCGGCCAAGCGCAAGGCGCTGCTGGACTTCACCGCACGTCTGGTGAAGGCCAACGCGTGGATCCGCGCCCATCCGGATGCCTGGGTCGACGCCTACTACGTCAAGATCCGCAAGCAGACGGCCGCCCTGGGCAAGCAGGTCTTCCAGGCCACGGGCGAGACCAGCTATGTCCCCATCGACGACGCCGTCGTCCGGTCCCAGCAAGAGCAGGCCGACCTCTTCACGGAGAACGGCCAGATACCGCAGAAGGTCGACCTCTCCCAGCAGTTCGACCCGTCCGTCACCAAGGACTTCAACGCGGCTCTCGCCGCTGCACAGAAGGGCTGACCACCATGACCTCGACCATCTCGTCGAACCCGACGACCTCCACCGCGACCGCACGCCCCGCCTCCGGCCACACCGGCGCCGACATCTCCGGCGTCGACCTCTCCAAGCCCCTCTCCGACGGCGACCTGGCCGTCATCAAGGAGGTGCTGCACCGCTGGAAGGTCGTCTTCTTCCGCGGCCAGGACCTCGACCACGCCTCGCAGATCGCCTTCGCCCGGCAGTTCGGCGAGCTGACCTATGCCCACCCGCACGACGACACCCCGCCGGAGGACCACCCGGAGATCTTCACCATCGACCCGCGCCGCTACGAGGAGCGCTACGGCCAGGGGTTCCGCGAGGCAGCGAAGAAGCGCCGCTACAGCTACTTCTCCGGCTGGCACACCGATGTCACCGCGGCCGTCAACCCGCCCGCCGGATCGATCCTGCGCGCCGAGACCGTCCCCGAGTTCGGCGGCGACACCCAGTGGACCAACCTGGTCGCCGCCTACGAGGGTCTGTCCGCCCCCGTGCGCGCCTTCGTCGACACGCTGCGCGCCGAGCACCGCTACGGCGGCGCCGACAAGCCCACCGGCGACAGCGCCTACGCCCGCCGCATCAACGACAACCTGCTGGTTTCCGTCCACCCGGTGGTCCGCGTCCACCCCGAGACCGGAGAGCGCGCGCTCTTCGTCAATCCCGGCTTCACCAGCCACATCGTGGACGTGACCCCGAGCGAGAGCCGCGCCATCCTCAATCTGCTCTACGAGGAGATCACGCGCCCCGAGTACACCGTCCGCTTCCGCTGGGAGCCGGGCAGTGTCGCCTTCTGGGACAACCGGGCCACCGCCCACCTCGCCCCGCGCGACATCGAGCACCTGAACGTCGAGCGCCGGCTGCATCGCGTCACGCTGATCGGTGAGCTGCCGGTCGGCCCGGACGGACAGGAGTCCGAGCTGGTCTCGGGCAAGCCGTTCACCGCCGACCACCGGGTGGTCGTCGGTGCCTGAGGCGCTGACGACCGAGGTCGCCGCGCCGTCCTCCGCAGAGGGCGGCGCGGCGCCGCAGCCGCATCCGTCGGGCCTGGTCGACGCGGCCGCGCTGAGCAAGCCGCGCCGCACCCTGGTCCCCCTCCCCCGCCCGGTACGCCGCCTGGCGGGGCCCGTGTCCGTCCTCATCGTCTGGCAACTCCTCGGCACCCTCGGCATCCTCAGCGACCGTGTGCTGGCCCCGCCCAGCGCCGTACTCTCCGCGGGCTGGGAGCTGACTCGAACCGGCGAACTCGGCAACCACCTGCTCGCATCGCTCACCCGGGTCTACTCGGGGCTCGCGATCGGGGTCTCGGCCGGTGTCGTGCTGGCCGTCGTCGCCGGGCTCTTCCGGCTCGGCGACGAACTCCTCGACTCCACTCTGCAGGTGCTGCGCGCGCTGCCCGTACTCGGCCTGCTGCCGCTGGTCATCATCTGGTTCGGGGTGGGCGAGGCACCGAAGATCGCGCTGGTCTCCTTCGCGACGCTGTTCCCCGTGTACGTGAACACGTACGCGGCCATCCGCGGCGTCGAGAGCCGCCTCGTGGAGGCGGGCCGGGTCTTCGGCCTCGGCCGGCTCGGTCTCGTACGCCATGTGATCCTGCCCGGCGCCGTCCCCGGGTTCCTCGTGGGACTGCGCTTCGCCCTCACCGGCGCATGGCTGGTGATGATCATCGCCGAGCAGCTCAACGCCACCGACGGCATCGGCTATCTGATGAACCAGGCCCAGAGCTGGTACCGCACCGACATCATCGTGCTCGGCCTGCTGATCTACGGGGCGCTCGGGCTGGCCGCCGACGGCATCGTACGGCTGCTGGAGCGACGTCTGCTGTCCTGGCGGCGCGGCTTCGAAGGAGGTCAGTGATGACCGTCGCCCAAGGGGTACGCCGTGCCTTCGACGGCCGCGAGGTCCTGGCCGGAGTCGATCTCACCATCCGGGAGGGCGAGTTCGTCGCCCTGCTCGGCCGCAGCGGCTCCGGCAAGTCCACGCTGCTGCGCGCCATGGCGGGGCTCGACCCGGAGATCGGCGGGCAGCTGCTGGTGCCGCGGCGCCGCTCCGTCGCCTTCCAGGACCCACGCCTCCAGCCCTGGAAGCGGGTACTCGACAACGTCGTGATCGGGCTCCCCCGGCAGGGCGCCCGCGAGCGCGGCCGCGCCGCACTCGCCGAGGTCGGCCTCGCCGCGCATGAACGCGCCTGGCCCGCCACCCTCTCCGGAGGCGAAGCCCAGCGTGCCGCGCTCGCCCGCGCCCTCGTCCGCGAGCCCGAACTCCTCCTCCTCGATGAGCCCTTCGGGGCCCTGGACGCGCTGACCCGTATCCGTATGCACGCGCTTCTGCGCGAGTTGTGCGCGAAACACCGGCCTGCCGTCCTCCTGGTCACCCATGACGTCGACGAGGCGATCCTCCTCGCCGACCGCGTGCTGGTCCTGACGGACGGCCACATCGGACTGGCCCGCGAGGTGCGGCTCGAGGGCGCCCGGCTGCGTACGGACCCCGCCTTCGCGGAGCTGCGCGCGGATCTGCTCGCCGAGCTGGGGGTGGCGGACGGCAGCTGACATCCGGCCGGGCCGGCATGCCACGGCGCGACCACCGGTCGCGGCGCCCGCGCCCTGGACACCGGCCAGGCCCAGGGCCGCGGCACCGACCGTCAGTCCGAGCCGGCCTGCTCGAGCCCCTCACGGAGCGGTACCGCCAGGACCCGACGCCGTCCCGCATCGGCTCCCGTACGGCGGAGGGCCCGGAACCCCGCCCGCCTGAGATGCGGGATCGGGACCTGGCGTCCAACCTGGACCGAGACGCGAAGGTGCTTGCACCCCGATTCCGAACGACGGCTGGCATTACGACGCCGTGCTGTGCTGGTTCGATCAGCTGGTGGCGCAGTTCGGCTGGAGCTGGCTGGAGCAGCTCCTCACCCACCCCGCCCGGGAGGACGTGCCCCTGAGGCAGAGCCCTGGGATCAGGTCGCTGCCGCCCGCGACTTCCCCGGACTGCCGGCCAGGCACCAGGACCAGCGGGCGGTCAGCTGTGCGGTGTGGCGATCTCTGGTGGGTGGACCTCCAGGATGGTTGCGGTGCCGGCCGCCGTTCGGTATTCGTGCATGGTGATCTCGTCATTCGTGCATGGTGATCTCGTCGGCCCTTTCCCCACGCCCCCATTGCGGGCCCACCGGGAAGGGACCTGCACGCTCCAACCCAGACGATGCAGAAGCAAGTCCACCCCGGCCAGGGTTCACTCGGCCCGGAGGCATCGGAGACGCGGTCCGGTTCACCGCCACCGATGACCAGAAGGTGACTGTCACGGCACCGGCCGAGATCCTGGTAGGGAAACACCCGCCACCGTCGCGGCCCGAACCGGACCCCCACTCCGGTAGCAGCCAGCACACCTCACCTCCACCGAGGAGAACGATGACCAAGACACACAGGGATGCAGAGCCGGACCGGTCGGCCCTTGAGGCGGAGCGGCAGCGCATCCGAGACCAGTACCTGCAGCCGAGCGGTCGCCGACCCGCCTCGTCCGCCCGGGGCCTGCACCACACCGCGCTGATCAGCAGCGACGTTGAGCGGACGATCCGCTTCTACCAGGACGTGCTGGAGTTTCCGCTGACGGAGCTGATCGAGAACCGCGACTACCCCGGCTCCTCGCATTTCTTCTTCGACATCGGCAACGGCAACCTGCTCGCCTTCTTCGACTTTCCCGGACTCGACGTGGGCCCGTACGCCGAGGTGCTGGGGGGCCTGCACCACGTGGCGATCTCAGTGGAGCCCGACCGCTGGCGCCACCTGGTCGGCAACCTCGCTCAGGCCGGCGTCGACCATGCGGTGCACAGCGAGGTGTCGGTGTACTTCCGGGACCCCGATGGCGCCCGCATCGAACTCATCGCCGATCCGCTCGGCGAGATGTACGGAAACGAGGTGCTGTGATGAGCGGTCCGGTCGGCGCGTCCGGCTGACTCCCGCTCTGTCCGACGCAGGTCACCCAAGGCGCAGCCCGGCATTTCCCCGGGAGAGAAAGAGCTGGGCCGCCGCCGGAGTCGGATCTTCGTGCATGCGCTGCATCTTGCGCATCCGCCGATCCGCTCCTGGTACGGCGGCCCCTCAACCTTGCTTACTTGCCCGTATTTCCGGACCGCTCAGTCCGGACCGCTCAGTGGACCGGGGCAGTCGGCGGCTTGTTCTCCTCGGCGAGGCGCTCCAGACCGCTCTGGGTCTTGAGCGGCTTCTCCTTGATGAAGAGCACGGCGATGAACGCGAGGAAGGCGAACGGCAGTCCGACCAGGAACACATCGGCGGTGGCCACGCCGTAGGCGTTCTCAACCACCTGGCGGGCCGGTTCGGGGAGGGTCGAGAGGTCGGGAACTGCACCGTCACCGGCGGCAGCACCGCCGCCCGCCGCGCCGCCGAAGCCCTTCTCCATCTCACTCGTGACCCGGTGGCCGAGCACGGCGCCCAGAGCGCTCGTGCCGATCGCGCCGCCGAGGCTGCGGAAGAAGGAGAGGACAGAGGTCGCTGCACCCAACTCGGAGGCCGGAACATCGTTCTGGGCCGCGAGTACGAGATTTTGCATCAGCATGCCGACGCCGATCCCGAGGACTGCCATATAGATGCTGAGCAGCAGGAAGGACGAGTCGGCGCTGATCGTGGACAGCAGGCCCATGCCTGCCGTCATGACGACACCGCCCGCGATGAGGAAGGCCTTCCACTTGCCCTTGGCGGTGATGATCTGTCCGGCGATGGTGGTGGAGAGCATCAGGCCGATGATCATCGGCAGGCTCATCAGGCCCGCGACCGTCGGGGACTTGCCGAGGGAGATCTGGAAGTACTGGGACAGGAAGACCGTGCCGCCGAACATGGCCACACCGACAAGCATGCTCGCCACGGTGGCCAGGGTCACCGTCCGGTTGCGGAAGATGTCCAGCGGGATCATCGGTTCCTGGACCTTGGACTCGACCAGGACCGCAATTGCCAGCAGCGCCACACCGGCTGACACGAGGGCCGCGGTCTGCCAGGAGGCCCAGTCGAACTCGTTGCCGGCGAGGGTGATCCACAGCAGCAGGGCGCTCACCCCGGCCATGATGAGGACAGCGCCGAGATAGTCGATCTTGACTTGCCTGCGGACCGTCGGCAGCTTCAGCGTGAGCTGGAGAAGCACGATCGCGAGCAGGGCGAAGGGCACGCCGATGAAGAAGCACCAGCGCCAGCCGAGCCAGGACGTGTCGACGAGTACGCCGCCGATGAGCGGGCCCGCGACCGTACCGACGGCGAAGACCGCGCCGAAGATGCCGGAGTAGCGGCCGAGTTCACGCGGCGGGATGATCGCAGCCATCACCACCTGGGCGAGTGCGGTCAGTCCGCCTGCGCCGATGCCCTGGACGACGCGGCTCACGATCAGGATGCCGACACTGTTGGAGAACCCGGCGACGAGCGAGCCGACGACGAACATCGACAGCGACAGCTGGATCAGCAGCTTCTGGTCGTAGAGGTCGGACAGTTTGCCCCAGATCGGGACGGTCGCGGTCATCGCCAGGAGTTCTGCGGTGACGACCCAGGTGTACGACGACTGGCTGCCGTGCAGATCGGCGATGATCCGGGGCAGCGCGTTGGCGACCACGGTCGAGGCCAGGATGGCGACGAACATGCCGGCCATCAGGCCGGACATGGCCTGGAGTATGTGACGTTGCGTCATGGATGTTGTGGGCGCCTGGGTTTCAGGCGTGACGGCAGCGGTCATCGGCTGTCGTTCCTCATTCTCTGATGATTATTGTGATGAAGCCTGCGGGTGCTTCAGGCGTTCAGTCCGGCGGCCAGTGAGGTGAATGCCTCGTGGTAGACGCTCTGGAAGGTGCGCGTCCGGCCGGTGGAGGCCCAGTGCTCGACGGCGGCGCGGACAGCGGCGATCGCCACGTGCACCAGGAGCCTGGGATAGAGGTCGGAGTCGGCGTTCTGCTGGAGGCGCTCGGCTACTGCGGTGATCAGAGCGCGTTCATCGGCGCCCCGTGCGGCGAGGAGGCGGGGCATCAGCGAAGGCGTGTTCTGCAGCACCGTGCACTGCAGTTCCCAGCGCTCGTGGTCCTCCTCGATGTCCGCGAGCTCCTGGCTGATGGCCTCCCGCACCGCGTCGAGGGCGGTGGCCTCCTCGGGTGCGTCGAGTACCGCTTGGCGAACCCTCTCGGTGCTCTCCGGGTCAGGCCGGATGATCGCGTCCTCGAGGCGCGGGAAGTAGTTGAAGAACGTCCGCACAGAGACGTCGACCGAGGCGGCCACGGCTTCCGCGGTCACGTTCTCCAGTCCGCGTTCCGCGGCCATGCGCAATGCAGAGTCCGCGAGCGCACTACGCGTTGCCCGCTTCTTGCGTTCGCGCAGCCCCGGACGCGGGTCCCCTCCACTCATGATTGTGCATGCTATGCAAGATTTCATGGCATGCAAAATTTCTGGCTGCGGAGCGTGCGCGGATGGGCTTACGAGGTCAGTCCGGCGTCATCGCAAGCCGGCTTGACCTCCGGAGTGCAGATCTGATCGATCGTGTACAGACCGTCCTTGACGATGGTGTCCTTGATGTTGTCCCGGGTCACGGAAACCGGAGCGAGCACGACGGCAGGGATGTCACGGGTGGTCGGGCTCCTGACCGTGTCGTTCGTGATGTGGCCCAGTCCTTCGCCGCGGCCCAGGGCGACGGCCATCTCTGCCGCAGCGTCGGCCTGAAGCTTGTAGGATTTGTAGACGGTCATGTACTGATCACCGGTGACGATGCGCTGCACGGCCGAGAGAAGAGCGTCCTGCCCTACGACCGGCGGCATCGGCTTGATGCGAGCGGCCTTGAGGGCCGAGATGACGCCGGAGGCGAGCCAGTCGTTGGCGGCGTAGACACCGCCGATCCTGTCCGCGCCCAGGTCGGCGATGGCGCCGACCATGTTGTTGTGGGCGGCGTCCATGCTCCACCCGGGCGTGTCGTAGATCTTGCCGATCTTCACCTTGCCCTCGAGGACGGAGAGCGCACCGGCCTTGAACTCTTTCGCGTCGGGGTTGATGGGGTCGCCGTTCATCATGACGATCTGGCTGCCCTGAGCCTCGTCGCCGAGGGCCTTGAGAAGTGCCTCGCCCTGGAGCTCGCCGATGCGGCGGGCGTCGAAGCCGACGTATGCCGAGATCGGCCCCTCCGCGAGGTGGTCGTAGGCGACGACCGGGATGTGCGCCTCGTACGCCTTGCTGATCGTGGAGCGGATCGACTCGGAGTTGACGGAAGCGAGGATCAGGACGTCGACTCCCTTGATGATCATCACCTCGGCTTGCTGCTGCTGGGTGGCCGCGCTCAGCCCGGCGTCGCGGTATTCCACCGTGCAGTCGCCGCACAGGTCTTTGATCTTCTTCTCGACCAGAGGCTTGTCGAACTGCGCCCAGCGGGTGGCTCCCCCGTAGCCCGGGAGCAGGAGCCCTATCTTCAGGTGCTTGCCGGAGGGGTTGCCGCTGGACTCGCCGGACGTCCCACAGGCGCCGAGGCCGACGGCCAACGACACGGCAGCCACGACGCCGACAGCACCCCGTAGACGCGTCTGCATGTCACAGACCTCCCCTACCAGTGCACCGCGCGAGTGGCTGCGACGCCAGCGCGCGCCTGCACCGGCACCGGACGGCCGGCCTGTCTGCCCGCAGCGTGCTGGTGGGTCCGGATGCAGAGGAGTGGGGACCAGATCGACAGCAGCCCGTCACATCGCCCCCATCAGGGCACGGTGGACGCGCGACGAGCGTCCGATGGGTCCGTCCCGACGGTCGGTGCCGCCTCGAGCACGAGGATGGCGACGTCGTCCTCGATCGGCTCGGCGCTGAAGTCGTGAGTCGCTCGCCTGACCCGTTCGGCGACGGCCTGGGCGCCGAGGCCGATACAGCCATGCAGGATGTCGGCCAGGCCGTCGTCGTCGTCCAACTGCCGCTTGCCACAGCGTCGTTCGGTCACGCCATCGGTGACGCACAGCAGCGTCTCACCGGGCGCGAGGACAAAGGTGTCCGCGTGGAACTCGTAGTCCTGGTCTATGCCGAGCAGGATCTGAGGGGAAGCCGCAGGAACCACGGAACCGTCGGTGGTCAGCCGAAGCGGTGGCGGGTGCCCTGCGCTGGCCACCCTGCAGCGCGCGCCGCCCGTGGCCGATTCGGGCTCCAACTCTCCGTACAGCAGGCTCAGGAAGCGCGGCATGGCCTGCTCGCCATCGACCTCCGCCGCCTCGACGTCCTCCTCCACCAGCGCCTCGTTGAGCCGGGTGAGCACCGACTCCACACCATGGCCCTCGCGGGCCAGCAACCTGACCAGATGGCGGGCCAGACCGGTGATCGACATCGCCTCCGGGTCACTGCCGCACACATCGCCGAGCAGGAAACACCAGCCTCTCTCGCGCATCGGGAACAGATCGTAGAAGTCACCGCCGACAGTCAGGCCCTCGCCGTGCGGCTCGTAGACGATCGCGGTGTCGACGCCGGGTATCCGGGCCAGGGACGGCGGCAACTGCCGGCGCTGGAGCGCCAGGCTGATGGCCGCCTGCCGGGTGTACTGCCGCGCTGTGGCCATGGCCTGGGCCACTCGCCGCGCCACGTCCTCCAGGAGCCGCACCACGCCGTCGGTCAGTTGCGCCACATCCGTACGCCCGAGCAGCAGCACCCCATGATCGCGGCCATGGGCGATGAGCGGGAAGGCCAGCGCGGGGCCGGCGGCTGTTTGGATATCCCGGAGGCCAGGCCAGGGCCAGGGGGTGCCGGCGCGGCCGAACTCCGATGGCAGGGGGCGGCTCTCCAGTGCGGCGCGCAGTGCGTCGATCCGGCGTTCGTCGGTGTGCCAGACGCGGGACAGCCGCAGCCTGCCGCTCTCGGTTCTCAGCCACACAGCGCACCAGTCGGCGAGCCGGGGCACCAGCAGCTGGCCCGCGAGGGCGGCGACCATGTGCTCGTCGAGCTGTCCGGCGAGGAGTTCGCTGACTTCCGCGAGGAACGAGGCACCGCCCCGGTCGACCCACTCGGCAGTCCGGTGGCGGCGGTCCCGCGGCGGGGCCGGGGCGAGGACCTCGGCGAAGCGCAGCTCGCCGCCCAGCGTGCTGGTGGGGACGGGTTCTTCCTCGGGCCGGTATGCGGCAGCGTTCAGCCGGAGCCAGACGATCTTGCGGGTGCGCTGGTACGTCACGCCCCACGATTCGGCGAGCACGCCGATCAACTGGAGCCCGCGACCGCGACGCGGCATGTCCGGGACGGTGTACACCGCGCTGGCCGGATGGAGGTCCGCCACCTCGATGACGACGCCTGGATCGTCGGCCACCGTGCGGCACGTGACCTCAACGGGCGTGCCGGCATGCAGGACGGCGTTGGTGACCAGCTCGCTCACCAGGAGCATGGCGTCCTCGACCAGCCGGTCACCTGCCGTACGGGGTCCGAGAACCGCCGTCGCGCCCGGTGTGGAAAGCGCTGTGCGGATGAAATCGCGTGCCGCGGCGGGAGAGTGCACGCTTCCGGGCAGCGTGATGCGCGAGGCGGACTCTTCCGACTCATCCGAGATCGGCGACGGCGCTCCCACGAATAAATCCTTACGCTTTAGGTATATCGGTCTTTTCGGTGCAATATTATGACAAGCCTGAGTGCGTAAATGATCACGTAAGAGACGATGCAATGACGTTTGATCCCACTCAAACTGAACCCGCCCTCGTCGAGCAGAGAGAAAAGACACTCGACTCCTCCGAGGTCCGGCGATCCCCCGAATACGGCCCCCGGCCCGATTTCCCGGCGGGCGAGGAAAAGGTGAGCGCGGTCGGCCTGCGCTCCTTGCTCGCGGCGATGCATGCGCTGTGCGACGGCGATTTCACCGTACGTGCGGACACCGCGAGCGAAGGTCTCGTCGGTGAAATGGCCGGGGTCTTCAATCAGCTCGTGACACGGAACGCGCATCTGACCACGGAATTGCAGCGGGTACGCCGCGAGGTGCTACGGCACGGCAGGCTGGACGAGCGGCTCGCGGCGAGCCCTGGCCAAGGGGCGTGGACCACGAGTGTGGACGCGGCGAACCAGCTGGTGGACGCGTTGGCGGGCCCGATCTCCAACGCCACACGGGTGCTGGAGGCGATAGCGGCGGGGGATCTGACGCAGCGCGTCGACCTGCATGACGGCAGCCGTGAGCTGCGCGGTGATCTGCGCCGGCTGGGGAGCGGTGTGAACCGCACCGTGGACCAGCTGTCGCTGTTCACCGGAGAGCTGACCAGGGTCGCCCGCGAGGTCGGCACCGAGGGCCGCCTCGGCGGCCGGGCGAAGGTGCAAGGGCTGTCCGGCGACTGGCGCGATGTGACCGAGGCCGTCAACACCATGGCGTCACGGCTGACGGCTCAGGTGCGGGACATCGCCGTGGTGACCACCGCGGTCGCCCGCGGGGACCTCACCCAGCAGGTGACGGTCGAGGCCACGGGCGAGCTGCTGGAGCTGAAGCTGACCGTGAACACCATGGTCGACCAGCTGCGCGCGTTCGCCGACGAGGTCACGCGAGTGGCCCGCGAGGTCGGCACCGAAGGCGAGCTGGGCGGCCGGGCCCAGGTCCGCGGGGTGTCCGGGGTGTGGAAGGACCTGACGGACAACGTCAACTTCATGGCGTCCAATCTGACCTCCCAGGTGCGCAACATCGCCCAGGTGACCACGGCAGTGGCCAACGGCGACCTCTCGCAGAAGATCACGGTGGACGCCCGCGGCGAGATCCTGCAGCTGAAGAGCACCGTCAACACCATGGTCGACCAGCTGTCCGCGTTCGCCGACGAGGTCACGCGAGTGGCCCGCGAGGTCGGCACCGAAGGCGAGCTGGGCGGCCGGGCGCACGTCCGCGGGGTGTCCGGGGTGTGGAAGGACCTGACGGACAACGTCAACTTCATGGCGGACAACCTGACCTCCCAGGTGCGCAACATCGCCCAGGTGGCCACCGCCGTCGCCCAGGGCGACCTGTCCAAGAAGATCGACGTGGAGGCCAAGGGCGAGATCCTGGAGCTGAAGTCGACGATCAACACGATGGTGGACCGGCTGTCGGCGTTCGCCGACGAGGTGACCCGGGTCGCCCGTGAGGTCGGCACGGAGGGGAACCTGGGCGGCCAGGCGCAGGTCCGCGGCGTGTCGGGGGTCTGGAAGGACCTGACGGAGAACGTCAACTTCATGGCCCTGAACCTGACTTCGCAGGTCCGCAACATCGCCCAGGTCACCACCGCGGTGGCCAACGGCGATCTGTCGAAGAAGATCACGGTGGACGCCCGCGGCGAGATCCTGCAGCTGAAGGACACCGTCAACACCATGGTCGAGCAGCTGCGGGCGTTCGCCGACGAGGTCACGCGGGTGGCGCGCGAGGTCGGTACCGAGGGACAGCTGGGCGGCCGGGCTCAGGTGCCGGGCGTCTCGGGCGTGTGGAAGGACCTGACGGAGAACGTCAACTTCATGGCGGACAACCTGACCTCCCAGGTGCGCAACATCGCCCAGGTCGCCACCGCCGTCGCCCAGGGCGACCTGTCCAAGAAGATCGACGTGGACGCCCGCGGCGAGATCCTGGAGCTGAAGACCACCATCAACACGATGGTCGACACGCTGTCCTCGTTCTCCGCCGAGGTGACCCGCGTCGCCCGCGAGGTCGGCAGCGAGGGACAGCTCGGCGGTCAGGCCCGGGTGGAGGGCGTGTACGGCACGTGGAAGCGGCTGACCACCAGCGTCAACGAACTCGCCCTGAACCTGACCACCCAGGTGCGGGCCATCGCCGAGGTGGCGTCCGCCGTCACCCAGGGTGACCTGACCGGTTCGGTCTCGGTCGAGGCGCAGGGCGAGGTCGCCGAGCTGAAGAACAACGTCAACCTCATGGTGGCCAACCTGCGGGAGACCACGCGCGCAAAGGACTGGCTGGAGTCCAACCTGGCGCGCATCGCCTCCCTCATGCAGGGACACCGTGACCTGGTCGAGGTCGCCGATCTGATCCTGCGCGAGCTCACTCCGCTGGTCAACGCCCAGTTCGGTGCCTTCTTCCTGGCCGCTCCCGGCGCCCGGGCGGGCGAGGGCCTCAAGCTCATCGCGGGATACGGCGCCGACCAGGCGGGCACCCAGCCGCTGCCGGGGTCGGGGACGTGCGGCAGCGGCCTGGTAGCGCAGGCGGCCCTGGAGAAGAAACGCATCCTCATCAACAACGTCCCGCGGGACTACATCACCATCAACTCCGGGCTGGGCGCCGCTGCTCCGGCAAGCGTCGTCATCCTGCCGATCCTCTACGAGGACCAGGTACTCGGAGTGATCGAACTGGCCTCCTTCAGCGGGTTCAACGAGGTTCACCTGGCCTTCGTCGACCAGTTCGTCAACACCATCGGTGTCTCGATCAACACCATCATCGCGAACGCCCGTACCGAGTCGTTGCTGTCCGAATCCCAGCGGCTCACCACCGAGCTGCGCAAGCGCTCGAACGAACTCCAGCGCTCCAACGCGGAGCTGGAGGACAAGGCCGCCCTGCTCGCGACCGCGTCGCAGTACAAGTCGGAATTCCTGGCCAACATGTCGCACGAGCTGCGCACGCCGCTCAATTCGCTGCTCATCCTGGCCCGGCTGCTCGCCGACAATCCGGACGGCCGGCTGTCCGCCCAGGAGGTGCACTTCGCCACCACCATCCACCGCTCCGGCTCCGACCTGCTCCAGCTGATCAACGACATCCTGGACCTGTCGAAGATCGAGGCGGGCCGGATGGACGTCCGGCCGCGGACGCTGCCGATGATGAAGCTGCTGGACTACGTCCACGCGACCTTCCGGCCGCTCGCCCTGGACCGCGGTCTGTCCTTCGAGATAGCCGTCGACGAGGACGCGCCACGAGAGCTGTTCTCCGACGAGCAGCGCGTCCAGCAGATCCTGCGCAATCTGCTTTCCAACGCGCTCAAGTTCACCTCGTCGGGCGGTGTGAAGCTGCGGGTCGAGCAGGCGTCCGGAGCAGAGTTCGCCGAGGAGACGCTGCGCGAGGCGGACGCGGTGATCGCCTTCTCCGTGACGGACACCGGCATCGGCATCCCGCCCGAGAAACTGTCCGTCATCTTCGAGGCGTTCCAGCAGTCCGACGGCACCACCAGCCGCAAGTACGGCGGCACCGGGCTGGGCCTGTCCATCAGCCGGGAGATCGCCGGAATGCTCGGCGGCCGGATCGTCGCCGAGAGCGAAGTCGGTGTCGGCTCCTGCTTCACCTTCTACCTCCCCTCGCGCTACCAGGGTGTCGTCCCCACGCCCGACTCATCCGACCCCGAGTCCGCCGAAGCCGTCGTGCCGGCCGCACTCCCCATCCCGGACGGGCCGTTGCCCGAGACCACCGACGACGCGCCGAGCAGCGTGTTCGGCGACGGGGACGATCTGATCAGGGCTGCGCGCTGGGACAGCTTCGAGGGCCGCGACGACGGCTGGCCGGAGCTCTCGCGGCTGGACGAGTGGCAGTCGGGACGGGCCCGCCGCGTGCTGGCCGGGCGCCGCATCCTCATCGTCGACGACGACATACGCAACGTCTTCGCGCTCACCCATGTACTGGGCCGGGTCGGCATGACTGTCAAGTACGCGGAGAACGGCCGAGAAGGTCTGGACGCCCTCCACCGCAATCCCGACGTGTCGCTGGTCCTGATGGACGTGATGATGCCGGAGATGGACGGCTACGAGACCATCCGGGCCATCAGGAACACACCACGCCTCGCCACCCTGCCCATCATCGCGCTGACCGCCAAGGCCATGCCGGGCGACCGCGAGAAGGCGCTCGACAGCGGTGCCGACGACTACGTACCCAAGCCCGTGGACGTCGACAATCTGCTGTCCTCCATCTGCGACCTGCTCGATCTGCCCGGACAGGCGGACACCACCGCGGGAGACACGCAGAGCGAAGGCGAGGGCGCTGACACCGCTGGGAGCGATGAGGACACAGGCTCGTCAGGGCAGTCAGGGTAGGAGACGGCATGAGCTCCAGCGCATCCGACAAAGGCGGCATCTTGATCGTCGACGACATGGAGGAGAGCCTGATCGCGCTGGAGGCCGTCCTCAGCCCGCTCGACCAGCAGATCACCTGTGCCCGCTCCGGCGAAGAGGCGCTCAAGGCGATGCTGCGGCAGGACTTCGCCGTCGTCCTGCTCGATGTCCTGATGCCGGGCATGGACGGCTTCGAGACCGCAGCCAACATCAAGCGCCTCGACCAGACCAAGGACGTCCCCATCATCCTGCTGACGGGAACCGACGCCGACTCCGACTTCGCCTACCGGGGATACGCGATCGGCGCCGCCGACTTCCTGACCAAGCCCATCGACCCCTGGGTGCTGCGCACGAAGGTCGGCGTCTTCCTGGAGCTGCACCGCAAGAACCGCCAGCTCGCCGACCAGGCAGCGGAGTTGCGGCGCCTGTGGACCGATTCGGCACCGTCCGAAGACCGCCTCGGGGAGGTCGCTGAGCTGCTCACCAGAACCGGAGCCCTGCTACGTGGCTGCGCGGATACCGATGCGGCCCTGCTCGCCGTCCGTATCGCCGAGATCGAGCGCGCTGTCCGGAGCCTGCGGGGCCGGTGACCTCAGGAGTCCGCCCGACAGGCGCGCGCCGATAAGTGACATACGGCCTCAGCGACAGCCGACTCCGTTCAGTTTTAAGGCAATTACTCTAGGGCACCATGCAGAAACGTGGCTGCCAGCGGATGAAGGCGATTCCGCAACGCTACTGGATCAATCCTGAATATCGGCTCGTCATGACATCAGCAAGGAGTGCCAGGTGAGCCGAGCGGAAACATGCCGCCGGAACAAGCGGCAGGGCCGGGCGGGGATCAGGGATGTCGCCGCCGCCGCCGGTGTCTCCATCACGACCGTCTCCGATGCGCTGAACGGCAAGGGCCGGCTACCGGACGCCACACGGCGCCA
>NZ_JBEOVA010000025.1:0-139294 GCF_040295225.1 Streptomyces sp. NPDC002896 | reverse complement strand
ATCCGCCGCTACATCATCTGGCGGAACAAGCACGCCGCCGACGAGCGGCTCCGCGAGGTCATCGACAGGGCGAACGTTGCTTGATGCGGCACTAGATCATGCTGAAGCGACGACCCGCCCACGACTGCGTGCGCCGTCCCCCTAGTGGCCGCTCAGGCGCGCGGCGATCGGAGCGAAGCTGTCGATCTGCGACTGCTGGACAGTGACGTAGTTGACGCCGAGTTGCTCGCGGCGCTCCTGGAGGCGCTCAGCGATCTCCTCGGCCGACCCGACCAGTACGTTGGGGTGGTCGAGCAGCCCCTCGGAGGGGACCCGCATCAGCTTCGCCACCCGGTCGACGGCGGCCTGCCGGTCATGGGTGACCTCCGTGAAGTACGGAGAGCTCTCGATGTCGAAGGCGCCGAACCGGTCGCCGGCCGCCTCCCGGACATACCCGAGCCGACGCGTGGCCTCCTCCCGGGGCGAGAGCCCGTCGGAGTTCACCGGCTGGAACGGCACGTTGTTGATGCTCACGATGTCCGCCTCGCGGGCGGCCAGGGACAGTACGCGTTTGCGGCCGCCGCCGATCATGATCGGGGGGTGTGGGCGCTGCGCGGGGAGCGGCAGGCCGGCATAGCCCGTGACATTGACGAACTGACCCTTGGTGTCGAGCTCCTGACCCGACCAGTGGGCCTTGACGAACGCGACCACCTCCTCCAGCTTCGTGACGCGCTGGGGGGCCGGGGCGAAGTCGAGCCCCATCGCCCGGTACTCGGGCTCGCTCCACCCTCCTCCGATGCCGAACTCGAGCCGTCCGTCGGAGAGCAGGTCGATGGTGGCCGCCTCCTTCGCGAGCACGGCCGGGACGTGGTAGTCGACGCAGAAGACCCGGCAGCCGACGCGCAGCGTGTGCGTGACCGCCGCGGCGGTCGCCATGGCCGCGATCGGCGCGAGGTGCTGCGGGACCTGGCTCGCCTCGCGGCTCGCCGGGCCCGGGCCCAGGTAGTGGTCGGCCGTGAAGAGGGTGGAGAACCCCAGGTCCTCGACCTTCCGGGCCAGGTCGCGCCACTGGGCGGCCGACTTCGCCTTGGTCGCCTGCACGGCGAAACGGAACGGACGCACGGTCGTCGTCTGCATCCGCTGAAAATATCACATACACCAATCGAAAACGCAGGGCTTGACTGCTGGATATGGCGTTCTTCTAATGGACAGGACACGTTCTACTCACGTCGTACGCCGAAGGGGCACCAGGGTGGCCAAGAGGACGAGGTTCGCGGAGTACGAGAACCGGTATGCCAACTACCGCTTCGAGCTGAGTGAGGAGGGCATCCTGTTCATGCAGTGCCACACCAACGGCAAGAGTCTGGTGTGGGACTGGAAGGCGCACGACGACATGGCCAACGTCTTCGCGGACATTGCGGGCGACCGCGAGATCAAGGTCCTGATCCACACCGGCACCGGCGAGAACTACAACGCCGACTGGGGACGGCTGCCGGACGGCAACTCCCCGGAGAGGCCGATATACCAGCTCATGCCGGACGAGCGGGGCCTCAACAAGCTGGACGAGAAGGCCTGGTACAGCCGCAATCTCATCTTCAACGTCCTCGACGTGGACGTGCCGATGATCAGCGCGGTCAACGGCCCGTGCAACATCCACTCCGAGGTCCCGCTGATGGGCGACATCGTCCTCGCGTCCGACGACGCCTGGTTCCAGGACGTCTCGCACTTCCCTCGCGGCCAGGTGCCCGGCGACGGCCAGCACGTCATCTGGAACTTTCTCGTGGGCCACAACCGCGGCCGCTACCTGCTGCTGACCGGCAAGAAGCTCAGCGCCCAGGAGGCACTGGAGTGGGGCGCCGTCGCCGAGGTGCTTCCCAAGGAGCAACTCCTCGACCGCGCCTGGGAGCTGGCCCGCGAACTGGCGAAGCGGCCCCCGCTCGTGCTGCGCTACACCCGCCAGCTGTTCACCCAGGAACTCAAGCGGACCTTCCTGAACGAGCTCGGCCACGGCCTGGCCCGCGAGACCTACGCCCAGCGCGCATTCTTCCCCTTCGGCGGGGAGATGGAGCCGCTCGACCGCGCATGGGACGACCGGCCCTGGTCGGACTGAGCCCGTGCAGGCACTCGAAGGCATCAGGGTCCTGGACCTGGGCAACTTCATCGCCGGGCCGTTCTGCGCCACCGTGCTCGGTGAGTTCGGCGCCGAGGTGATCAAGGTGGAGCGGCCCGGTGCCGGGGACCATCTGCGCCGCTTCGGCACCGACACGGACTGCGGGGACACCCTGGTCTGGCTCAGCGAGAGCCGCAACAAGCGGTCCGTGACGCTCGACCTCGGCGACGAACGCGGCAGGCAGCTGCTGCGGGAGCTCATCGCCGGCGCCGACGTGGTGATCGAGAACTTCCGGCCCGGGGTGATGGAGCGGTGGGGGCTCGGCTGGGAGGAGATCCAGGCACTGAACCCGCGCACGATCCTGCTGCGGGTGTCCGCCTACGGGCAGTCCGGTCCCTACCGCGACCTGCCCGGCTTCGCCCGCATCGCCCACGCCTTCTCCGGCCTGGCCTACCTCGCCGGGGAACCCGACGGACCGCCGGTGACCCCCGGCTCCACATCGCTGGCCGACTACACCACCGGCCTGTACGGCGTCATCGGCGTCCTGTTGGCCCTGCGGGCCCGGGATTCCACCGGCAGGGGCCAGTGCGTGGACCTCGCGCTGTACGAGACGATCTTCCGCCTGCTCGACGAACTGGTGCCTGCCTACCAGCAGTACGGCTACGTACGGGAGCGGATGGGCGCCGACACAGTGAACGTCGTCCCGCACAGCCACTACCGCACCAAGGACGACCGCTGGATCGCCATCGCCTGCTCCCACGACGACATGTTCGCCCGGCTGGCCCGGGCCATGGACCGGCCGGAGCTGGCGGCGGACGACCGGTTCGGCCCCAAGGAGGCCAGGCTCGCGGCGCGGGACGAGGTCAACGCGCTGGTGGGCGCATGGGTCGGGTCACTCCCCCGGCAGGAGGTCCTCGACCGGTGCCGGGCAGCGCAGGTCCCAGCCGGGCCGCTCAACTCGATCGCCGACATCTTCGAGGATCCCCAGTACGCCCACCGCGGCACCATCCGGCTCCACGACTCACGGATCGGCCCCCTGGCCGTACCCGGAGTGCTGCCTGCGCTTTCCGAGACTCCGGGCGAGATCCGCTGGCTGGGGCCGGCGCTCGGCGCTGATACCGACGCGGTGCTCGACGGGATTCTGCACCGATCGCCCGAGGACATAGCGCGGCTGCGGGACGACGGGGTACTCTGAGTGAAAATGCCATTCTCTGTATATGAGAACTCTTATGCCACAGGGAAGAGAGAAGGGCTTCAGGCATGACCGGTATTCAGGAACGGCTGGCCACCGGGAAGGGGAAGTTCACCCCCAACTTCCCTGAGCTCGGCACCGCCCCGGTGGACTACGAGGACTCGATCTCCCAGGAGTTCTTCGAGGCCGAGCGGGAGGCCGTCTTCCGGCGGTCCTGGCTCAAGGTCGGGCGGATCGAGCAACTGCCCAAGCGGGGCAGCTACTTCACCCGGGACCTTCCCGGCCTCGGCTCGATCGTCGTCGTCCGCTCCACGGACGACACCGTGAGGGCCCTGCATAACGTCTGCGCCCACCGCGGCAACAAGCTCGTCTGGCAGGAGCACCCGCAGGAGGAGAGCCAGGGCACGTGCCGCGCCTTCACCTGCAAGTACCACGGCTGGCGCTATGGGCTCGACGGCAAGGTCGCCCACATCACCAACGAGGACCAGTTCTTCGACCTCGACAAGAGCGGCCTGCGCATGCCGCCGCTGCACTGCGAGGTGTTCGCCGGCTTCATCTTCGTCAACTTCGGCAAGGACGCCGAGCCCCTGCGCAGCTTCCTCGGTGAGCGCCTGCTGGAGCTGGAGAGCTACCCGTTCGGCGAGATGACCCAGCACTTCGGCTACCGGACCCGCATCAAGGGCAACTGGAAGCTGTCCATCGACGCCGTCCTCGAGTGGTACCACCCGCCGTACGTGCACGCCCGGTTCATCGACCCCGACGTGAGCAAGGCCGAGAAGATGGTCCCGCCGGTCGACGCCTACCACTACGACATCTTCGACCCGCACATGCTCACCTCCGTGCCGGGCCCGAAGCCGCTGCCGCCGCGCGGGCCGGGCGAGCTGGGGCCGGCGGAGCGCAGCCAGAAGTGGATCTACCGCCTCTTCCGCGCCGGCCTGTTCGGGCCGGACGACGTCCCGGACGTCGGCCCGCTGCCCGAGGCGCTGAACAAGGGCGACATCCGGTCCTGGGGCAACGACTCGTTCTGGCTGTTCCCGAACTTCTCGGTCCAGATCTGGGCGCGGAACTTCTACATCACCTACCAGTACTGGCCCGAAGCGGTCGACTCGCACAGCTACGAGCTCGACATCTACTTCGCGCCGCCGAAGAACGCCCAGGAGCGGATCGCCCAGGAGCTGGTCGCCGACAGCACCATCGAGTTCGCCATGCAGGACTCCAACACCGTGGAGGCGACCCACTCGGCGCTGGCGACCCGCGCCAACCAGCAGTTCCACCTGTCCGACCAGGAGCTGCTCATCCGCAATTTCCACAAGGTCATCCGCGACGCGGTGGACGCCCACCAGTCGGGCGAGAAGTAGGAGGAAGGACACCGATGACAACCGCCGCGGCTACCCTGCCCGAAGCATTCCGCGACCTCGAACCGTACGTGGCCGACTGGGCGCTGCCCACCCGTCAGGAGCGGTACGACATGCGCCTGTCGAAGCCCTTCGAGGAACTGGTCGAGTTCTACGACGCCATCACCCCGCGGGCCGAGGAGGCGATCGACTACCTCAAGGCCCTCGACCTGAACGCCCTGCCCGAGGACGCCACGCGGCTGCTGCGCCTGCTCTACTCGCTGGTCCTGGTGTCGTACGCGGTGAACGTCTTCAAGCAGCCTCGCATCCCCGACTCGGGCTCGGCGTTCTTCGACACCGTCGCCGAGCCGGCCGTCTGACGCGCCTGACCTCTGGCCGTCTGACCGTCTGACCGTCCGACCAGAAACAGGAGGAGCGATGGACAGCACGGGCGTGGCCCATGCCGAGAAGTCGTCCCGGCTCATACACCGCACGTCGCCGGCGGACAGGGAGGCGATCGCATGAGCCGCCGCCGCACCGCGCTCGTCACCGGTGGCGCGTCCGGCATCGGGCGGGCCATCGCACTGCGCCTCGCCGAGGACGGTTTCGCCACCGCCGTCCTCGACCTCGACGCGGAGGGAGCCGAGAAGGTGGCCGCGGAGTGCCGCGAGAAGGGACACGAGGCGGTCGCCTTCGGCGGGGTGGACGTGTCCGACCGGGCCCAGGTGAACGCCGCCGTCCAGCGGGTGCGTGACACGCTCGGGCCCGTGCTCGCCCTCGTCAACAACGCCGGAGTGACCGGAACGAGGGCGTTCTTGAAGATCGGCGACGAGCAGTGGGACCAGCAGCTCGCCGTGAACCTGAGCGGTCCCTTCTACCTGTGCCAGGCCGCCCTGCCCGACATGATCGAGGCCGGCTGGGGTCGGATCGTGAACATCTCGTCCTCCAGCTTCCACTCGGGACAGCCGTACATGGCTCACTACGTGGCGGCCAAGTCCGGTCTCGTCGGCCTCACCAAGTGCCTGGCCCTCGAGTTCGGCCCGCAGGGCGTCACGGTCAACACGATCCCGCCCGGCTTCGTGGACACCCCGATGCTGCGCGACTCGGAGCGCAAGGGCCTGATCGGCGGCTCGGTCGACCACCATGCCGAACTCACGCCGGTACGGCGCCCGGGCCGGCCCGAGGACATCGCGGCCGCCTGCGCCTTCCTGGTCTCCGAAGAGGCGGGTTACATCACCGGGCAGGTCATCGGCGTCAACGGCGGGCGCAACACCTGACGCCATCACCGCCGCCGGGGCAGACCCGGACGTCGACGCCGTGATCCTGATCGGCGCCGCCTCCGCGTTCTGCTCCGGTTCCTGGTGGCATCGGAGCGCGCCCGCTTCGCCGACACCCATGCCCGCCTCGGCATGATGCCAGGAGCGGGCACCACTGTTCTCCTCTCCCAGTCCATCGGGCCCCGGCGTGCCGTCGAGATGAAGTTGCTGCAGCACTAGCGTCAGCTGGCCAACGCCGCCACCTCGACGAAGCGCACCTCACCGATGGGTACTTGGCGAAGACGTGGCGGCGGGGAGCGATCGCTCGCAGCCGGGCCACACCCGGCCCTGAACACGGTCCCGACCTCCTGCAGACACCCCACGAGCCGAGCACCCCTGACCTCGGGGAACGCCGGCGCTGGGCGTTTCCCGAGGTCAGGGGTGCTCGGCCGCCACGGCCGCGGGTTCAGCGTGACGCTTCTTCGTGGCGGTACACCTGACCACCCTTCATCACGAACCGCACGTCCTCGGTCACGCCGATGTCCGCCAGCGGGTCGCCGGGAACGGCGATGACGTCGGCGAGCAGGCCGGCCTCGAGGCGGCCCCGGTCGTCGGCGTCGATGAGCTCGGCGGCGACGGTCGTGGCCGCCCGGATCGCCTGCAGGGGCGCCATGCCGCGGGCGACGAGGGCGATCAGCTCCTTGGCACCCCTGCCGTGCGGGATCGCGGGCGCGTCCGTGCCGCAGGCGATGCGTACCCCGCGCTCGATGGCCTTGCCGATCGTGGCCCGCGAGCGCGGGAAGACGTCGGCGGCCTTGGCCTGCAGCTCGGGTGCCGCGTGCGAGACGTCCATGCCCTCGGTGAGGTAGGTGGTCGCGACGAGGAAGGTTCCTCGCTCGACCATCAGGTCGAGGGTTTCGTCGCTGGCGAGGGAGCCGTGCTCGATGCAGTCGATGCCCGCGTCGAGCGCGGAACGGATGGCCGTGTCGCCCATGCAGTGGGCGGCCACCTTGAGGCCCGCGCGGTGGGCCTCGTCGACGATCGCCCGCAGCTCCTCGTCGGAGTACTGCTGGGCGCCGGCGGGCCCTGTATGCGACATGACTCCGTTGGAGGCGCAGACCTTGATGACCTGCGCGCCGTGTTTGATCTGGTAGCGCACGGCCTTGCGCACCTCGCTGACCCCGTTGGCGATGCCCTCCTCGACGCTCAGCTCCATGATGTGCGGCGCGAACGCCTGGAACATGGTCGGGTCGAGGTGCCCGCCGGTGGGCGTGATGGCGTGGCCTGCGGGCACCACCCGTGGGCCGTCGATCCAGCCGAGGTCGATGGCCTTCTTCAGGGCCACGTCCAGGAGGAGTCCACCGGTCTGCACGAACAGGCCGAGGTTCCGCACCGTCGTGAATCCGGACCGGAGTGTCCGGCGCGCATTGGCGACGGCGCGCAGGGTGCGTACGGCGGGATCGTCCTGTACCGGGTTGAGGGGGCTGCGGTGGTCGGGGCCGCCGAGGAGCAGGTTGACCTCCATGTCCATCAGCCCCGGGAGCAGGGTGAGGTCGCCGAGATCGAGCACCACGGCGTCCTTGGGTACCGAGGTGGGTGCGACCTCGACGATGCGCTCCCCTTCGATCAGGAGCTCCCCCGGCTGGACGTACTCGCCCTTGTCGACGTCGAGCAGGCGGGCGGCGCGCAGGAGGACGGGCGGTTGCGGTGTGCGGGGACGTGCCATCGAGCGGCTCCTTCGGTCGGTCGGCCAAGGGGACGTCCGCCGGCCGACAGGTCGATCGAAGCCGCCGGCCGGCAGGCCCTCGGCTCGCTCTTCGGGGTCGGCGGCGGTGCGTGGGTCGCCGGGCCCCTCGGGGCAGGCCGGGGCCCGGCGGACCAAGGCGTCAGACGGCGGGTTCGAGGATCGCGTCGATGCTCGAGGCGCCTGCGTCGGGGACCTTGGGCTGACGCCACGCCTCCACCGGGAAGGCGACGGTCACCAGTGCACAGAACAGCCACAGCAGGTGCTTGTCCTCCTCGGAGATGTTCTCCATCTCGACCTTCTCGAGGTAGGACGTGCCGGACTCCAGGTGCGGGAAGGCGGCGTTGTAGAAGGTGTCGAGCTCCTCCATGGTGCTGGAGATGCGCTTGGCGTAGCGCGCACGCTCGGTCGGGATCGCCCAGTCCGCGAACGGCTCGAGATCGGCGAATTCGGGCGGGAAGATGTTGGCCATGGTTCGCGTCTCCTCGGATCAGGAAGCGGCCGGCGTCCGGGACTTCCGCTGCTGGTGGTCGCGCACGTACTGATACGTGGTGTTGTGCAGGTGACGCAGCAGGACCTCCTGGTCGTTGAGCGGGAAGTCCGTCACCGCCCGCGACTCCAGCATGGTCTGCGTCGCCTCGAGGGTGTTGCCGTCCTGGAGGCCGTACTCCTTGAACGAGACGGCGGCGAGCTCCTGCTGCAGACGCTGGAAGGCGTTCTTCGGCGGGACGAAGTAGCACGTCCCCTCAAAGATGTGGGTGTTGTACGAGGTCGGCCAGTAGTGGTACGTGAGCACCCAGTTCGGCCGCCAGATCAGCAGCATGAAGTTCGGGAAGAAGACGAAGGAGTCCATGCCCCAGCGCGGGTCCCGGGTCGGGTTGACGGCCGGCGGCAGATCCTCCGCGGCCATGCCGATGTCGGGCGCGTCCCAAGGGCCGAAGAGCCCGCTGCGCAGGGCCCGCTCGATCGGCTTGACCATCTTCTGGTCGTGCGGCGGCGCGATGCCGCCCCAGGACGACACCATCCCGTGGGGTCCGTCCACGTCGTAGGCGAGTGCCTCGTAGCCGTACTTCTGGATCTTGCGCCGCTCCTCGGCCATGTACTGCCCGCCGTGCAGGATCGGTGCGTGGTAGAACTCGGCGAAGGCGTCGATGAACAGCTTCCAGTTGCTGCCGATCTCGGCGCGGTACTTGTGCACCTGCGTCAGCTTGTCGAACGGGTAGCCCTCGATGCCGGCCGCGAACTTGCCTAGGAACTCGCGCAGCGGCGTCTTGTTCTCCGGATCGAGGTTGACGAAGATGAATCCCTCCCACACCTCCGTGTGGATCCCGATCAGCCCGTAGTCGGACTTGTCGAGGTTGAAGAACTCGCCCTCCTGCTGGACGTAGGTCAGCTTGCCCTCGAGGTCGTAGCGCCAGGCGTGGTACTTGCAGGTGAACTGCCTGCAGACACCGCTGGTCTCCTCGCGCGGGAATTCGTTCCACACCAGCTTGTTGCCGCGGTGCCGGCACACGTTGTGGAACGCGCGCACTTCGCCGTCCGAGCCCCGCGCGACGATCACCGATGCGCCCGCCGCGTCCAGCTCCTTGGTGAAGAAGCTGCCCTTCTTCGGCAGCTGTTCGACCCGGCCGACGTTCAGCCACGTCCGGCGGAATACCGCGTCACGCTCCAGCTCGTAGAACTCCGGCGAAATCGAGTCCTCGAACGAGAGCGGCTCCGTGCCGATCTTGAGGTGCTCGGTCCAACTGCCCTCATCGGGCTTGGGGAAGTGCGCCATGGATCTGCCCTCCAGTCGGTTGTACAGAGCCTACGGTAACACCGATATCTCATTGAGAGAATGCTATTCTCGCCGGAGAGCGATCGTCAACCCGCAAGCCACTTGATCAGGCGGACATCCACCGACCGGGAGGGCCTTCTCGATGGACGGCACGAGCACACCGGACATCGGCCGCTACGGCATCTTCAGCGCCCTGGTCCACCAGCCCCCGACAGCCCGCGACGAGACGGCCGCGGAACTGGAGGAACTCGGCTTCGGTGCGATCTGGCTCGCCAACGCCACTGTCGACGATGTCGCTCCGGTCATCGCCGCCACCTCCAAGGCCGTGGTGGGCACCGCCATCCAGAGCATCTGGCGGCACGAGGCCGCGCCGACCGCCGCACGGTGCGCGGCGCTGGAAGCGGCTCACCCCGGGCGGTTCCTGCTCGGCCTGGGCGTCGGCCACCCGCAGAGGACCGCCGGGTACAAGCGTCCATACGCCGCCATGACCGGGTTTCTCGACGCGCTGGACGACACGGACAGCGGGACTCCGGTGCCCGCCGGGCGCCGGGTGCTGGCGGCCCTCGGCCCCAAGATGCTGGGGCTGTCCCGGGACCGGGCGGCCGGCGCGCTGCCGTACCTCGCCACCGCCGAGCAGGTGGCCGGGGCCCGGGAGCTGCTGGGCGACGGCCCGCTGCTCGCCCCCGAGCTGGGCGTCGTGCTGGAGTCCGACCCGGAGCGCGCACGACAACTGGCCCGGGCCGCTCTGGAGCGCTACCTCAAGCTCGCCAATTACACCAACAACTGGCTGCGCGGCGGCTTCACGGAGGACGACCTGACCGGGGGCGGCAGCGACCGCCTGGTCGACGCCCTGTTCGCCTGGGGTGACGAGAAGCGGATCCGGGCCCGGATCGACGCCTTCCACACAGCGGGCGCGGACCACGTGGTGGTGCAGCTCATCGGCGATCACAGCATGGTCGATCTGCCGTCCGACTCCCTGCGCCGCCTCGCCGGGATCCTGCACTGACCTCCCAGTCAGCCGGTCGCCGCCGAAGCGCGCTCCCCCACCGACCGACGACCGGGGTCCGGCCGGACATGAGGATGGTTCACAACACCGCAGGTTCGGGGGCAGATGTTCCTGGCCGGTGGGGCAGTTCGCCGCTGCGGAACACCTCGGTGACGTCGATCGACCCGGTCGGGGCGCCGACCGCGGCCAGGGCCTGAGTCTTGAACGCGCGTGCGGCCACGCTCAAGCAGTGGTGCACCGAACCGCCTGCGCCGTCGAGGTCCGCAGACCGCCGGTCGCTCCAGTGCCTGACGTCGACCGCGCCTCCCTCGATGGCCTCCAGCACCATACGCCGGACTCGTGCGTCGGATCCGTACAGATCCGCGTCGACCGCGATGGCCTGCGGCCCGGGCACGAGAACCGGCGCGGCCAACGCGGCCTCCAGATCGGCGGCCTGGGCCCCGAGGATGCGCAGCGGCCGGGGATCGGCATGGTCCGCGGTGAGGACTGTGGCGTCCCACCCGGCCATCACCTGATCGAACAACCATCCTCCTGCGGACCGCACGACCCCGGCCGTACTCGGCGCGACCACGACGAGCCTTTGCCTCAGGAATCGCCCGACGACGGGGCCAGCTCCCGGGCAAGGGACCTGGCGTAGCCCTGGAACACCTCGGTCAGCGGAATCGAAGGGTCGAGCAGCCACGATGTCTCCATCCCGTTGAGAAACGCGATGATCTCCACGGCCTTGACGGCCGGATCCAGGTCGGTGCCGTACTTGCCTGCGCGTTGGCCCTCCCGGATCCCTTCGGCGACGATGTCGACCGCGGACCGGTATCTGTTGAGAAAGCGTTCGTGCAGCGGGGCGTCGGGGCTGAGGTTCTCGATCAGGAGCACGGCGAACATGCTGACCAGATCCGGCGCCTGCCGGAACCGCTCGGCGCGCCCTTCGATTCGCTCGATGATGTCGCCCGGCATGTCCCTGCTGGCCTCGTCGTAGGCGTCGCGGGCGTCGAGTACCGCATGGAGCAACTGCTCCTTCGACTCGAAGTGATGCAGCAGGCCCGCCGGGCTGACGCCTGCCTCACGGGCGATCTGCCCGAGGGTGATGCTGCGCCACCCGTTCCGCGTCAGCAGCCGCTGAGCAACCGTCAGGATCCGCTGCCTGCGCTCCTCGCCCTTGGCCAGGAGCGTGGCATACGGCCGTGGATTGGACACCGGGCCCCCTTCAACCAACCTACTGAATCGACAGTAGGTTGGTTACCCAGGCGTGACAAGGGTCTCACCCGAACGAAACCTGAGGCGCACGTCGGGTGGCTTCGCGGCTCATGCGCTGGGAGCTATCGCAGCTTTTTCTTCATCTCGTCCAGCTTCGCGAGGATCGGATAGCCGGTGACGCTCAGGGCGTTGCCGTGGCCGGTCTGGTGGACGTCGAAGATCGACTGGATCGCGGCATGGAAACCCTGCACGTCCAAGGTCTGGTTGACCGCCCGCTTTGCCTGACGGAGCCCGAAGGACGGCATCGCCGCGATCTGTTCGGCCAGCGCCCGCGCCTCGGCGTCCAACTCCTCACGCGGCACCACCTTGTTGACCATGCCCACGCGTTCGGCCTCATCCGCGGTCAGCGGGCGGCCGGTGAACAGGATCTCCTTCGCCTTCCGGGCGCCCAACTCCCAGGTGTGGCCGTGGTATTCGACGCCACCGATGCCCATGATGGCCACCGGGTCGGAGAACAGCGCGTCCTCGGCGGCGACGATCAGGTCGCAGGGCCAGCACAGCATCAGCCCACCCGAGATACAGCGCCCCTGGACGGCCGCGATCGACGGCTTCGGCACGTTCCGCCAGTGCAGGCAGTACTCCAGGTAGCGACGGTTCTCCGCCGAGTAGATCGACTCGAGAGTGATCTTCTCAGGGGACGGGGAGCTGCCCTTGAGGTCGTGTCCTGCGGAGAAGTGCTTTCCTTCGGCGCGCATCACGATGACCTTCACGTCATCGTCGTCGGCGGCCCGGGTCCAGGCGGCGTCGAGTTCGTCGAGGAGCTCGGCGTTCTGGGCGTTGGCGACCTCGGGCCGGTTCAGGGTGATCGTCGCGATCCGGTCCTTCGTCTCGTACAGGATGGTCACGGCGGCTCCTCAGCGTCGGGGCAGGCCGAGCACCCGCTCGGCGATGATGGTGCGCTGGATCTCGGACGTGCCGCCGGCGATCGTGCCGCCGAAGCTCCTTGCGTAACGGTGGAACCAGCTGGCGAAGGCGTCGTCGTAGCTCAAGTGGTAGTACGGCGCTGTGTTCGTCGGGTGGGCCAGTCCCTCGGACCCGGCCGCCTCCAGCGCCCGCTCCAGGGCCTTCTGCGAGGCCTCCGAGCCGAGCACTTTCAGTACGGACAAGGCCGGGACGTCCGTCTCACCGCGGGCGGCGCGGGCCAGGGCGGCAGAGCCGAGCAGATTCAGCGCCTGCCGGTCCATGACCAGGGTGGCGTACCAGTCCTTGTCGAGGGGCGTGGAGGGGCGGAAGTCCCGCAGGAGGTCGCCCATCCGCTCGGCGTCGCCCAGCCACATCAGGGTGCGCTCGTGCCCGAGCGAGCCGTTGGCCACCCGCCAGCCCTGGTTGAGCGGCCCGACGAGATTCTCGGCGGGGACGCGAACGTTCTCGAAGAAGACCTCGTTGAAGTCCTTGTCCTCGGGACCGGTGTACGCGGCGAACGGGCGGCGCGTCACCCCGGGAGTGGATGTGGGGATCAGCAGCACGCTGATCCCCTTGTGCTTGGGGGCGTCCGGGTCGGTGCGGACGAAGGTGAGCAGCACGTCGGCGTCGTGGGCGCCGGAGGTCCACACCTTCTGCCCGTTGACGGTGAAGTGGTCGCCGTCCAGGACGGCGCGGGTGCGCAGGGAGGCGAGGTCGGAGCCGGCACCCGGTTCGCTCATGCCGAGCGCTGCGGTGATCTCCGCGCGGAGGATGGGCACGGCCCAGCGGTGCTTCTGCTCCTCGGTGCCGAAGGACAGCAGCGAGGCGGCGATGATCCCGACGCCCTGGGGGTTGAAGCTGTGGAAGATACGGCGCCGGGACAGCTCCTGCAGGTGCACGAACTGCTGGACGACGGTGGCGTTGCGCCCGCCGAACTCCGGGGGATTGCCCGGGAGCAGCCAGCCCGAGTCGAACTGGAGGCGCTGCCAGCGCCTCGCCCACTCGGGGAGGTGCCCGGTGGAGCGGGACCGCTCGGCGGCCTCGGCCTCGGCGGGGAGGTTGGCCTCCAGGAACGCGGCGAACTCGGCGCGGAACGCCTCGACGTCGTCGTCAAAGGTCAGTCGCATGGCACTCCTCGGCGATCAGCGCCCGGTGCTCGGCCGCGCCGCCGAGCAGCAGCTCGCCCGCCTTGGCCCGCTTGAGCGCGAACTGCAGGTCGTTCTCCCAGGTGGTCCCCATCGCACCGAACAGCTGCACGCCGTGCCGGAACACCAGGGCCTGGCACTCCCCCGCCGCGGCCTTCGCCATGGACGCGGCCAGACGGCGGCGCGGATCGTCGGCAGCGATCGTCATCATCGCGAAGTAGGCGAGGGCACGGGCCCGCTCGATCGCCACGTGCATGTCGACCGCCTTGTGCTGGACGGCCTGGAAGGAGCCGATGAGGGCGTCGAACTGGCGGCGGGTGCGTACATGCTCGATGGTCAGGTCAAGGATCCGGCGGCAGGCGCCGACCATCGTCAGGGCCAGGCCGGCCAGGGAGATGTGGCGGGCGCGCTCCGGGTCGGCCGTGCCGCGTGCTTCGTCGGTGACCCGCACCCCTGCGAAGGTGACGTCGGCGACGTGCAGGAGTGGGTCGAAGACGGCGGTGCGGACGATCGTCGCCTCCTCGGCGGGCACCACGAAGACGCCTTGCCCGGTGACCACGGCCAGCCGGTCGGCTCGGTCGCCGTCCAGCACGTGTCGCGCGGTGCCCTCGAGCACCCAGCCCCCTTGGTCCTGGCGGGCGTCCACCGCTCCGAACACGGCGGCCCCGGACTGCCCGGACCAGGTGCCCGCGGGAGCAAGGGGTGCGAACTGCGTCATCGTCGCCAGATAGGGCGTCGGGTCGACGGCCCTGCCCAACTCCTCAAGTAGGATTCCGAGTTCGACCGCATCGGTGGGATCGGTGAGCTCCGTCCAGCCCAGGTCGTTGTAGGTACGCCAGAGAGCCCCGGGATCGGCACCGCCGTCCACCACGGACCGGACGAGGGCCGGCGGGCACTCCTTGGCGACCGCGTCCCGGATGGTGTCCTGCCACAGCCGCTGGTCGGGGTCGAATTCAAAGAGCATCCCGGCCTCCGGTGACGAAGCCGCCGGCCGATGGCTTCAACTGCCCGAACTCGCGGTAGGTCTGGAAGTCCCGAGCCACGAACGGCCTCCTTGCCAGAGTTCCGGTGCATACAGCCGGGAGAATAACATTCTCGCTCAGTGAAAGTAATAGTCTCGACTACCCTCCGGAGAAGTCCGATCGAAGCGAAAAAAGCCTCCCCCTACACTGCAGTAATGTTCTCTCCATGGCGCAGAAGACGAGTCAGCCCGTGAGCACACCGAGCGAAGAGCCGGCCTGGAAGCAGCGTGCGATCGAGCGTTCCACCCAGGCCGCGAAACGCCGAGCCGAGCAGAGGGTCGAGCGGTTCCTCGGTGCCGCGCAGGCGATCATGGCGGAGAAGGGCACCACGGACTTCACCGTGCAGGAGGTCATCGAGCGGTCCCGCCAGTCGCTGCGCAGCTTCTACCAGCACTTCGACGGCAAGCACGAGCTGTTGCTCGCCCTGTTCGAAGACGCCATGAACAGGACGGCCGACCAGATCCGCGCCGCCGCCTCCGGCCAGTCCGATCCGCTGGACCGCGTCAAGGTCGCCGTCCAGCTGCTGTTCGAGCTTTCGCGCCCCGACCCGACCGCGCAGCGCCCGCTGTTCACCGATTTCGCCCCGAGGTTGCTTGTCTCCCACCCCGCGGAGGTGAAGGTCGCCCACGCGCCGCTGCTCACCCTGTTCACCGAGCTGATGACAGAGGCCGAAACCGCCGGCCGACTGCGCCCCGGCGCCAAGCCCCGCCGCCTGGCCGCCATGACCATGCAGACCGTCATGTTCAACGCCCAGTCCAGCGGCGCCGCCTCCGACGACGGCAGCGCCCACCCGATCACCGCCGAGGAGATCTGGGACTTCTGCTCCAGCGGGTTCGCCCACACCCGGTGAGGGCGGTGACGCCTTCCCGCAAGGTCAGGTGACCGCGCCCGAGGCCCGGTGAGCGGCAGCGAAGGCGCTCAGTTCGCGGGCGGCGTCGGGCCCGGTCGGCGTGTAGACGACCTCACGGAAACCCGCGTCGGCGAGCCGCTCGAGCTGCCTGCCGACGCGGGCCTCGTCGCCGACCATGGCCCGCAGGTCGATGTGCTCGAGGAGCGCGCGATCGCGGTCGGTGAGATGGGTGACGTGACCCTCGAAGGTCAGCAGATGGCGTTCGGACGGCAGGACGAGCGCCTCCAGAGCCTCCCGCCATGCGCGGCCGCCGGGCATGGCGTCGACAGCCCCCGCGCCGCCGTTCGCGTACGCGGTGTGCCAGTCGACGACACGCCACGGCCCGATCGCCTCCCGTACCCGGTCCGAGCCCGGATCCTCGCCCTTGTCGAGCACCGTGCCGGACACGATCGTCGCCGTCGGCAGGCCGGGGTGCGGCGGCCCGATGACGCCGTCGGCCGCCTCGGCGGCCAGCTTGGCACCGCGCGGACCGAAGACGCTCAGCCACAGCGGCACCTTGATCGGGCGGGCCTCGGCCAGGCCCTGGGCATGCAGCATGCGGGCCAGCTGCCCGTCCACCGTCGCCGTGTCACCGTCCAGCAGTCCCCGCAGGGCTGTGACGTACTCGCGGAGCGCCGCCAGGGTCATCGGCCGCCGCCCCATCGCCAGACGAGAGGTGAAGCCCGTGCCGAAGCAGGCCCTGAAGCGCCCGCCGGACAGACGGGCGAGGGTGGCGATCGCGGACGCCATGGCCATCACCGACCGTTCCTCGGGGACGAGAACGGCAGTGGCCAGACCGATGTGGGTCGTCCGCCGGGCGGCGAGGGCCAGGTGGACGAACGGGTCCTCCCATAGCGGCGCCGAGTCGTAGATCCACACCCTGGTGTAGCCCAACTGCTCGGCCAGGGCTGCCAGTTCAGCGAAGCCGGGGCCGGGCGGGAGCCCGCAGGACAGCTCGATGTCAGCCATTCGGCATCCCGAATCGGTTCTCAGCTCGTGGTGATGGCGCGTTCGGGACAGGACGCGGCGGCGGTGCGCACCGCCTCCTCGAATTCGGCGGGCACCTCGGGTGTCTCCACCACGGTGTAGCCGTCGTCGGTCAGGACGAACACCTCGGGGCAGGCCACGCAGCACACCCCGTGCCCGCGGCAGCGTTCGTCGTCGACGGTGACCTTCATCGGGCGGCTCCGTCCGCGGCAGGGGCGTCGGCGAGCGTGAACTCCAGGAAGAGACGGGTCAGTCCGCGCAGCATGAAGGTCGGGACATAGCGGTAGCGGCGGGCGTCCTCGGGGCCGTGCTTCGTCTCCGCGAGGCGGATGTCGCTGGTGCGGTCGAGGAGCCGCTCGATGGCCACCCGCGCCTCCGCCCGGGCCAGGGGCGCGCCCGGGCAGGTGTGGACGCCACGGCCGAAGGCGAGGTGGCGGCGGACGTTCGAACGCCCGAGGTCGAAATCCGCGGGGCATTCGAACTGGCGCGGGTCGCGGTTGGCGGCCCCGTTGAGCACCATCACCGTGGTACCGGCCGGGAGGTCGACGCCGCCCACCGTCGTCGGGACCTTGGACAACCGGAAGTCTCCCTTGACGGGGCTCTCGATGCGCAGCACCTCCTCCACGAAGGCGGGGATGCGGTCACGCTCGGCGCGCAACTGACGCTGGATGTCGGGACGTTCGGCGATCAGCTTGAGCGCCGTACCGAGAAGGCGAACGGTCGTCTCCTGACCTGCCGCGAAGAGGTTGGCGGCGACGCGTACCACGTCGGCGACCTCGGGCAGCCGGCCGTCGGGGAACGTCGCGGCGGCGAGGCCCGAGAGGACGTCTTGGCGTGGTTCCCGACGACGTTCCTCGATGTAGCGCGCGACCCGCTCGTACAGGTGCTCCAGGGGCGAGTGCGCCATCGTGCCCTCGCCGGTGCTGCCCATAGCCGCGCCGGCGGGCGGTCCGTGTCGCAGCTCCTCGGCGACCTCTGCCCGGTCCTCCTCCGGTACGCCGAGGAGGTCGGCGATGACGAGCATGGTGAAGGGTCCCGCGAATCCGTGGATGAACTCGCCTTCCCGGCCGGTGAGGAAGTCGTCGAGGAGGCCGTCGGCGAGGTGCCACATGGCCGCCTCGTTCTCCTTGAGCCGCTTCGGTGTGATCAGGCGCATCAGCAGCGCGCGGTGGTCCGTGTGGACCGGCGGGTCGAGCGTGGGCAGCTGGTCGCTCATCGGGAGCTCGTCGCGGTGCTGCTCGATCAGCTCGCTCACGTCGTCGCCCTCGAGCGGCACGGGGAAGCCGGGGAAGGGGCCGGTCACCGAGTTGCACGCGGAGAACGTGTCGGTGTCGTTGTAGATCTGCACGGCCTCCTCGTATCCCGTCACCATCACCACGTCATGGTGGTTCTCCCGCTGCACGGGGCACTGCGCACGCAGGGCGTCGAAGTACGGGTAGGGGTCCTCGATGAGGCCCTCGTCCCGGAAGAAGTCGGCCGACTCGTAGTCCTTCACTGTTCGTACGTTCCCTTCGGCATGGTCACGGCTGCGGCTCGGTGACACGGTGCAGTTCGGCCTCGTCTCGGTCGACGAGCTGCAGGGGCCCGTCGACGACCGCTTCGGCGCCGCCGAAGCGGTCGCGTGCACTCAAGACCGTCCCCGGGACGGTCCTCCACGTCACACGGACAGCAGCCTGGCCAGGTTGCCACCCATGATCTTGGCCTGGTGCTCCTCGCTCATGTGTTTGATCGCTTCGAGGTAACTCGTCGGCTCCGCCAGGCCCTCGGGGTGCGGGTAGTCCGAACCGAACAGCACCCGGTCGATGCCGATGAGATCGGCCAGCTCGCCCAGGTCCTCCTCCCAGAACGGGCTGACGTGGATGTTGCGCTTGACTGCCTCCACCGGGTCGCCGCCGAAGCCCTCCGGCGCCTTCTTATAGACGTCGGCCAGGGTCTCCAGCAACGGCGCCACCCAGCTGGAGCCGTTCTCGATGACCGCGATCTTCAGCTCGGGGAAGCGGAACAGCGCACCGTGGCACACCCACGACGCCACCGCGTCCTGGACGGGCCGCCACTCACCGACCATCCGGAAGGTGTTGGTCTTGAACGGCAGCATCTCCTGGTCGGCGCCTTCCCACTCGCTGGTGTACCGGGAATAGCCGCTGTCCGACGAGTGCATGGTGACCAGGACGTCGTGCTCGACGACGCGCTTCCAGAACGGGTCGAACTCGGGCAGCGCGAAGGACCGCGGGCCGCGGAGCCCGGGAACGGGAGCCGGCCGGACCAGGATCGCCCGGGCACCGCGCTCGACGCACCAGTCGAGCTCCTCGATCGCCTTCTCGACAATGGGGAGGCTGATCACCGGGACCGTGAAGATGCGCTCCTTGTAGTTGAACGACCAGGTCTCGTGCAGCCACTGGTTGAGCGCGTGGACGACCACGTGGATCAGCCCCGGATCGTCGCGCATGCGCTCTTCGACGAGGCTGGCCAGCGTGGGGAACATCAGGGTCCTGTTGATGCCCAGTTCGTCCATCAGCTCCAGGCGCGGCCCGGGTTCACGGAACGCGGGAACGGACCGCATCGGCTCGCCGAAGATCTCCCTGCGGCTCTTGCCCTCGGGGTTGCCGTTGCGGAAGTAGTCCTCCATCGCGCCGGGACGGGCGACCACCTCGAAGGTGGGATTGGGGATGTAATCGCTGATCTGACCGCGGACCGCGATCTTGGTACGGCCGTTCACCTGCACGTACTGGATCGCGTCTCGGTACTCCTTGGGCAGGTACTTGGTCAGCGACTCCTCGGTCTCGTACAGGTGGTTGTCCGCGTCGAACAGCGGATACGGCAGCACGCGCGACGGCATGAGATCCTCCTTTGCTCGATACGAGAAGCCTATTCTCCATATGCGCTCTACCGCAATGTCTCGGTGCAGCGGGAACGTTGGACCTCGTTGCTGACCGCCCGCGGGAGGTCGTCATCCTCGGGCAGCCTCCTTGAGCGGTCAGGCGCCCACGAGGGTCATCCGGACAAGGGCCGACGTGGGGCCGGCCAGTGCCGTGGCGCGCCCGGTGTGCAGCAGGACCAGGTCGGCGGGCTCCCCGCTGCGGACGCGCCGGGGTGGTCCGCCGGGATCGGTGAGGGGACTGAGGTAGGAGTCGAGGGCGGCGGCCGGCGTGAGCGTCTCGTCGGGCGTGAGGACACTGCCGAGGGGGGTTGTGCGCTGCGCTGCGGCAGCGATGACGGCCCATGGGTCGAGCGGCCCGTACGGAGCGTCGGAGGACAGGCCCAGCGGGATGCCGGCGTCGGTGAGCGACCGGCAGCGGTACAGGTCCGCGTGATCGTCGGCGGGGACGTCCCGGGCGTAGGCGTCGCCGCGGTCGGCCAGGAAACCTGGCTGGGTCACGACGCGCAGCCCGAGTGCGGCGATGTCGTCGATCAACTCGCCTGGGACGAGGGCCGCGTGTTCGATGCGGTCGCCGGGCCTTGGGCCTGCCTCGCGCAGTGCCACGAGCAGCAGTACGAGCGCCTCACGGGTCACGGCGTGCACGGCCACGCCGCGACCGTCGGCATGCGCCGCGCGGATACGTTCGACGAGGTCGTCGAGGGTGGGCAGCCCGGAGTCGGCGAGGACGATCTTGTACGGGCCGACTGTGGGGCGGCGCGTTGAGGAGCCGTCAAGCGAGGTGCCGAGCGCGGCACCCAGAAGGTGGACGCGCTGGGGCAGCGCCCCGCTTTCCATGTCGGCGGTGATGGCTGCGAGGGCATCGGGGGCGAGATCAGGGGTGGCGTCGGTGACCCTGGTGATGCCCAGCCGGGCGAGCTCCTGGCCGATGTCCGCGAGTCCGGGCGGGCGGGTGCGCGGGAGACGGGTGCGCAGCCAGTCGTCGGCACGCCACAGTCGGCCGGTCGGTGTGCCGTCCGCGTTCCGTTCGATGCCGGGATGGTCGCCGTCGGCGAGGGCGAGCGCGGTCGCGGCCGTCGTGTTGAGCATCCAAAGCGCGCCGCTGCGGTGCTGGATGCGTACGGGGTGATGGGTGTGGATGCCGTCCAGCGCGGCCGCGTCGAGGTCGCCTGCGACGGTCTCGTGGTAGCCGGTGCCGCGGATCCAGCCGTGTTCGTCGGGGGTCGCTGCGGCGAGCGCCGCGCCGAGGCTGGCACGGTCGCGTACAGCGGGCGGCCCGCAGCGGACCGAGTGCTGTTGGGCGGCGAGGGCGTGCAGGTGCAGATGATGGTCGGCCAGTCCGGGCAGCAGAGCGCCGCCGCCACAGTCGACGGTTTCCTCCCCGAAGCGCCGTGGCAGGGCCGGGGCGATCTCCGCGATCCGTCCGGCGGCGATACGGACGTCGGCGCGGCGGCCGTCGTCGAGCTCGGCGTCGCGAAGCAGCAGGGTGTCGATGCTGAGAACGTGGGTCATGGTGCCGGGATCCCTAGACCTTGCAGCACCTCGGTGGTGTGCTCACCCATGAGGGGCGCGTCCCCGGCGGGTTGTCGCCGACGGGGTTCCGCGACGGGGACCCGTCCGTCGGCGGTCTCGACCGCCCAACCCGCGCCGTTGGGGCGGGCCGCGGTCGCGGGCTCGGGCGGTTCGTCGTCCAGTGTGGCGGCGACGACGTCGGTCATGGCGACGTCGTGCAGGATGCCGGTGCCGTCGACGGGGGCGGTGAACGCCAGGGCGGCGGCGATGAGGCCGGTGAGCGGGTCGGCTATGGCGTCGCCGCAGAAGAGCGGGGTGCCGTCGGGTTCGCGGGCGACCAGGCCGGCGCCCGCTGCGACGTCGTCGCCGAACCCGACCCGGTCGCTCGCGCGCCCGGCGGCGGTGATGGAGATCCAGGTGGTGCCGGCGGCCACCGCGGCGTGCGCGTCGAGGCCGAAGCGGGCCAGTGCGCGGGGGCGGGATGCTTCGATGACGATGTCGGCGGCGTCGACGAGCGCGGCCAGCGCACGGCGGCCTGACGGGGTGTCGGGATCGAGGACGACGGACTCGTGCTCGGCGTGCAGCAACCGGTAGAAGCCGGGGTTGCCGCGGCGGGCTCCGTCCGGACGCGTCGGTGTCTCCACCTTGACCACGCGAGCACCGGCGAGACCGAGCAGGTGGGCGCAGAGCGGCCCGGCCCACAGCGCGCTGAAGTCGACCACGAGCAGACCGTCGACGGGCCGGGGCGCCAGCGGGACCGGCGGCGGAGCGGGATGAGCAGCGGTACGCGGGATGACCGGAGCGGCGGTGAGGCCGAGGAGCGTGGCCCGCTCCGCCAGTTCGGCGCCGCTGTGGGTGCTCAGCCAGGACGCGACAGCAGCCCAGGGGTCACCGGTCAGCTCGGCGCCGACCAGGGCGCCGAGCAGCACCAGGTCGTCGGGGCGCGCGCACGACACCGCCGCCCAGCCGTCGGCGGTGGGCAGCAACCGGCAGGCACCGCCCGCGGAGGTCCGGCCGCGCCGGGAGTGACCCGTGAACGCGGCCCGTTCGGCGAGCAGTTCGGCGCCGTCCACGCGGATCGGCGCGGCAGTGCCGGCGGTCAGCGCGAAGATACGGCCGGACAGCTCGCGGGCCCGGGACGCCGCGCGCCCGGGCGGTACGAGCGGCGGTCCGTCCGGGCGCCCGGTGAGCGCGGCGACACCGCTGGACGCCCAGTCAGCCAATGGGTCGCCGGTGATGGTCATGCCGCTTACCAGCCCGAACCTGACATGACGGTGAGCACGAGGCCGACGATACACTCGCGGTCGCCGGCCGTGACCTCGAAGGAGCGTGCTCGTCCATGCCTTCCGTGCCCCTGATCAGCCCGCCGCAGCTGGCGGCCGGCGCGGCGCACACCCCCGTACTCGATATGACGGCCCGGCCGGTCGTACCGCTGATGGCCGTCGACCTCGACGAACCCGCCGCCCCCTCGGTACTTGATGCTGCGATCCGCCGCGCCCGTACGTGCGACCGGCTGCTCGTCGGCGTCACAGGTGCCACTGGGGCAAGGGTGCCGGCCGGGGCCGAAACGCTGGCGGCCGCACTCGACATGACCCTGGTCGATCAGGGATCGGAGTCGAGCGGCCGCCCCTTCGTCCCTGTGCCCGATCCGGCCGCCGCGCTGGACGGGCTCGCGGTCGCGGTGGCGGCGAATCCCCAGGCCGCGCTCGTGCTGGCCGAACTCCTGCGCTCGACGGAGATGCTTCCGGTGCGCGAAGCCCTGGATGCGGAGTCGCTGGCGTACTCCACACTGCTGGGAGGAGGGGAGTTCCAGCAATGGCTCACCGCGCGCGGGCCGCGCCCCCTGCCTCCCTCCGTGCCGGAGCCCGTGCTGGTCGCCCGCCACGGGAACGTTCTGGAGGTGACCCTCAACCACCCGGCGCGGCGCAACGCCTACGACCGGCGGATGAGAGACGGGCTGGTCGATGCCCTGAACCTCGCCGTACTCGACGACTCCGTCTCCCGCGTGGTGCTCAGCGGCGCGGGACCGGCGTTCTGCTCGGGAGGAGACCTCGACGAGTTCGGCACCACCCCCGACCCCGTCACCGGCCACCTCGTGCGGACTCGCGCCGGCGCCGGCCGGCTGATCCACGAACTGCGCGACCGGATGCAGGTGCGGGTGCACGGCACGTGCGTGGGCTCCGGCATCGAACTGCCCGCGTTCGCCGGGACAGTCCTCGCCGCACCAGGCACGACCTTCCGGCTCCCCGAAGTCGGCATGGGCCTGATCCCCGGCGCCGGCGGCACGGTCAGCATCGCGCGCCGCATCGGCCGCTGGCGGACCCTGTACCTCGCGATCACGGGCACCGGTCTGGATGCCCCGACCGCTCTCGACTGGGGACTTGTCGACACCCTTCTCGCGTAACGATCAGTCAGGAAAGCTCACGCCGGATCGCGTCGGCGACGAGCTCGCCGATGAGCACTGCCGTCGCCGCGGGTCCGCGGTGGGGCGTGTCCGGGAGGATCGAAGTGTCCGCGACGCGCAGTCCCCGCACCCCGTGAACGCGACCGAACTGGTCGACGGCGGCGTGCTCGAGATCGTCCGCGGGCCCCATCGGGACGGTGCCGCAGGTGTGCTGGGCGGTACCGAGGTGGTCGCCGATCCAGCGGTCGAGGGCACGGTCGTCGCCGAGGACCTCGGGGCCGGGATCGAGGAGGCCGTGGGAGATGTCGGCGAGGGGCGGGGTGTCGAGCAGGGCCGCGGTCACGCGTACGCCTTCGCGCAGGCGTCGGTAGTCGTCGGGGCTGCTCAGGTAGCCGTAGTCGATGCTCGGTGGTGTGGCGGGGTCGGCGGACTGGATGCGCAGGCGGCCGGTCGGCCGCGGTGTTTGGGCGGATACGAGGAATGACAGCGGGGCACCGGGGACGCTTACGGCACCGCCTACGAGCCCGGCCATGGGGACCAGGGACTGGAGGATCTCCAGATCCCCCGGATCGCCGGGCTTGCCTCCCGTGGAGCCGAGGTGGAGGCATCCGCCGAGCCAGGAGTCGGCCGGTTCGCCCAGGTCCTCGCGCGGCGTCCAGTCCAGGACGACTTGGGGGTGGTCGCTGAAGCGGCTGCCGACGGCGGGGGCGTCCCGGACGACGGGTATGCCGAGTCGTTCGAGGTCGGCGCGCGGTCCGATTCCGGAGAGCTGCAGCAGGTGGGGCGTGGCGAACGCGCCGGCGCTGAGCACGACGCTGCCGGCGTCGAGGGTGGAGCGGTGGCCGTCGCGTTCGACGACGACGCCGGTGGCCCGGCCGTACTCGACGACGATCCGGCGGGCTCTCCAGCCGCCGAGGACGGTGAGGTTGGGGCGGTCGAGAACCTCGGATGGTAGATAGCTGATCCCGGTGTTGCGGCGCACCCCGTCGATCGAGTTGGAGGGGACGGGGCCGAAGCCGGGCGGTGCCTGGTCGTTCTTGTCGGGGTCGGCGGGGAAGCCGAGTGCGTGGGCGGCGTCGCGGAAGGCCGCGGCGGCCGGATGCTCCGGGCGGCTGCGCCGGATCCGCATCGGCCCCTGGCCGCCGTGGAGTTCGCTCGGCCCGAAGTCGATGTCTGTCTCCAGTGCGCGCAGCAGGGGCAGGACTCTGTCGTAGGCCCAGACGGGATTGCCCGCGGCGGCCCAGCGGTCGAAGTCCTCCCGCCGGGCCCGCACGAAGTAGCCGCCGTTGACGGTGGTCGAGCCGCCGAGAATGCGTCCGCGGGGCACCGTCCACGGCCGCTCCGGCGTGAGACGGACTGCGTACCCGGTCGTGGCGGGATGGTTCGGCTGCGCGCCCGGAACCAGTCGGGCATCCAGCAGGCCAGGGTCAAATCCGGTGCTGTGATGGGGAATTGGTCCGTCGTCCAGCAGCAGCACGCTCCGGTCGGGATCGTCCGTCAGCCGCGCCGCGAGCGCCGCACCGGCGGCACCGGCGCCGACCACCACGACATCGGGTCGGCTGCTCACCGGAGACGTACCGCAGCGATGCAGGAGCAGTTGTGGATCCGGTCCATGAACAGACTCTCGCACGACGAGCCTCCGATCGGCTCCAGTTGAATTGATGACGACCGCCCCCTTTTCTTTTGACACTCCATGCCAATACTCTCGCGGTGTTTGCACGGTGCGGTCAGCGATGTTCGTGATCTCCAGGCACTTTCCACCGCCCTGCTCCACGTCGGTTCCACGCGTCATCGGGCGGTGCGCACGCAGCTTTGTCCGCCGGCCTGCACCCGTACGCCCGTACTCACAAGGAGGAACGCGTGAACGAGGTCAACTCCGCAGAGACCGAGCCGAACCACACCGACGAGGTCACGTCGCCCGATGCCCTCATCGAGGCCGACGCCTTGATCGAGGAGGTCTCGATCGACGGCATGTGCGGCGTGTACTAGGCCGCCCACGTGACCGCCCTGAACCTGGACCGTGCCTGGGACCTGCACCCGCAGGTCTCGGTACGGCCGGAACCCTTCGGTGCGCTGCTGTACCACTTCGGTACCCGCAAGCTCTCCTTCCTCAAGGACCGCAGGCTGCTCGCGGTCGTCCAGGCGCTGGCGACGGCGCCCACCGCGCGGGCGGCCTGCTCGGCCGTCGGCGTCGACGACGGGGATCTGCCCCGGTACGAGCAGGCCCTGGCCGCGCTCGCGCAGTCGTCGATGGTCGTCGAAAGGACCCCGAGCTCATGACCACAACTCCGGAAATATCGAGGCCCGCGCCGGGCACCTCGCGCCTGGTGGACCTCTTCGAGTACGGCCTCGACGCCCCGATCTGCCTGACCTGGGAACTCACCTACGCCTGCAACCTCTCCTGCACACACTGCCTTTCCAGCTCCGGCCGCCGCGACCCGCGCGAGCTCACCACCGCCGAGGCCAAGGCCGTCATCGACGAGCTGGAGGCCATGCAGGTCTTCTACGTCAACATCGGTGGCGGCGAGCCCACAGTCCGCCCCGACTTCTGGGAACTGCTCGACTACGCCACCGCACACCACGTAGGGGTCAAGTTCTCCACCAACGGTGTCCGGATCACCACGGAGGTCGCCCAGCGGCTCGCCCGCAACGACTACGTGGACGTGCAGATCTCGCTGGACGGGGCGACGGCCGAGGTCAACGACGCCGTGCGCGGGCCCGGTTCGTACGACACCGCACTGCGCGCGATGGGCAACCTGGCCGACGCCGGGATGAAGAACTTCAAGCTCTCCGTCGTGTGCACCCGGCACAACATCCCGCAGATGGACGAGTTCAAGGCCATCGCCGACCGCTACGGCGCGCAGCTGCGGCTGACGCGGCTGCGTCCTTCCGGGCGCGGCGCGGATGTGTGGGACGAACTGCACCCGCTGCCGGAGCAGCAACGCCAGCTGTACGACTGGCTGGTGGCCCATGGCGAGCAGGTGCTCACGGGCGACTCCTTCTTCCACCTGTCCGCGTACGGGAAGGCGTTGCCGGGCCTGAACCTGTGCGGGGCCGGGCGTGTGGTGTGTCTGATCGACCCGGTCGGGGATGTGTACGCGTGCCCGTTCGCGATCCACGACGAGTTCCTCGCGGGGAACGTTCGCCGGCCTGGCGGCTTCGCCCGCGTATGGCGGGAGTCGGAGCTGTTCCGCGGCCTGCGTGAGCCGCAGTCCGGTGGCGCGTGCGCGTCCTGCACGTTCTACGACACGTGCAAGGGCGGCTGCATGGCGGCGAAGTTCTTCACCGGGCTGCCGCTGGACGGCCCTGACCCCGAATGCGTGCAGGGGTACGGCGAGCAGCTGCTGGCCCAGCGTCCGGAGGGCAGCGGTCACATCCCGAAGCCGTCCGGCGACCACTCGCACCGGACCGCGCCCGCGCGGCGACCCGGCCCTGTGGACCTGGTGCTGACGCGCCGACCGGACCTCGACCGCCCGCCGGTCAGTGCCTGCGCCGAGGACCCGTTGGCCGGGACGAGCTTCACGTAACGCGACGCCCCATTCCGCATGCGTCGCGCATCACGTTCCCCACTCGCAAGCAGCAAGCAGGCCGCTGCAAGGACCTCACAGAGAGAGCCGCACATGGTCAGGAATCCCTGGTTCGAGACCGTCGCGGAGGCTCAGCGCCGCGCCAAGAAGTACCTGCCGAGCACTGTCTACGGCTCCCTCGTGGCCGGCTCGGAACGGGGCCGCACGATCGACGACAACACTGGCGCCTTCGCCGAACTCGGCTTCGCCCCGCACGTGGTCGGCCATCACGCGCAGCGGGATCTGACCACGACCGTGCTGGGGGTGGAGTCCGCGTTCCCGGTGGTGATCTCGCCAACCGGCGTGCAGGCCGTCCATCCGGACGGGGAGGTGGCCGTGGCCCGAGCGGCGGCGAACCGAGGCGTGATCATGGGCCTGAGTTCCTTCGCCAGCAAGCCGGTGGAAGAGGTCACCGAGGCCAATCCGAACACCTTCTACCAGATGTACTGGACCGGCACCCGGGACTCCATGGTGCAGCGCATGGAGCGTGCCCGGGCCGCGGGCGCCAAGGCGCTGATCGCCACCCTGGACTGGTCTTTCTCCCACGGCCGCGACTGGGGCAGCCCGCCGATCCCGGACAAGATCGACGTCAGGACGATGGTCAGGTTCGCACCCGACGTCCTGCCGCACCCGCGCTGGCTGTGGGCGTTCGCCAAGTCGGGACGGATACCGGACCTGACCGTCCCCAACCTCCAGCCGCCGGGCGGCGAGGCGCCCACGTTCTTCGGCGCCTATGGCGAGTGGATGCAGACCGCGCCGCCCACCTGGGAGGACGTCAAGTGGATGCGTGAGGAGTGGGGCGATCGCCCGTTCCTGCTCAAGGGTGTGTCCCGGGTCGACGACGCCAAGCGGGCCGTCGACGCCGGCGTGTCCGGCATCTCGGTGTCCAACCACGGGGGCAACAACCTGGACACCACGCCCGCCACGATCCGGCTGCTGCCCGCGATCGTCGAGGCGGTCGGCGACGAGATCGAGGTCCTGCTCGACGGCGGCATCCGGCGCGGCGGTGACGTCGCCAAGGCCCTCGCCCTGGGCGCGCGAGCGGTCCTGATCGGCCGCGCCTACCTGTGGGGCCTGGCCGCCAACGGGCAGGCGGGCGTGGAGAACGTCCTGGACATCCTGCGCGGAGGGCTCGACTCGGCCGTACTGGGCCTCGGGCACTCCTCGGTCCACGAGCTGTCGCCGGACGACCTGGTCATCCCGGACGGCTTCACCCGTACCGCCGGTCCGGTGGGCTAGCGCATGTCGTCGGTGCCGACTGGCAGGCTGGAGGTGGCGCGCTCGGTGTGGCCGGCCGTCCCGGACAATGCGATGGTACTCGTTCCCGTCGGCTCGACCGAGCAACACGGGCCGCACCTGCCGCTGAACACGGACAGTGTCATCGCCTCCGCCGTAGCCCAGTTGACGGTCAGTCAGCTCGCGACGGCGGATCGTCCGGTGCTGCTGGCGCCGGTCATCACCTACGGCGCCAGCGGCGAGCACGCGGGCTTCCCCGGCACGGTCTCCATCGGGCACGAGGCGCTGCGCATCCTCCTGGTGGAGACCGTGCGGTCGCTGTCGCTGTGGGCCGGCCGCATCGTCTTCGTCAACGGCCACGGCGGCAACGTGCCCACGCTCGACGCGGCCGTCGGCCAACTCCGCGACGAAGGCCACGACGTGTCGTGGCTCGGCTGCGAGATAGCCGGCGGCGACGCGCACGCCGGTCGCGCGGAGACCTCCCTGATGCTGCACCTGGCACCCGGCGATGTCCGTCTGTCCGAAGCCATGCCCGGCGATACCCGCCCTCTCGCCGCCATCATGCCGGAACTGATGGCCCGCGGCGTATGCGCGGTCTCCCCCTCCGGAGTGCTCGGCGACCCGACCGGTGCCACCGCCGATGAGGGCAGCGCCTCGCTGGAGTCGATGGTGTCCGCCGCCGTACGCCGCATCACAGCAGGCCGCACGACCGCCCGCGGCCGTCTGATCGACCCGGGCCGTACTCCTGCACCGTCAACCACCCGCAATCCCGCACCACTGTCGTTCAACGGAGCTGCGCGCCCATGACACTCCCCCACGGCTTCGTGGTCACCCTCGACCGGCACACCCGTGTCCTCGACCGCGGCCGGGCCCTCCTCGGCGGCCAGCCCACCCGCCTGCTCAAACTGAGCCCCCGGGCAAGACCGCTGCTGACCGGGCGCACGGTACGCGTGCGGGACGCCGCAAGCGCAGTCCTCGCCGACCGCCTGCTGGAGACCGGCCTGGCCCACCCAGCCATCCAATCCCTGCCACCTGCACCAGGCAGCGGGGACGACGCGCGCTGCACGTACGTCATCCCGGTACGCGACCGCCCCCGCGAACTCGCCCGCCTCCTCGCCACCATCCCCTCAGACAGCCCCGTCATCGTCGTGGACGACGCCTCACGCCGCCCCGACCCGATCATCGCCGTCGCCGCACAGCACGGCGCGAAGCTGGTCCCGCTCACCGTCAACCTCGGACCGGCAGGTGCCCGCAACGCCGGACTGCACCTGGTCACCACGCCCTACGTGGCCTTCTGCGACTCCGACATCGTGCTGTCGCCCGACACGGTGCCCACCCTGCTGCGGCACTTCGCCGATCCCCGCGTCGCCATGGCCGTGCCGAGGATCACCGGCCTGGCCACCACCCAGTCCGCCGGCTGGCTCGGCCGCTACGAAAGCACCCGGTCATCGCTCGACCTCGGGGCACAGCCGGCCGCCGTACGACCCGGCACACCCGTGTCCTGGGTCCCCAGCGCCTGCGTGGTCGCCCGGACCGACATCCTCACCGACGCCGGCGGATTCGACGACCGCATGCGCGTGGGCGAAGACGTAGACATGTGCTGGCGCCTGGTCGAGAAGGGCTGGCGCATCCGGTACGAACCATCCGTCGAAGCCGCCCACGAACACCGGGTCCGCCTCGGCGACTGGTTCACACGCAAGGCCGTCTACGGCACCGGCGCCCACCCCCTCGCCCAACGCCACCCGCACAACATCGCCCCCGCCGTGCTGGCCCCGTGGAACGCCGCGCTCCTCCTCACCCTGCTCGCCCAACGCCGCTGGTCCCTCCCCCTCGCCGGAACCATCTGGGCCGTCGCCACCGCCCGCATCGCCCGCAAGCTGGACGCCACCGAGCAGCCGATCCGCCAGGCGGCCCGGCTGACCGCCGACGGGGCCGTCTCCGCCCTCGCCCAGGGATCGGCGCTGCTCACCCGCCACTGGTGGCCGCTCGCCGCCATCGGCTGCCTGGCCTCCCGCCGCATGCGCCGCGCCACGGCGCTGGCGGCCATCACCGACATCACCCTCGAGTACCGCGGCGGCCAAACCCGCCTGGACCCCGTCCGCTACGGCATCGCCCGCCGTCTCGACGACCTCGCCTACGGCACCGGCGTCTGGATCTCCGCCCTCAAAGGCCGCTCCACGGCCGCCCTCCGCCCCCGCATCGTCCTGACGGCCAGGACACAAGAGCGGCACCCCCGCCGTCCGGCTAAACCTTGCCCAGACCGTCGGTGACCTGCCGGATCGCCACGTCGAGCAGGTCGCCCAACTGGGCTTCGTCCTCTGCCAGCCAGTGTTCGTACGCGGCGATCGCAGCAGCGAGCAGGGTGTGACCGAAGAGCCGGGGCAATACCTCGGACGGCGACAGACCCATGCGCTTCGCCACGAACTCGGTGATGATCGCGCGCCATGACGCGTACCGCAGGGTGGCGTCGGCCTGGAGGGTGGGCACGGTCAGGATGAGTTCCATGCGCTGCCGGTGCCACGGCACCTCGGTGACGTCGTACCGGTTGAACTCGACGACGGCCTCCCGCAGCGCGTCCATGACGGGACTGCTCGGCTCTGCCGCGTTCAACAGCTCGCGCAACCTGGCCAGTTGGTGCTCGAAGTCGCCCCACACCAGGTCGTTCTTCGACGAGAAGTAGCGGAAGAAGGTGCGCCGGGCGATGCCGGCCGCACTGGCGATGTCGTCGACGGTGGTCTCGTCGAATCCTTGGCGGCCGAACAGCTCGAAGCCGATCCGCTCCAGATCGGCCCGCGAGGTGGCACGCGGACGCCCGCTCCTGGCCGGCACTCCGGCGATCAGGCTGCTCGAAGAGGGCTCCACACGGACTCCTTTCCCCCGGGGACGGTCGCGGGATGCGGCGCGGCCCCAACAAGATACGCGGCGCGACGGCGCGAATGCCCCGTGCCTACGCACCCACCCTCTACAGCTTTGGTCTGACCTTCGGTATGTTTCGCGCACTCCCCCAGTGTCTCAAGGGCCTGGGAGGTACCCCCAGGCTGCGGAGGTTGCGTACCGTGGACTTTCAACTCACCGAAGACCAGGAAACGATCCGCAAGGCCGTCGCCGGACTCGTCCGCGAATTCGACGACCACTACTGGATGCAGAAGGACCGGGACCACGAGTTCCCCGCCGAGTTCTACGCCGCCGTCGCGGGCGGCGGCTGGCTGGGGCTGACCATTCCCGAGGAGTACGGGGGACACGGCCTCGGCATCACCGAGGCGACCCTGCTGCTCGAAGAGGTCGCGCGATCGGGCGGCGGCATGAACGCCGCGAGCTCGATCCATCTGTCCATCTTCGGCATGCACCCCGTGGTGGTGCACGGCTCGGAGGAACTGAAGCGCCGTACCCTGCCCCGGATAGCCACCGGCGACCTGCACGTCTGCTTCGGCGTGACCGAACCGGGCGCGGGCCTGGACACGTCGCGCATCACCACGTTCGCACGCCGCGAGGGCGACCACTACGTGGTGGACGGGCGCAAGGTCTGGATCTCGAAGGCCATGGAGTCGGAGAAGATCCTGCTGCTCACGCGCACGTCCCGGCTCGGGGATGTGGCGAGGAAGACGGACGGCATGACGCTGTTCCTGACCGACCTGGACCGCAGCCGTGTCGACATCCGTCCGATCCCCAAGATGGGCCGGAACGCGGTCACTTCGAACGAGCTGTTCATCGACGGACTCAGGGTGCCCGTCGAGGACCGGGTCGGCGAGGAGGGCGAAGGCTTCCGCTATCTCCTCGACGGCCTGAACCCCGAACGGATGCTGATCGCCGCCGAGGCGCTGGGGCTCGGCCGGGTGGCGCTCGACCGGGCGGTCAAGTACGGCAGTGAGCGTGAGGTGTTCGGCCGGCCGATCGGCATGAACCAGGGAATCCAGTTCCCGCTCGCCGACTCGCTGGCCCGGCTGGACGCAGCCGAGCTGGTACTGCGGAAGGCCACCTGGCTCTACGACAACGGGCAGCCGTGCGGGCGCGAGGCGAACACCGCCAAGTACCTGTGTGCGGACGCCGGTTTCACCGCCGCCGACCGGGCGCTGCAGACCCACGGCGGCATGGGCTACGCCGAGGAGTACGCCGTCGCGCGGTACTTCCGGGAGGCCCGGCTGCTCAAGATCGCACCGATCAGCCAGGAGATGGTCCTGAACTACCTGGGGTCGCACACGCTGGGCATGCCGAGGAGCTACTGACGGGCGGACCACCCTCGCCGTGTGCCCGCGTTGTTCAATGGTTCGGCCCGAAATCCCGGACCTGGTCCGCGGCCCGCGTCCGCGGACGAGGCCCGCAGGACCGCGGCCGCGACGAACCCGAAAGGCTTGAACCGTGCACAGCGCCGAGCCCCCCTCCCCGGCACCCGCAGGACGTGGCACGCCAGACCGTTCGACAGCGCGCTTCGGTGCCCTGAGCGTGCCGAAGGCGTCCGACGTGCTGGCCGCGGAGGTACGCGAGCGGATCCTGTCCGGCGAGTTCCCGGAGGGGATGCCACTGCCGCCGGAGCGGCAGCTCGTGGAGCAGACCGGGCTGAGCCGCGCCACCGTCCGGGAGGCCCTGCGCATCCTGGAAGTGGAGCGGCTGCTGCGCATCAGGCCGGGCCGGGGTGGCGGGGCCTTCGTGCACCGCCCCGACCACCAATCGCTCGCGAACACCGTTCAGTTGGTGATACGCGGTCAGCAGATCCGGCTGGACGCCCTGCACGAGACCCGCGAGGCCATGGAGCCCGCGTGCGCCGCGCTGGCGGCCGGCAGGCGCACGGACCACGACCTCGCGGAGCTGGACGCGGCGCACACGGAACTGGTCGAGGCGGGCGAGGACATCCCGCGGTTCCTGCGCGCCAACGTGCGCTGGCACACGGCGGTGGCGCGGGCCTCGGGGAACGAGCTGCTCATCGGGTTCATGAGCGCCCTGTCGCAGTCGATCTACGCCGCGACCGACATCGAGCAGTTCATGGACGCGGAGATCCGCGACGTCACCGCGCGCGCCCACGCGAGCATCGCGAAGGCCATCCGGGACGGCGACCCGGCCGCGGCGAGGCGGCGCATGGAGCGCCACGTCTGCGGCTTCGCACGGGCAGCGGCGCGGGTCGACTCACGGGCGAGCCTCGATCTCGCCGCCACCCGGGATGAGCCGTCCGCATCCGAGGCCGACTGAACTCGCACGGGAGCACTGCCCCAGGTGCCCCCAACGCATGCGAGAATCACGTTTACGAAAATGCGTAAGGTCGTTGACACCCATTCTGGCTGGCCTTTAGCGTGAGCTGAGGTTGCGGTGGCCGCACAGCCGACTCACGACTTCCGGAGATGGGGTCTCATGGGCGAGGGAAGCTCCGTCCTGACCGTGACCGCGGACGACGACGTCCGCATCGTCACGCTCAACCGACCAGACCAGCTGAACGGCGTGTCCGAAGAGCTCCACCGCCGCCTTGCGGAGGTGTGGCGTGAGCTCGCCGCCGACGACGCGGCCCGCGCCGTGGTGCTGACCGGCGCCGGCCGCGCCTTCAGCGCCGGTGGCGACTTCGGCCACCTGCTGCGCCACCACAGCGACCCCGCGCTGCGGGAACGCTCCATTCGACTGGACCGGGCGATCCAGACAGAGATGATCCGCTTCCCGCTGCCGGTCGTCGCGGCCGTGAACGGACCAGCGGTGGGCCTTGGTTGCAGCCTCGCGCTCGGCTGCGATCTCGTGCTGATGGCGGACGATGCCTACCTCGCCGACCCGCATGTGTCGGTCGGCCTGGTGGCGGGCGATGGCGGCGTCACCCTGTGGCCACTGCTCACCAGCCTTCTGCGGGCCAAGGAGTACCTGTTCACCGGCGACCGCATACCCGCCGCCAAGGCCGTCGAGCTGGGCCTGGCCAACCGTGTCGTCCCCGCCGCCGAGCTCGAGGGCGAGGCGCTGGCGCTGGCGCACCGGCTGGCCGCCCAGCCCGCCCAGGCGCTGCGCGCCACGAAGGCGGCGCTCGCCGTGGTCGTGGAGCAGGTGTCCCGCGGCGGCATGGAGGCGGCGCTGATGGCCGAGCAGTCCACGATGGCGAGCCCCGAATACCTGCAGATCGTCAGCAAGCTGGCGTCCGGTGCCAGGAGCCGCGCGTCCGAGACCCAGGAGGCGTAGAGCGTGGAGGCGGAGGAGTTCCGGCTGGTACGCGAGGCGCTGCGGGCCTTCGCCGCGCGGTACCGGTGTGCTTCGGCTGAGGCGAAGCCCGCCGACCGGGCGGCCGCGCAGCAGGCGCTCGACGCGCTCGGCCTGGCCGAACTGCGTGCGTCCACACCGCCGTCGGCCACCGCGCAGGAGTGCGCGCTGCTCGCCGAGGAACACGGCCGGTATCCGCTGGCCACGTCCTTCCTCGGGACCGTGCTGCTGGCCCCGGAGCTGCTGCGGCTATTGGAAGCCGACGGCGGCCCGGTGGCGTACGAGGGTGTGCCGACCGTGGCGCTCGCACGCGACCTGCGGTTCGCGGGCTGTGGCACCACGGACGGTGCGGACCTGGTGGGCTGGGACTGTCAGGGCGCCGACGGGGCGTTGTGGGTTGCGGACGACGGCACTGTGCGCTGGTCCGGCCTTGGCGTCCCCACCCCGACCACCGACTCGCTGCGGACCGTCCGCGCCCTGCGCTCCGACGCCCCTCCCACCGTCCTCGGGCGACTCGACGCCGAACGGCGGCAGTACTGGCAGGCGTGGGCGCTCGTGATGGTCACCAGCGAACTGGTGGGCGCGGCTCGCTCGTTCCTCGCGCAGAGCACGGACTACGCCCGGGAACGGACCCAGTACGGGCGGGCCATCGGCTCCTTCCAGGCAGTGCAGCACCTGCTCGCCGACGCCACCGTCGCCGTGGAGGCCTGCACGAGCGCCGTCCGGTACGCGGCCTGGTGCCTCGACCACGCGTCCCCCGAAGCCGCCCTCGCCGCCGCCCGCGTGGCGAAGGCCGAGGCGAACGAGTCGGCCGTCGAGGCGGTCTACACCGGGATGCAGGTGTTCGGCGGGATCGCGCAGACCTGGGAGCACACCGCCCACCTGTATCTGCGCCGGGTCCTGCTCGGCGCCACCGTGCTGGCCCGTTCCGCGGACCTGCTGCCCGTACTCGCCGCGCCGGCGCAGGCATGACTCGCCCGGGCAACCGTGCCGCCGGACGACACCAGACATGACCTCCCGAGCAGACACGACCTCCCGAGGAGGCGCCGTGACCGACGACCCGCTGGACTTCGGCGACCCGGCCGACCTCGAGCAGCTGCGCCGTGAGTTCCGCGCCTGGCTGGCCGCGAACCCGCTGCCTGAGCGGCTGCCGGACGAGCCGGCGGCGGTGTTCCTGCACCGCTGGCACCGGCAGCTTCACGCGGGTGGTTGGGTCGGCCTGGACGTACCCGAGTGCTACGGCGGACGCGGCCTGACCGCGCTGCACCAGGTGGCGGTCAGCGACGAGCTGGGCGCCTGCCGCGCCCCCGGCGTCCCGCGCATCGGCTATCTCGCCCACGCGCTGCTGGAGTTCGGGTCCGAGGAGCAGCGGCTGCGCTTGCTGCCCCGGATGCTGTCCGGCGACGACGTGTGGTGCCAGGGCTTCAGCGAACCCGGCGCCGGCTCGGACCTGGCCGGGATGAGCACCTACGCCGAACCGCGCGACGGCCACTACACGGTGCGCGGCCAGAAGCTGTGGACGAGCTACGCGCAGTACTCGGACTACTGCCTACTGCTCGCCCGCACCGACCTCCCCCAAGCTCTCGGCTCCGCTCGAGCAGGGGGGACCCCCATCGCACCCGCCCACTCCTCCATCTCGGCCTTCGTCCTCCCCCTCGACCGCGAAGGGGTCACCGTACGGCCGCTGCGCGCCGCCAACGGTGACGATGAGTTCTGCGAACTGTTCCTCGACGACGTGCGGATCGAGGAGGACGAGCGCATCGGCGCCGAGGGCGACGGCTGGGCGCTCGCCATGACCACCGTCAACTACGAGCGCAACGCCCTCGACACCGGCCACCTCTCCAAATACGGGCTGCTCCTGGAACGCCTGCGGCAGGCGCTCCAGGACCGCCGGGACGACCTGCCGGACGGGATGGTCTCGGCGGTCGGCCGGTGCGTCGCCGACTACCAGGTGCTCGTCGCCCACGCCCGCCGCCGTACCGCCGAACGCCTGGCCGGGCAGGGCGCGGGCCCCGAGTCGTCCGTCGACAAGCTGCTGATGACCCGCACCGAGCAGCGGCTCTACGAGACCGCACTGAAGGTGCTCCCGGAGGAGCTGTTCCGCGAGGGCGGCGAGGTGTTCGGCGAGTACCTCTACTCCCGGGCCGCCTCCGTCTACGGCGGCACCTCGCAGATCCAGCGGAACATCATCGCCAAGCGCCTGCTGCGCCTGCCGTCGGCGGGATAGCCCCCGTCGTTTCGCGTTACCGCAGCACCCCAGCGTTCAGCCGATCGGAGCCGACCATGCGATACGACCAGGAGTACGTCAGCATCCCGCACGTCATACGGCGCGCCGCCCAGCGCTTCGGCGACGCGCCGGCCCTCGTCGACGGAGACGTCCGCTGGAGCTTCCGCGAGCTGGAACGCCAGATGGTGCGCGGCGCCCGGGCGGCGCTCGCACTCGGCATCGGCCCCGGCGACCGCGTGGGCCTGTGCGCCCCCAACTCCGCGGAGTGGATCGTCGCCGCGCTCGGCATCCAGGGCGCCGGAGGCATCGTCGTCCCCCTCAACACCCGTTTCAAATCGGCCGAACTCTCCTACATCCTGCGCAAGTCGGAGGCCAAGGCCCTCTTCGCGTCGTCCTTCCTCGGCACCGACTACATCGCCGAGCTGCTCAAGGAGGATCCGGACCTGCCCGCGCTGCGCACCACCGTGTCGATCCTCGGCCCGCGGGGGGCGGCGGACCTGGACTGGCCGGGCTTTCTCGACCGGGGCGAGAGCGTGCCCGACGCCGAGGCGAACGCCGCCGTCGCCCGCCTGACACCCGACGACATCTCCGACGTGATGTTCACGTCCGGGACCACCGGCCACCCCAAGGGCGTGATCCTCACCCACGGCCAGTCGCTGCGCGCCTACGGCTGGATGTCCGAGGAGTACACGTTCACCGACTCCGACACATTCCTGGTGATCCCGCCGTTCTTCCACTGCTTCGGCTACAAGGCGGGCTGGCTGGCCTCGCTGATCCACGGCGTCACCGTGATCCCCATGCGGCTCTTCGACGCGGGCCAGGCGCTGGAGCTGATCAGCAGGGAGAAGGTCAGCATCCTGCTCGGGCCGCCGACGATCTTCCAGGACCTGATCAACCATCCGCGCAGGCGCGCGCACGACGTGTCCTCGCTGCGAGTATCGATGACGGGCGGCACCACCATCCCGGAGCAGCTCATCCACGCCATGAAGGACGACCTGTCCTTCGACATCGTGATGAGCGCCTACGGGCTCACCGAGTCGTCCGCCCTGGTGACGACGACCCGGATCGGGGACGACGCCCCGACGGTGGCCCGCACCACCGGACGCCCCATCCCCGACGTGGAGGTGCGGATCGCGGACGACCAGGGGCGGGCCCTGCCCGCCGGGGATGCGGGCGAGGTCCAGGTACGCGGCTACAACGTGACCCGCGGCTACTGGGAGGAACCCGAGGCCACGGCGGCGGCGATCGGCCCGGACGGCTGGTTGCGCACCGGCGACATCGGCGTGCTCGACGAGGACGGCAACCTGTCGATCGTCGACCGTAAGAAGGACATGTACATCGTCGGCGGCTTCAACGCCTACCCGGCCGAGATCGAGAAGCTGCTGCTCGGCTGCGAACCGGTCCAGCAGGCCGCCGTGATCGGCGTACCGGACGAGCGGCTCGGCGAGGTCGGCTGCGCCTTCGTGGTCCTCAAGCCCGGGCAGCGGGCGGAGGAGTCGGACGTCATCGCGTGGGCGCGCGCCCACATGGCCAACTTCAAGGTGCCGCGGCACGTCCGCATCGTCGGCGAACTGCCGCGCAACGCCAGCCAGAAGGTGCTCAAGGACCAGCTGCGGGCACGGTTCGCCAACGACTGAGCGCGGGCTCGCGCACCTGGGAGGGAGATAGAGCGTGACGAGCACGCAGGACGGCGCTACGGAGGACTCCGCGGCCGACTCCTCGGCCGGACCGCTGTCGGGGATCACCGTGGTCTCACTGGAGCAGGCGGTCTCGGCCCCAATGTGCACCCGGACGCTGGGCGATCTCGGCGCGCGGGTCATCAAGGTCGAGAGCCCGCACGGCGGTGACTTCACCCGGTACTACGACGACGCGGTTCACGGCCTGGCCGCGCACTTCGTGTGGGTGAACCGGGGCAAGGAGTCGGTGACCCTGGACCTGAAGTCGGCCGCCGGTACGGAGGTGCTCCACCGGCTGCTGGACCGCGCCGACGTGTTCGTCTCGAACCTCGCACCCGGCGCCGCGGCCAAACTCGGACTCTCCTCCGCCGACCTGACAGTACGTCACCCGAAGCTGATCTGCGTTGACATCGACGGCTACGGACCGGGCGGCCCCCTCTCCCACAAACGGGCCTACGACCTGCTGGTCCAGGCCGAGTCCGGCGCCTGCGCGATCACCGGGCTGCCCGGCGCACCGGCCAAGCCAGGGCCGCCAGCGGCGGACGTCTGCACCGGCCTCTACGCGGCACTGTCCGTCGTGGCACTGCTGCACGAGCGCGCGCGGGGACGTCGCCGCTCCCCCGCCACGGCCTCGGTGAGCATGTTCGACACCATGGCCGAGCTGATGGGCTACCCGCTGACGTACACCCGGCACACCGGCGTCGACCAGCAGCCGGTCGGCATGGGCTCCCCGGCGGTCGCGCCGTACGGGGCATACCGGACAGCCGACGGGCACACCGTGGTGCTGGGCACCACCAACGACCGCGAGTGGCAGCGCTTCGCCCGCGAGCTGCTGGAGCGCCCTGACCTGGCGGACGACGAGCGGCTGCGTACGACTGCCGACCGGGTCGGCCGGCGGGAGCTGCTGGACCGGGAGATCGCGGGGTGGTGCGCAGGGCGGACGCTGACGGCCATCCAGGCCGCGGCGGACGCCGCAGGCATCGGCAACGCCAAGCTCAACACCCCGAGCGAGGTGCTCGACCACCCGCAACTGGCAGCCCGCGACCGCTGGCGCGAGATCGCCACACCGGGCGGGCCGACGCCCGCGCTGCTGCCGCCCCCGGTGCTGCCCGGCTACGAGCCGCCGATGGGCGCGGTCCCGGAACTCGGCAGCCATACGGAGGCCGTCCTTACCGAACTCGGCCTGGACGAAGCCGAGATCGCCGAGCTGCGCGCCTCCGGAGTGCTCGGAGGGCAGCCGCGGTGACTGTGAGCGAGGAGCCGGTGCTGCTGACCCACGACAGCGACGGCGTGCGCACCCTCACCCTGAACCGGCCGAACCGCCGGAACGCGATCGACGATGAGCTGTGGCGGGCGCTGCGCGACGCCCTGACCGCGGCGGGGAACGACCGCGACGTACGAGTCCTGGTGGTGACGGGGGCGGGCGGGGCGTTCTGCTCGGGCGCCGACATATCGGGCGGCCTGCGCACCGAGCACCCCACGTACCGGATGCGGGCGCTGAGCGAGGTCGCCCTGCTGCTGCACGAACTGCCCGTGCCCACCGTGGCGAAGGTGACCGGCGTGGCGGTCGGCGCCGGGTGGAATCTGGCGCTCGGCTGCGACCTGGTGGTGGCCACTCCCGGCGCGCGGTTCTCGCAGATCTTCGCGCGGCGCGGGCTCTCCCTGGACCTGGGCGGCTCCTGGCTGCTGCCCAAACTCGTGGGCCTGCAGCAGGCCAAGCGGCTCGCACTGCTCGCCGAGACGCTCGACGCCGAACAGGCCCGCGCCCTGAACCTGGTGACCTGGGTGGTGCCGGACGACGAGGTGGACGCCTTCACGGACGGCGTGTGCGCCCGCCTGGCGAGCGGGGCACCGGTGGCCCTGGCGCAGAACAAGGCCCTGCTCAACGAGGGCGCGGACCGCACGCTGCGGGACGCGCTGGCCGCCGAGGCGCGAGCCCAGGCCGTCAACTTCGCGACATGTGACGTGGCGGAGGCGTACGCCGCCTACGCCGACCGGCGCGAACCGAAATTCACGGGAGCCTGGGCGGTACCCGTCGGCGACCGTGCCCGACGAGGAGGCAGCGATGCGTGAGGCGGTTGTGGTGGAGGCGCTCCGCACCCCGGTGGGGAAGCGGAACGGCGGTCTGGCCGGGGTGCACCCCGCGGACCTTTCGGCACTGGTGCTGAACGCGCTGGTGGCACGGACCGGCATCGACCCGGCCGTCGTCGACGACGTGGTCTGGGGCTGCGTCTCGCAGGTCGGGGACCAGTCGAGCAACATCGGGCGGTACGCGGTACTCGCCGCCGGCTGGCCCGACAGCGTGCCGGGCACGACCGTCAACCGGGCCTGCGGATCGAGCCAGCAGGCCCTGGACTTCGCCGCCCAGGCTGTGCTGTCCGGGCAGTACGAGGTGGTGGTGGCGGGCGGCGTGGAGACGATGAGCCGCGTCCCGCTCGGCGCCGCGAGGGCGAGCGGGATGCCGTACGGGCCGCGTGTGCTGGCCCGCTATGACGGCTTCTCCTTCAACCAGGGGATCTCAGCCGAGAAGATCGCCCGCAAGTGGGGCTTCGACCGCACCCGCCTCGACGAGTTCGCGGCCCTCTCCCACGAGCGTGCCTCCGCCGCGCAGGACGCGGGGGCGTTCGACGCCGAGATCGTCCCGGTGCCGGTCGACGGGGCGAAGGTGACGGCCGACGAAGGAGTGCGGCGCGGCACCAGCGCGGCGACACTGGCCCAGCTGAAGCCGTCCTTCCAGGAGGACGGGGTGATCCACGCGGGCAACGCCTCGCAGATCTCCGACGGCGCCGCGGCGCTCCTGGTCACCACGCCGGAGAAGGCACGCGAGCTGGGCCTCACGCCGCTGGTGCGCTACCGGGCGGGCGCGGTCGCCGGCGCCGACCCCGTGCTGATGCTGACCGGGCCGATTCCAGCGACCGAGAAGGTGCTGCGCAAGGCGGGCGTCGGCCTGGACGAGGTCGGGGTGTTCGAGGTGAACGAGGCGTTCGCACCGATCCCGCTGGCCTGGCTCGCGGAGACGGGCGCGGACCCGGCGCTGGTCAACCCGCTGGGCGGGGCGATCGCGCTCGGGCACCCCCTCGGCGCGTCCGGCGCGGTCCTCATGACGCGGATGATCCACCACATGCGCGCGCACGGAATCCGCTACGGCCTGCAGACCATGTGCGAGGGCGGCGGCACGGCCAACGCCACGCTCGTCGAGCTGGCGTCCTGACGAAGCCACAGGGAGAGAGGGGCACGGGTGCAGCGGGACATCTTCACCGCCGACCACGAGGCGTTCCGGGGACTCGTACGGGACTTCATCGCCCGCGAGGTGGTACCGCACTACGAGGACTGGGAGAAGGCCGGACGCCTGCCGCGCGAGGTCTTCGAGCAGCTCGGCTCCCTCGGGGTGATGGGCCTGGCCATCCCGGAGGAGTACGGCGGAGCGGGGCTCGACGACTACCGATACAACGTCGTCCTGCAGGAGGAGGCGGCGCGCCAGCTGGTCACCCTCGGCACCGTCCGCACCCAACTCGACGTCATCCTGCCGTACTTCCTCGCGTACGCGGACAAGGAACAGCGCGAGCGCTGGTTCCCCGGCCTGGCCGCCGGCACGCTGCTGACCGCCATCGCCATGACCGAGCCCGGCACCGGATCGGACCTCGCGGGCATCCGCACCACGGCGGTACGCGACGGCGACTGCTACGTCGTGAACGGGGCCAAGACCTTCATCACGGGCGGGCTCCTGGCCGACCTGGTGATCGTGGTGGCGCGGACGTCGCACGACCCGGACGACCGCAGGGCGGGGCTGACTCTGCTGGTCGTGGAGGACGGCATGCCCGGCTTCAGCCGGGGCCGTGTCCTCGACAAGATCGGCATCAAGGTGCAGGACACCGTCGAGCTCGCCTTCGACGACGTGCGGGTGCCGGTGACGAACCGGCTGGGCGAGGAGGGCGAGGCCTTCTCCTACCTCGGCCACAACCTCCCCCAGGAACGCATGACCGTCGCGGTGGGGTCGGTGGCACAGGCGCAGGCGGCGCTGGACACGACGGTCGCGTACGTCAAGGACCGCACAGTGTTCGGCAAGGAGCTGTCCTCGTTCCAGAACACGAAGTTCGAGCTGGCGGCGGTCGCCGCGGAGGTAGAGGCGGCGCAGGCGATGCTCGACCGGTCGGTCCGCGAACTGGTGGAGGGCAGGCTCTCGGGTGCCGACGCCGCGAAGGTGAAGCTGTTCTGCACGGAGATGCAGGCCCGGGCGGTGGACCGCTGCCTGCAGCTCTTCGGTGGCTACGGCTACATGCGGGAGTATCCGATAGCCCGCCTGTACGCGGATGCGCGCATCACCCGTATCTACGCGGGGACGAGCGAGGTCATGAAGGTCATCATCGCCAAGTCGCTTGGGCTGTAGGGGGTTTTCCGGTGGAGGAGGCACATGTGACGGGCGACTTCGCCGATCGCAAGGGCGTTGCGCTGGTGGCGGGCGGTACCGGCGGCATCGGCGCGGCGATCGTACGCACGCTGGCGCGGAGCGGCTGCGACGTGGTGTTCACCTACCGCAGCAGCGAGGCGGCCGCGCACGACCTGGCTGCCGATACGGCACGGGAAGGCGTTCAAGTCGGCTATGTGCAGGCCGACTTGAGCGAGGAGGAGGACGCTGCGGCTGCGATCCGTGAGGCCGGTGCGCGGGGCGGCCTGCACACGCTGGTCTACGCGGCAGGCCCGCACGTGCCGATGGTGCATCTGAGCAAGGTGACGCCGGCCCAGTACCGCGCCCAGCTCGAGGCAGATGCGGTGGCGTTCTTCAACCTGGTCCACCCCGCGCTGCCGTTGCTGCGAGAGAGCCAGGGCAACATCGTCGCCGTCACCACCGTGGCCACCCGCCGCTTCCCGGTCCGCGACGGACTCTCATCGGGCGCGAAGGGCGCGGTCGAGGCGGTCGCCCGGGGGCTGGCCGCCGAGGAGGGCCGCTTCGGCGTCCGCGTGAACTGCGTCGCACCAGGCATGCTGACCGACGGCATCGCGGGGCGCCTGATCGATTCCGGCGAACTCGACGAGGCGGCGCTGGCGGTCACCCGCCGCAACATCCCGCTGCGTCGCTTCGGCGACGCCCAGGACATCGCCGAGGCGGTCGCGTTCCTCGCCTCGGACCGCGCGGGTTTCATCAGCGGGCAGGCCCTTGGTGTCGATGGCGGCTACAGCGTGTGAGGTGCCGCAATCCATTCGGCAAGGGGTGCTCGGCGTAGCGCTTCCGGAGAGGAAACCATGGAAGGTTTGAAGGACAAGGTCGTCCTGGTCGCCGGCGCCGCCACCGGGCTCGGTGCCGCCTCGGCGCTGCGGCTGGCACAGGAGGGCGCCAAGGTTGTGATCGGCGATCTCAACCTGGCGGGAGCCGAGCAGACCGCGGCGGCCGTCAACGACGCCGGCGGCCAGGCGGTCGCCGTGCAGTTCGACATCTCCGACGACGCCTCGGTGGCGTCCCTGGTCTCGTCCGCGGTGCGGATCTTCGGGGGCCTCGACGCCGTGCACATCAATGCCGGCGACATGCGCGCGGTCTCCCAGGACACCGACGTCGTGGACATCGACCTCGCCATATGGGACCGCCTCATCGCCGTCAATCTGCGCGGCCACATGCTGGTCACCCGTCACGCCGTCCCCGCGCTCCTCGCCCGGGGAGGCGGGGCCATCGTCTACACGTCCTCTATCGCGGCCTTCACCGGCGAAGCCAAGCGGCCCGCCTACTCCGCGACCAAGGCCGGCATCAACGCACTCACCCGCCACGTCGCATCGCGCTGGGGCAGGGAGGGCATCCGCGCCAACGCCGTCGCTCCCGGCCTCATCCTGACTGACGAGATCCGGGACGGAGCCCCGGCCGACATGCTGCAGGCCATGCTCGCCCGCACGCGCAGTACCCGCCACGGCCGGCCCGGGGATGTCGCCGGCATGGTGGCCTTCCTCCTCTCCGACGAAGGCAGCTGGGTCAACGGCCAGGTCCTGAACGTGGACGGGGGAACGGTTCTGCGCTGATCTGCCCTCGTCAGGACGGCGTACCGACCCTCAGTCGCCGCCGTGCTCGCCCAGGCGCGGCGGCGGCCCGTACGACGGCTCGTGGCCCCCAACCCGGATCGGGCTGCCGACGAGGCGGAAGTCGCCGGCCTCGACCACCGCGTCGGGGGCCGCGGCAAGCGCCTCGGGGAGGGTGCGGACGGCCGCCGCCGGGATCCGGAGCGGGCGCAAGCGGGCCTCCCAGCCCGCGGCGGTGTCGGCGGCGAGCGCCTTGGTGACGGCCGCCACCACGTCCTCGCGGCGGGCGGCCCGCTGTGCCATCGTCGCGAAGGCGGGTTCGTCGATACCCGCCTCGGCAGCAAAGGCGCGCCAGAAGGTGTCGTGGGTGACGAACAGGGCCAGGTGCCCTTCGGCGGTGGGGAAGAGCTGGGCCGGTACGTAGAAGGAGTGCGCGCCGCCCGGCAACCGCCGGGGCGGTGTGCCGTCGTTGAGCCAGGCGGCGGCGCGATAGTTGAGCTGGGAGAGCATCACGTCGCGGAGGCTGACCTCGACTTGACCGCCGCGTCCGGAGTGGACATGGGCGAGCAGGCCGAGGGCGGCCGTCAGGCCCGCGGAGTTGTCGGCGGACGAGTAGCCGGGGAGGAGGGGCGGGCCGTCGGGTTCGCCGGTCATGGCGGCGACGCCGGTGGCCGCCTGGACCACGTAGTCGAAGGCGGGCTCGTCGCCCGCATCCATGCCCCAGCCGGTGAGGGCCACGCACACCAGGCGCTCGTTGTACGGCTTCAGTGCCTCGTAGGTGAGACCGAAGCGGCGGATGGCGGACGGCTTGAGGTTCACCAGCAGCGCGTGGGCTTCGCGGACGAGCGTGTGCAGGCGGTCCTGCCCGGCCGGTGTCGTCAGGTCGAGGCGGACCGAGCGTTTGCCGCGGTTGAGGCTGGCGAAGTAGGAGTCGGAGACCTGGCGGGACAGGTCTCCGCCGGGCGGTTCCACCTTGGTGACCTCGGCGCCGAGGTCGGCGAGGAGCATGGTGGCGTAGGGACCCGCGAGGATGTGCCCGACCTCCAGGACTCGGAGCCCGGCCAGCGGGCCCGCACCCGCCGCCCCCTTCGAGCGGTCTGCCCCCGGCTGTCCGCCCCGGCCCGCCTCCCCGGCCCCGATCACCGGATCTCCGCCGCGATCCCCGCGACCACCTCGCGGGTGCGCAGCTTGGAGGCGACCAACGCGTCCCGGCCCTCGCCGATCGGCAGCAGCCGCACCGACAGGTCCGTCACGCCCGCGTCCGCGAACCGCTTGAAGCGGGCGGTGATCGCCGCCTCGTCTCCGGCCGCGCACAGGTCGCCCACGTCCCGGGCGTCGCCGTACTCCAGCAGCCGCTGGTAGTTGGGCGAGATCTCGGCTTCGCCGAGGATGCGGTTGGCGCGCTCGCGTGCCTCGTCGACCTGGGATGGTGCGCACAGGCAGACCGGGATGCCCGCCACGACGCGTGGTGCGGGGCGGCCCGCGGCCTCGGCGGCCTTGGTGATGCGCGGGACGACGTGCTCGGCCACCGCCCGCTCGTCCGCCATCCACAGCACGGTGCCGTCCGACCTCTCGCCCGCGATGCGCAGCATCACCGGGCCGAGCGCGGCCGTGAGGACCGGCAGCGGCGCCACGGGGGCGAGGCCCAGCGGGTTGTGCACGGTGAAGGTCTCGTTCTCCACGTCCACCGAACCCGTGCCGCTCAGCGCGGAGTCGAGCACCTCCAGGTAGTCGCGGGTGTATGCGGCGGGCCGCTCGTACGGCAGGCCCAGCATGTCGCGGACGATCCAGTGGTGCGAGGCCCCGACGCCGAGCGCGAGCCGCCCGCCGGTCGCCGCGTGCACGGAGAGCGCCTGCCGGGCCAGCGCGACGGGGTGCTGGGCGTGGACGGGGACGACCGCCGTCCCGATCTCGATCCGCGACGTCGCCGTCCCCATGAGGGCGATGGCCGTGAGGGCGTCGAAGTCGGTGGGCACCTGCGGCACCCACACGGTGTCGAACCCGGCCTCCTCCGCCCACGTCGCGTCGTCGACCATCCGGGCTGCCTTGCGCGCGCTGTCGCCCCGCTCGGGGCCGCTCATCACTCCGATACGCATAAGAGTCCCTAGTCAGAAGCAGAGGAAGAGGCAGAAGCAGAAGCGGTGAGCTTGCGGATGTCGGCGACGATCTCGTCCAGCGGGGTTCCGGTCGGATACACGGCATCCGCCCCGGCCGCCCGCAGCCGCGGCACGTCGGCCGCCGGGATGGTGCCGCCTACGACGACGCCGATGTCCTCCGCACCGGCCGCGCGGAGCCCCTCGACGATGCGGCGGGTGAGCGCGACGTGCGCGCCCGACAGGATGCTGAGGCCGACCAGGGCGACGTCCTCCTGGACCGCGGTGGCCACGATGTCGTCGACGCGGCGGCGGATGCCGGTGAACACGACCTCGAACCCGGCGTCCCGCAGCGCCCGCGCGACGATCTTGGCGCCCCGGTCATGGCCGTCGAGTCCCGGTTTGGCGACGAGTACGCGGGCCGGCATCAGAACACCACCGGCTGCTGGAACTCGCCCCACACCGCGCGCAGCGCGTCGGACATCTCCCCCACCGTGCAGTAGGCCAGGGCGCATTCGATCAGCGGCTCCATGAGGTTCGCGGAGCCTTCCGCGGCGCGCTTCAGGTCCGCGAGACGGGCGCGCACGTCGGCCGTGCTGCGTTCCGCCTTGACCCGGGCAAGACGCTTGAGCTGCCGCTCCTTGCCCTCGGCGTCCAGTTCGTACATCGCGAGGTCCGGTGGCGGGTCGTCGGAGGTGAAGCGGTTGACGCCGACGACGGGCCGTGCGCCGGACTCGGTGTCCCGGTGTGTGCGGTACGCCTCGTCGGCGATGAGGCCCTGCAGGTATCCGTCCTCGATGGCGCGGACCATGCCGCCGTGCCGCTCCAGGTCGTCCATGATCTGCACGATGCGCTCCTCGGTGGCGTCGGTGAGCGCCTCCACGAAGTACGAGCCGCCGAGCGGGTCGGCGACGCGGGTGACACCGGTCTCGTACGCGAGGATCTGCTGGGTGCGCAGCGCCAGCGTGGCCGACTCCTCGCTGGGCAGCGCGAACGGCTCGTCCCAGGCGGCGGTGAACATCGACTGCACGCCGCCGAGTACGGAGGCCAGCGCCTCATACGCCACACGCACAGTGTTGTTGCGGGCCTGCGGCGCGTACAGGGAGGCCCCGCCGGCCACGCAGCCGAAGCGGAACATGCACGCCTTGTCGGTCTTCGCGCCGAACCGCTCCTTCACCAGCGTCGCCCAACGCCGCCGCCCGGCCCGGTACTTGGCGACCTCTTCGAAGAAATCGCCGTGCGTGTAGAAGAAGAAGGAGATCTGCGGGGCGAACTGGTCGATGGTCATCCGCCCGCGCTCGAGCACGGTCTCGCAGTACGTGACGCCGTCGGCCAGCGTGAAGGCCATCTCCTGGACGGCGTTGGCGCCGGCGTCGCGGAAATGGGCGCCGGCCACCGAGATCGCGTTGAAGCGGGGCACCTGGTCCGCGCAGAACTCGATGGTGTCGGCGATCAGCCGCAGCGACGGCTCGGGCGGCCAGATCCAGGTGCCGCGCGAGGCGTACTCCTTGAGGATGTCGTTCTGGATGGTGCCGGTGAGCTTGGCGCGGGGGATGCCGCGGCGCTCGGCGGCGGCCACGTAAAGCGCGAGGAGGATGGCCGCCGTGCCGTTGATGGTGAAGCTGGTGCTGATCCGGTCGAGCGGGATGGAGTCGAAGAGGATCTCGGCGTCGGCGAGGGTGTCCACCGCGACGCCGACCCGGCCGACCTCCTCCCCCACCTCCGGGTCGTCGGAGTCGTAGCCGCACTGGGTGGGCAGGTCGAGCGCCACGGACAGGCCGGTGCCGCCCTGGTCGAGCAGGTAGCGGTAGCGCCGGTTGGACTCCTCGGCGGTGCCGAAGCCGGAGTACTGGCGCAGGGTCCACAGCCGGCCCCGGTAGCCGGACGGGTAGTTGCCGCGGGTGAAGGGGAAGCTGCCGGGTGCGGGCGGCTCGGCGGGCCGGTCGGCCGCGGAGTACACCGGCTTCAGGGGGATGCCGGAGGAGGTGCGGACCTCGGAGGCGTCGGAGTCGTCGCTCATGGCGGTTGCGGTTCCTCGATGGTAGGGACGCGGTCAGCGCAGCTGGTCCTTCAGCACCTTTCCGGTGGCGGTGAGCGGCAGTTCCGTGCGGAACTCCACGTACCGGGGGACCTTGAACCCGGCCATCCGCTTCCGGCTCCAGGCGGTCAGCTCCTCGGCGGTGACCTCGCCGCGCGGGACCACGAACGCCTTGCCGACCTGCCCCATCCGCTCGTCGGGTACGCCGACGACGGCGACCTGGGCGACGGCGGGGTGCTCGAGGAGGAAGCCCTCGATCTCGGCGGGGTAGGCGTTGAAGCCGCCGACGATGAACATGTCCTTCTTGCGGCCGACGATCCGCAGCCTGCCCTCGTCGTCCAGCTCCCCGAGGTCGCCGGTGTGCAGCCAGCCGTCCGCGTCGATGGCGTCGGCGGTGGCTTCGGGGTCGTCGAGGTAGCCGCGCATCACGCCGTAGCCGCGCACCAGCACCTCGCCGTCGTCGGCGACGCGGACCTCGAAGCCCTCACATGCGGTGCCCACCGTCGTCGCGATCGCCTCGAAGGGGTCCCCCGGCCGGGACGCGGTGACGGTGCCCGCCTCGGTCAGCCCGTACCCGGTCATCAGGGTCTTGAAGGGCAGCTCGGTGACGACCCGGCGGACCAGTTCCACCGGGATGTCGGCGGAGCCGGTGACGGCGACGCGCAGCGAGGACAGGTCCCGTCCGCCGCCGGCTTCGAGCAGGGAGTGGTAGAGGGTGGGCGGTCCTGGCAGCACCGTCACCCGCTCCTTCTCGACCAGGTCGAGGACCCGGTCCACGTCGAAGACGGCGACGGGCAGGATGGTCGCGCCGCGGATCAGGGAGGCGACGCAGCCGGCCTTGTAGCCGAAGATGTGGAAGAACGGGTTGACGATCAGGTAGCGGTCGCCTTGGCGCAGCCCGGCCAGGTCGCACCACTCGGCGTACGCGCGCAGGGTCTGGTCGTGCGTCATCATGACGCCCTTGGGGCGGCCGGTGGTCCCCGAGGTGAAGACGATGTCGGACAGGTCGTCACCGTCGACCTCGCGCTCCAGGGGCGTGCCCGAGGCGAGGAAGTCCGACTTGATGTCGATCACGGGGACGCCGGGCGGGCCGGTGAACTCGCGGTCCAGGAAGCCGTTCTGGACGAGGAGGGCCTTGGCGCCGCTGCGCCGCACGATGTCGTGCGCCTCCTCGTCCTGGAACCGGGTGTTGACCGGTACGAGCACGCCGCCCGCGGTGAGCAGGCCGAACGCGGCAATGATCCACTCGGCCGAGTTGGGGGCCCACACGGCGACCCGGTCGCCCTTGTCCACGCCCGCCGACGCGAAGGCCCCGGCGGCCCGGCGGACCCGGTCGGCGAGTTCGGTGAAGGTGAGGCGGAGCGGGCCGTCCACCACGGCTTCTGCGTCGCCGAAGCGGTCGGCCGCGCTCAGCACCAGCTCGGGGATGCTCCGCCAGCGCGATGCCATGAGATCCTCCTTAGTCGAACGAGAGAATCTTATTCTCACTACTGAGGCGCCGCAATGTGCTTGCGGAGAAGGAACTTTTTGACCTTGCCGCTGGGCGTCCGCGGGAAGTCGTCGACGGCATGCAGCTCTTCCGGCCACTTCTGCCGGGCGATGCCGGCGCGCTGGAAGTGGGCACGCATCTCCTCCATGGACGGAAGCGCGTGCCCGGGCCTCAACCGCACCAGGGCGGCTGCGTGTTCACCAAGTCGCGGATCCGGTGCGGCGACCACCGCGGCCTCCGCGACCGCCTCCATGGCCAGCAGCACCTCCTCGACCTCCACGGCGCTGATGTTCTCGCCACCGCGGATGATGACGTCGGCCTTGCGGTCGGTGATGGTGAGGTAGCCGTCCTCGTCGAGCACGCCGATGTCGCCGGTGCGGTACCAGCCTTCGTCGTCGAAAGCCGCCTCGGTCAGCGCGGGGTCGGTGTAGCCGAGGCACAGGTCCGGACCGCGGGTGAGGATCTCACCGTCCTCCGTGAGCCGGAGCTCCGCACCCGGCAGCAGGTTACCGTCCGTGTACAGCCGCTTCGCCGCGGGACCGTCGTACGCAGTGCAGGTCACCGAGGGGTGCTCGGTACTGCCGTACGCGCGGAACGGCGCGATCCCCAGGCTCTCCAGCCGGGTGGTCACGGCGGACGGGACCGCCGCCCCACCCATACCCGCGTACTTCATGTGCGCCAAGTGCCCCGGGGTGCAGTCCGGGTGGTCCAGCAGGCTCGTCATGTAGTACGGGGCACCGCCGCCGACGACGAGCCCCTCACTCTCCAGCAGCGCGAGTGCCTGGCCCGGGTTCCAGGTGTCGCCTAGGTTCACGGGCGTACCGTCGAGCACCGGGATGAGGAAAGCGTTGACCATGCCTATGAAGTGGCCGACCGGTGCGACGGTGAACTGCCGCCCGCGGTCCGGCGGATAGCTGGCCGCCAGCTGGCGGGTCTCGAACCCGAGGGTCTGGTGGCTGTGCACGACGCCCTTCGGGTCCCGGGTGGTGCCCGAGGTGAAGGCGATCAGTGCGGGCGAGGCGGGGTCGACGGGGAGAAGACCGGTCAGCGGCTCGTCGGCGAGCAGGTCCTCGAAGTCGCGGCCCACGACGCCCACCACGGGTACGTCCTCGCACAGCTCGGCCTGGAACTCCAGGCGCCCGAAGCGCTCGGCGCCGACGAAGACGTGGGGCCGGGTGGCCGCCACGATGTAGCGGACTTCCTTGGGCCCGTAGAAGTGGACGACGGGGACGACGACCGCACCGAGGAACGCCGACGCCCAGAACACCGCAGCCGCCTCAACCCAGTTGGGCAACTGCAGCACCACGGTGTCTCCGGGACCGACGCCACGCTCACGCAGGCCCGCGGCCAGCCTGCGCGCCATCACCTCCACATCGGCGAAGGTCCCCGACCAGGGCCGCACCTCCGAGTGCACCCGGAACTCCGTGTCGGGGGCGGCCCGAAGACCCCGCGCCAGCAGATCGCCGATGGTCTCCCGGGTCCACCAGCCTTCCGCCTCGTAGCGTTTGACCAGCTCGGACGGGATCGTTCGCATGACAAAGCCCCTCCTTTTGCACGAGAACTGAGCCCATGGGGCCCGTACGCCGTTGGCCGTGGGGAACCGCGTGTCGTCAGGTGACCGCGCCGGCCGCCTTGAGGGCGAGGATGCGGTCCCAGTCGTACCCCAGCTCCAGCAGGACCTCTTCGGTCTGGGCTGCGAACTCGGGGGCCGGTGTCGGGTCAGGCGACTCGGTCTCGAACTGCACGGGCCCGGTGGCGAGTTCGAGGTCTCCGACGCGCCGGAGGTAGCCGTTGGCCACCACCTGCGGGTCGTCGCCGACCTGGACGGAGTCCTGGACGGGGGCCCACGGGCCGGACAGGGTGGAGAGGCGCCGCGTCCACTCGGAGAGGGGGCGGCTGCCGAAGGCCTCCTGCAACGCGGCCACGGCCTCCTGGCTGTGCTCGGCGATGGAGTCGGCGGTGGCGAACCGGGGGTCGTCGACGAGGTGCTCGAGACCGACGTGCCGGCACACGTCCGCCCAGAACCGGGTGGGCTGCAGCATCACCAGCGAGATGTGCCGCCCGTCGGCCGTGCGGTACAGCATGGTGAGCGGGTTGGCGTAGGCGTGCTGTTTGCCGGGCGGGGCCATCACCCACGGCTGCTTCTTGAGCCGGGCCAGCGCGATGCCGTGGCCCATCGCCCACACGCCGCTGCCGAGCAGGGAGACGTCCACGACGGACGGCTCCCCCGTGCGCTCCCGCTTCAGCAGCGCGGCCGCGATACCGCCGGCCAGGTTGGTACCGGAGATCGTGTCGCCGTAGGCGGGCACCGGGGCGGAGAGGACACCGTCGGTGCCCTCCGGGGTGATGCAGGCCGCGGTGGAGGCGCGGGCCCAGAAGGCGGTCATGTCGTATCCGCCCTTCTCGGCCTCCGGACCGCGCGGACCGAGGGCGCTGCCCCGTGCGTACACGATCTTCGGGTTCACGGCCCGGATGTCCTCGACGTCGATCCGGAACCGGCGGCGGGCGGACGGCAGGAAGCTGGTGAGGAACACGTCGGCGTCCCTGACCAGTTCGTGCAGCACCTCCAGGCCCTCCGGCTTGGACATGTCGAGGCCGATGCTGCGCTTGCCGCGGTTGGCGTGCTCGATGTTCGGGTTGGGTTCGCCGTCCTCGATGACGAAGTTGCCGGTACGGCGGAGCCCGCGCTGCGGGTCCCCGGTGACGGCATGTTCGATCTTGATGACGTCGGCGCCCCACTCGGCCAGCACCGCGCCCGCCGAGGGCACGAAACCGTACATGGCCGCCTCGACGACGCGGATTCCCTCCAGAGGCTTCATTCCGCCACCACCCCGAACGTCTTGGTCTCCAGGAACTCCTCAAGCCCGGCCGTGCCGTACTCCCGACCGATGCCGGACTGCTTGTAGCCGCCGAACGGGCTGTCCGGCGCGAAGTAGCTGCCGCCGTTGATGCTGAACGTGCCGCTGCGGATCCGCCGCGCCACGGCGACCGCACGCTCCTGCGAAGCGCTGAACACGGCTCCCGAGAGGCCGTACGCCGAGTTGTTGGCGATCCGCACCGCGTCGTCCTCGTCCTCGTACGGGATGAGGCTGAGGACCGGCCCGAAGACCTCCTCCTGCGCGATCTCGCTGTCCGGGTCGACGCCCGCCAGCAGCGTCGGCTTGTAGAAGAAACCCGGGTCGAGGCGCTCACCGCCGCACACCAGCTTGGCGCCGTCGGCGACGGCGCGGTGCACCATGGCGTCCACCTTGTCGCGCTGCCGTTCGCTGATGAGCGGCCCCATGTACGTGGCAGGGTCGGTCGGGTCGCCGTACGGGATGTGGGCGAGGACGCCCGCGACCCGCTCGGCGGTCTCGTCGTGCCGTTCGCGGGGGACGAGGAGACGGGTGGTGATGGCGCAACCCTGCCCGGAGTGGCTGCACGTCATGAACCCGGCGGCCATGTACGCGGCCGCGAAGTCGGCGTCGTCGAGGAGCACCATGGCGGACTTGCCGCCGAGTTCGAGGAACACCTTCTTCACGGTTTCCGCGGCGGCGGCCATGACGCGGCGGCCGGTGGCGGTGGAGCCGGTGAAGGTGACCATGTCGACGTCCGGGTGGGTGGTCATCACCTCGCCGGCCGACGCGCCGGAGGACGACAGGATGTTGACGACGCCGGGCGGGATGTCGGTGTGTTCCGCGATGAGTTCGCCGAGGGCGAGGGTGATCAGTGGTGTGTCCGGGGCGCCTTTGAGGACGACGGTGCAGCCGGCGGCGAGGGCGGGGGCGAGCTTCGCCAGGGCGATCTGGTTCGGGTAGTTGTACGGGATGATCGCCGAGACGACGCCCGCGGGCTCCTTCTCGATCCAGCGGCGGTGCCGCGCGCCCCGGGATTCGACGGTGCCGAGGTCCTGGGTGAGCGGGTACTCCGGGAGCAGGTCCGCGTACCAGCGGACCGTGGCGATGGGCTCCTCCAACTGCGCGCCGAGAGTGAGCCGGTGGGGCGCGCCGACCTCGGCGATGGTGAGCGCCCGCAGCTCCTCCTTGTGGTCGACGAGGGCCTGGTGGAGCTGGTCGAGACATCGGGCCCTCAGGTCCCGGTCGGTGGCCCATGCCGTGGTGTCGAAGGCGCGGCGGGCGGCGGCGACGGCCGCCTCCGCCTCGGCGGGGCCCGCGTCCGGGGCGTGCGCGACGATGTCGCCGGTGGCCGGGTTGACGGAGGCGAACGTCGTCGCTGCCCCCACCAGTTGGCCGTCTATCAGCAGCCGCCTGTCCGGTGTGGCCTTGTTCGAATCGGTCACGGGCATTCCGCTCCTGCGTCGTTGCCGGAAATCGGATTCTTTGCGGTCGGGTTCTTTTCGGTGCGCGGGCGGCCCTTGCGGGATCAGACCTTGCGGGTCACGCCGCCGTCCACGCGGATGATCGCACCGGTGGTGAAGCTGGAGGCGTCCGAGGCGAGGTGCACCGCCAGCGGGGCGACCTCCTCGGGACGGCCCATGCGGCCCAGCGGCACGAAGGGGGCGTCGTCGGGGTTCTCGGGGGCCCAGCCGCGGGAGATGTCGGTGAGGAACGGGCCCGGCAGGATCGCGTTGACGCGCACCTTCGGCGCGTACGCCTCGGCGAGTCCCACGGTGAGCGCGTTGAGCCCCGCCTTGGCGCACGCGTACGGCAGTTCGTGGACGCTCGCCACGAGGGAGCCCGCGGTGCCGACGTTGATGATGGAGCCGCCGTGCTCCGCCATTTGCGTGGCGGCCAGCACCGCGAGCCGGAAGGGGCCCTTGAGGTTCACGCCGAGGGTCTTGTCGTAGAGCTCCTCGGTGATCGTGTCGAGGCTCTTGTACGGCGGTGACATGCCGGCGTTGTTGACGAACACGTCGAGCCGACCGAACGCGTCGAGGGTCTCCGCGATCAGCCGGTCGCAGTCGTCCCAGCGGCCCACATGGCAGGGGACGGCGACCGCTCGCCGGCCTGTCGCCTGGTGGATCTCGTCGGCCGCCGTCTCGCACGCCTCCCGTTTGCGCGAGGCGATCACGACGTCGGCACCGGCCTCGGCGAGGGCCTGTGCGATGGCCCGCCCGATCCCCCGGGAGCCACCGGTCACCACGGCGGTCCGCCCGGACAGGTCATGCAGTGCGGCGAAGGTGTCCACGGCCTGATGCTCCCACTTGGAAAGTCACATTTACAATAATCGAGAACTGGATTTTCTCCATGTGTCAGTGGCGCTTCGGCGGGGGCGCCGCACACCGCGCGGCGCCCCCGTGTCTCAGCCGGAGCCGGCCACATCCACGACGATCTTTCCGACGGCCCGGCCGTCCGCCACGGCACGCAGCGCGGCCGCCGCCTCGGCGAGCGGGTACACCCCGCCGATGTGCGGACGGACGGTGCCCTCGGCGAACGCCTCCTTGAGCCGCGCCTCACTGGCCTGGAACCGCTCCGGCAGGTGGGCAGCCACATCGCGCAGCTGGAAGCCCGTCACTTGGGCGCCCTTCAGCAGGACGAGGTTGAGCGGTAGCCGCGGAATCCCCGCCGTGAAACCGATGCTGACGAACCGTCCGCCCCAGCACACCGAGCGCAGCGCCGGCTCGGAGAGGTCGCCGCCGACCGGGTCAAGGATCACGTCGGCCCCCGCAGGCAGCGCCTGCTTCAGTGCCGTCCGCAGATCGCCGCACGACCGGTGGTCGATCAGCACGCTCGCGCCGTTCGCCTTGGCAGCCTCCAGCTTCACCGCCGACGACGCCACCGCCGTCACCCGAGCCCCGGCCAGCGTGCCCAGCTGCACCGCGGCCAGGCCCACGCCGCCGCCCGCGCCCAGAACCACCAGCTCCTGCCCCGCGCGGAGCTCCGCCACGGTGTGCAGGGCGTGGTACGCCGTCCGGTGCGCCACGCCGAACGCGGCTGCCGCCGTGTACTCCACGGTGTCCGGGACCGGCGTCACCGCGTGCGCGCCGACCACCGCCTGCTCCGCGAACGCGCCGACGAGACCGGTGCCGGCGACCCGGTCGCCGACGCGGATCCCGGGCACGTCCCCGACGACCTCTTCGACGACACCGGCGAACTCGCTGCCCGGCACGAACGGCGGCTCCGCCCGCACCTGGTACTCGCCGGCCACCAGCAGTACGTCGGAGAAGTTGGCCGCAGCCGCGTGCACCCGCACCCGTACCTGCCCGGAGGTGGGCACCGGTGCGGGCACGTCGGCGAGGCGCACCACCTCCGGCGGCCCGAACTCCGGGCACTGTGCGGCCCTCACCGGGTCACCGTCCCCGCCACACGGGCGCGCGCTTCTCCACGAACGCGACGGCACCCTCCTTGGCGTCCTCGCTGGTGAAGACGCGTTGCGCCCATTCCTTGCCGCGGACCGCGGCCTGCTCCGGGTCGGTGACCGTCAGCCGCAGCAGTTCCTTGGCGGCGAGCAGCCCCAGCGGCGCGTTGGCGGCGATCCGCCCGGCCAGTTCCAGCGCTGCCGGAAGCACCTGGTCGGGTGGGACGACGCAGTTGACGAGTCCGATCTCCCGGGCTCGGGCAGCGTCCACCGGATCGCCCGTCAGCACCAGCTCCATCGCCGCCGCGAACGGGATCCGCGTCCCGATCGCCAGACCTCCGCCGGCCGGGAACAGGCCCCGCTTCACCTCCGGGAACCCGAATTTGGCCGCCTCGGACGCGACGATGACGTCGCAGGCCAGCAGCAGCTCCATGCCGCCGCCGAGCGCGGTGCCGTTCGCCGCGCCGACCACCGGCACGTGGGCGCCGCCCTCCAGCAGCCGCTGGTAGGCGCGGCGCGGCGCGTCGGCTCCCCCGTTCATCTCGGCGCCGTCGGCGAAGGCCCGCAGGTCCATGCCCGGGCAGAAGATCCGGTCGCCGCTGGCGGTGAGTATCAGGGCCCGGATCTCCGGGTCTGCCTCGGCGTCCAGCAGCGCCGCGCCGATCGCGGTCATCAGCTCGGGATTGAGCGCGTTGCGCGCCGCGGGCCGGTTCAGGCGGGCCACCAAGACGTTCCCGGCCCGCTCCCGTACGAGAATCTCTTCCTCGGTCATCCGCGGTACTCCGTTGTCTCGGCGAGCTCGGCGGCGTCGCGCATCAGCCGCAGGATGAGGGGCCCGTACGCCTGGAGCTTCGGGTCGTCGCCGGCGCGCTGGAAGCCCTGCTCCAGGACGATCGCGAGCTTCCACTTGGCGAGGACGAAGTAGTAGTCGGCGTCGTCGACCTGACGGCCCGACGTCTGCGCGTACAGCGCGAGCAGTTCGTCGCGGGACGGCATTCCGGTCAGGTCGACGTAGCCGGAGGTCGCGGCCTCGGGCGTGGAGGTGTCCTCGGGCCAGCTGTGCAGCATCCACCCGAGGTCCAGCTTCGGGTCGCCGACGGTGCCCATCTCCCAGTCGACGATCGCGGCGAGCCGGGCGGGGGCGCCGTGGCGGAACATGACGTTGGCGAACTGGTAGTCGCCGTGCATCAGCCCGGGCACGTAGTCGAGCGGCTTGTGGGCGCGCAGCCAGGCCGAGGCGTCCTCAAGGCCCGGTATCTCGCGGCCCTTGATGCGGTTCAGGAACGCGGTCCAGCGGTCGACCTGCCGCTCGTGGAAGCCGTCGGGGCGGCCGAGGTCGGTGAGGCCCCGGGCCCTCCAATCCACCTTCGACAGCAGTGCGATGCCCTCGGTCAGCTGCCGGGCGAGACCGGCGCGGGCGCCCGGGTCGGAGCCGAACGGCTCGGGCCACTTCTTGTCCTTCAGGTTCATCGGCGACCAGCCGTCGACGAAGCCCATCAGGTAGAAGGTGCGGCCGAGGACCGACGGGTCGGTGCACACCGCGACCGCCGGGGTGTGCGGTACGTCCGTGCCGTCCAGCGCCTCGATGATCCGCCACTCGCGGTGGATGCCCTTGTCGCGGTCGGCGGGCGCGGTGGGCGGCGGGATACGCAGGGCGCAGTGCAGGTCGCCGCGGCGGATCTCGTAGATCTCGTTCTGGGTGCCGCCGGAGAGGTAGCGGTGCTCCACGGGCTCGCCCTTGCCGGGCAGGTTCTGCCCGTCGAGCCACGACGCGAGCCGTTCGATGTCGATCACAGGTTTCCCACTTCCCGTTCGAGGTGTGCGGCGTACTTGGCGCGGGCGGCCTCGGTGCGGGACGGCAGATGGCCGGTGGGCCACAGGCCGTCGGTGGGCCGGTGACCGCGCAGGACCTGGCGGGCGACGGTGACCTTGTGGACCTCGGTGGGCCCGTCGGCCATGCCCATCACGCCGGCGCCGAGGATCATCCGCTGGAACGGCATCTCGTTGCTCATGCCGAGCGCGCCGTGGACCTGTGCCGCGCGCTGTGCGATGTCGTGCAGCACCTGGGGCATGACGATCTTGACGGCGGAGATGTCCTTGCGGACCTTCCGGTAGTCGTTGTGCTTGTCGATGGACCACGCCACGTACAGCACGAACAGCCGGAACTGGGTGAGCTGGGCGTAGGAGTCGGCGATGTAGCCCTGCACGAACTGCTTGTCGGCGAGGACCCCGTCGCGGGTGCGGCGGCTCAGGGCCCGCTCGCACAGCATGTCCAGGGCCTTCTGCGCCTGGCCGATGGTGCGCATGGCGTGGTGGACGCGGCCGCCGCCGAGCCGGGTCTGGGCGATCGCGAACGCCTGCCCCGGACCGCCGAGCACGGCGTCGGGGCCGACCCGGACGTTGTCGTAGTGGATCAGGGCGTGGGCCCCGTCCCCGATCGGCTCGTCGCCGAGGCCGACGTTCCGCTCGATGTCGATGCCGGGTGTGCCGGCCGGGACGAGGAACATCGACATTCCCTCGTACGGGCCGGCGTCCGGGTCGGTCACCGCCATCACGATGAAGAACGAGGCGGTGCGGGCGTTGGATGAGAAGAACTTCCAACCGTTGATGACCCAGTCGTCGCCGTCGCGCTCCGCGCGGGTCTCGAACAGGGCGGGGTCGGCGCCGGCCTGAGGTTCCGTCATCGAGTAGCAGGAGAAGATCTCCCCGTCGAGCAGGGGCCGCAGGTAGCGCTCCTTCTGCTCGTCGGTGCCGTAGTGCGCGATGATCTCGGCGTTGCCGGTGTCGGGGGCCTGGCAGCCGAAGATGATCGGCGCCCATTCGGAGCGGCCCAGGATCTCGTTGAGCAGGGCGAGTTTGAGCTGCCCGTAGCCCTCGCCGCCGAGTTCCGGGCCGAGGTGGGCAGCCCACAGGCGGCGCCTGCGGACTTCGTCCTTGAGCGGGTCGATGATCTTGCGCTTCTCGGCGTCGGGCGGTGTGAACTGCAGCCCGTGCCAGAGCAGGTCGAGCGGTTCCACCTCCTCCCGCACGAACGTGTCGGCCCAGTCCAGCTTCGCCTGGAACTCGGGCTCCGTCTCGAAGTCCCATGCCATGTGTGTCACTCCTTCTTCTCGGGTCCCCGCGGGGCATCCGTCGGGGCCGGCGCGGTCCGGGCGGCGAGTAGCGGGGCGGAGGTCTCCGCGCCGGGGGCCGTCTCCTGACGGCCGGGGGCGGTCACGTGTCCGTCCTCAGCAACATGACCCCGCTCGGGGCGAGCCCCCCGGTGCTGACGACCGCGGTCCGGGCGCCCGCCACCTGCCGCGCCCCACCCTCGCCGCGCAGCTGCGTGATCGCCTCGCGGATCAGGCCCATGCCGTGGGTGCGGCCGTGGGACAGTTGTCCGCCGTGCGGGTTGACGGGCAGGATCCCGTCCCGGGCGATGTTCTTGCCGCCCTCGAGGAAGTCCTTTGCCTCGCCGATGCCGCAGAAGCCGAGCGCCTCGATCCAGGACAGGCAGTTGATCGTGAACCCGTCGTACAGCAGTGCCACATCGACGTCGGACGGGCCGAGGTCGGTGCGGGACCACATGTGGTAGGCCTGTGCGAGGACGTGCGGCTCGTGCGCCGACGTCGACTGGTCCCATTCGAGACGCTCGATCAGCTGCGTACCCACCGCCTCGACCAGTACCGGCGGCTTCGGGAGATCGCGGGCCGCGTCCACCGCCGACACCACGACCGCGATCGACGCGTCGCACGGCACGTCGCAGTCGTACAGGCCGAGCGGGGTGCTGATGGTGCGGGTCGACAGATAGTCGTCCATGGTGAGCGGCTCGCGGTAGATCGCCTCGGGGTTGACGGACGCGTTGGCGCGCTGGTTGAGAGCGATCCAGCCGAGGGTCTCGCGGGTGGTGCCGAACTCGTGGAAGTGGCGCTGCGCGTTCTGTGCGAGGGCGTGCGCGGCGGAGACCGCTCCGAACGGGGTGCGCCACTCGCCGGCGCCCTCCACCCGGTCCGGGGCGGGCGACGGCCGATGGCCCTCGCGCAGCTGCTGGGCGTAGGTGGCCTCCCACAGGGTGCGGTAGCACAGCACGTGCCGGGCCAGCCCGCTCGCCACGGCGAGCATGGCGGCGATGACGCTGCCGCCCGGCCCGAACGTCTCGGCCCCGCCGTTGTACCAGGTGGGGTGGATGCCGAGAGCGCTCTCGACGGCGGCGACGCCGCCCTCGCCGAACCCGGCGGCGATCCCCGCACCGGGGTAGGTGGCCAGACCGTCGATGTCGCCCATCGTCAGGCCGGCGTCCGCGACGGCCTTCTCGCATGCCTCGATGGTCAGTTCAAGCGGCGGCACCCCCAGGCGACGGCCTACGCGGGAGGCGCCGGCGCCGGTGAGGGCGGCCCGGTGCTCGAACCGGTCGGCGCTCACCGGAGGCCGGACCAGCTGCTTCAGCCGCGCGGGAGGCAGTTCGTCCTCCGGTAGCGGGCCCGGCTCCTCCGGCTGCTCGGCGCAGGGCCGGAAGAGGGGGATCCACACGTCCTCGACGTGCTCGAACGTCACCTCCATCCGCATGCCGAGCCGCAGTTCGGACGCATCGCAACCGACGACGTTGGTGGTGAGCCGCACCCGCGGGTCCTCGTCGATCGCCACCCGCGCCACCACGTACGGCGCGGGCAGCCCCGGCACCGAGAACCGCTCGTTGACGGTGAACGAGATGAGGGTGCCCGTGCCGGCGACCTCCGTCACGCGCAGCCCGTGCCCCCGGCAGTGACGGCACACCGGCTGGGGCGGATGGATCAGGGCGGAGCAGGCCTCGCACTCCTGGAAGCGGAGCCGGCCATCCGCGCCCGACGTCCAGAAGAACGCGCTCTCCGGGGTAAGAAGGGGCAGGGGGCGCCGGGCCACAGGGTCTCCTCAGATGGTCGGTCCCGTGCCGGGAGGTACGGGAAGTGGTTGACCGTTGACCGCCTGGTTCGCGGTGGTGAGACGGACGACGCGGAAGGCGCGGAGGACTCCCATCACTTCACGTCGTTCATCGTCTTGCCGACGTCGGCGAGGGTCATGGCCCTGCCGTACTTCCCCTTGAACTTGTACTGCTTCACGCCGCAGCGGAACGCGCTGTTGTCGGGCTTGAAGTCAGCCGGCTCCCAGCCCTTGGAGGTGGCGTGCTCGATGTTGAAGCAGTCGAGGGGGACCTCGGCGCCGCTCAGGTCGACCGGGGCGAGGACGCCACCGCCGGTCCAGGCCTTCTCCTTGCGGGCGTTGTCGTAGACGCAGCGGCGCGTCAGCTGGTCGCCGCAGGCCTTGGCGGACTTGACGAACAGGGCCCAGGCGCTGAAGGCCCGCAGGGCCGGCATGGTGATGTCCGCATCCGGCGCGTACTTCTCGAAGAGGTCGATGACCTGCTGGGTGGCCGGGTTGTCGGCGGCCTGCTCCAAGGGGTGGACGCCGCTGAGGTCGGTCAGGTTGTTCTGGAAGTCGAGGGCTTTGCCGCCGAGTTTGATGAAGGCAGGCCCGTAGGCGTTGTTGTTGGTGTCGATCCAGTCGAGCTTGTAGTTCATGGCGGTGAGGGCCTGCTCGAGCTTGGCAAGCTGGGTGAAGTCGCCGTACCAGATGAGACCCCGGACGTTGTTCTTCTTGAGGGACTGCGCGTACGGCGTCCAGTCGGAGACCCCGGCGGCCGGGTAGAGGTCGTGGTAGACGACCTTCGCGCCGAGCGCCTCCATGGCCTCGGTGGACTGCGCCGACATCACCTTGACGGTGCCCGAGTCGCCGGCGATCACGCCGATGCCCTTCGCAGACTCGGGGTAGGCCTCCTGCACCAGCCACGGGTAGTAGCCCGAGTAGCGGTTGTACACGGTTCCGCCGGTCTGGTTGACCTGCAGGTCGGAGCCGTTGGCGTTGATCATGCTGGTCTGCGCGGGAAAGTCCGGCAGGGTGCACTCGAGGCGTTCCTTGACGCCCAGCCCGTCGAGGGCTGCTCCGCCGCCGACGAGCGCGAAGTCCTCCTTGCATGCCTCGATGACGCGCTGGCGGACCTCCATCATGCGGGTGTCGCGGACGGTGGCCTCGAGCTTGCGGCCGCCCACGCCGCCGGCGTCGTTGCACCACGAGGTGAACACCTTTGCGGCGTCGCCGTACTCGGACTTCTTGGTGAAGCCGACGTCGGAGAGGACGCCGGCCTTGATGGTGTCGGAGGTGACGCCCTGGGCGGGCGAGCCGGAGGCGTCACCCGGCCCGCAGAGCCCCTTCAGGTCGCCGAAGTCTCCGGCGGGCCGGGCCCCCGAGGTGGTCTGGGCCGCGTCGTCCTCGCCGCGGGAGGCGCCGGTCGAACCGGACCGGCCGCACCCCGCGACGAGCAGGGCGATCACGGCCAGGGTCGCGACGGAGCTCCTCTTCCTCACGGGATCCTCCTCGCCTGACGAGGCGAATAGATTGCTCTCCGAATCTGGAAATTATCTTCTCCGCAAGAGAGAAGCAATATGTCTGCCGGAGCGACACGACTACGGACACGACGCGGGGGCGCCGCCCGCCTGCAGTGGCGGACGGCGCCCCCCGGCCCGGCTCTCAGGACTCCGGGCGGTACTCCGTGACGACCTCCATGATCCGCATCTTCGGAACCGGGTCCATCCGCAGCGGGCCGGACATGTCGAGCTTTCCGGCGGCCGCCGCGGCGGTGACGCCCTTGACGGCCTCCTCCGGGTCGCCCTCGATCTCGTACTGCGTCACATACGGGCCGTAGTCCTCCTGCGGGGCGTACCGGCGGGCCGCGACAAACCCGTCCAGCGCCACGACCTCGGGCAGGTGGACCTCGTCGTACCAGCGGTTGAACTCCTCGACGGTCTCCGGGCTCGCCGGCCAGGACTCGACGTGCAGGATGTGCTTCGCCATGCGTTCCTCCGTCGCTCGATGGATGCGGCTCATTGCCGGACTGGCTGATGCGGAGCGGTCAGGTGCGGGGAATCCAGCCGCCGTCGATGTTCAGGGTGTGGCCGGTGACCCAGTCGCTGCCGGGCGAAACCAGGTAGAGCAGCCCCGGCACCAGGTCCTCCGGCTCGCCGAAGGGGAACGGCACGGTCGCCTCGACCATCGCCCGCAGTTGCGGAGGCGAAGAGAGCGCCCCAGCCTCGGTGTTGACGTTGCCTGGCGCGATCGCGTTGACGCGGATGCCGAACGGGGCGAGCTCGCGGGCGAGCGACAGCGTCATGCTGACCAGCCCGAGCTTGGTGATCCCGTACGCGTTGGCGCCCATGAAGGCGCCTCCCGACGACTGGTTGACGATCTTTCCGTAGCCGCGCTTCTTCATGTACGGCACCACGGCGCGGGTGCACAGGAGCGGCCCGGTGAGGTTGACACCCAGCGTGGTGTGCCACAGGTCCAGGTCCATCGTGGTGAGCGCGCCCTTGCCGACGATCTCCGCCATCAGGGCCGCGTTGTTCACCAGGATGTCGACGGAGCCGAAGCGTTCCGCGGCCGTCGCCGCCATCGCGTCGACGCTCGCCTCGTCCGACACGTCCGTGCGGACCGCGAGCACCTGGTGGCCCGCCTTCGTCAGCTCCTGCTCCACCGCCTCAGCCGCCTCGGCCTTGACGTCCGCCAGCACCACGGCGGCCCCGGCCTCCGCGAGCCCCTTCGCGTAAGCCCGGCCGATCCCGCCTCCCGCCCCCGTGACGATCGCGACCTTTCCCGCCAGCACCGCACTCTCGCTCATGCATGCTCCCTCCCGTCAGGCGGTTGGCTCGCCACCCAGGAAGATAGCTATGTTTCCGAGAATCGAGAACGGTATTCTCCAGATCGACCCAGCTTAACTCTCGCCGAAGGAGGAGAGGAATGGCGCACACAGCTGCCGACAAGACGGCCGTCGTCACAGGTGCCGCTTCCGGCATCGGCCTCGCCATCGCCCAGCGGCTGGCCCGCGACGGCGCGAAAGTCGCCGTCTTCGATCTGAACGGAGACGGTGCAGAGGCGGCCGCCGCGAAGATCCGCGCCGACGGCGGCACCGCCATCGGCCTCGCCGTCGACGTCGGCGACCGCGCGCAGGTGGACCGCGGGGTCGAGAAGGTCCGGACACGGTTCGGCCCGGTAGGGATCCTCGTCAACAACGCGGGGCGGGAGGGATTCGAGCCGTTCCTGTCGATCACCGAGGAGTCGTGGGAGGGCATCCTTTCCATCAACCTCACCGGCACCTTCCGCTGCTGCCAGGCCGTCCTGCCCGACATGGTGGACGCCCAGTGGGGGCGCATCGTCAACATCTCGTCGTCGAGCGCGCACAGCGGGCAGCCGCTCATGACCCACTACGTCGCCTCCAAGGCGGGCGTCATCGGCTTCACCAAGGCGCTCGCCCTGGAATTCGGCCCGAAAGGCATCACCGTGAACACCATCCCGCCGGGCTTCATCGACACGCCGATGACCCGGCGGAATGAGGCGAAGGGCCTGCTCGGCCCCGGCGTCGACCACCACGCCGCACGCACCCCGGTACGGCGGCCGGGACTGCCGGAGGACATCGCCGCGGCGTGCGCTTTTCTGGTGAGCGAGGAGGCGGGCTACATCACGGGGCAGGTCTTCGGCGTCAACGGAGGGCGTAACACCTGACAAGGAAGGGATCGGCACACCAGCTGGGCCGCGGCGGCGCGATCGCGCACCGGTCAGTGCCCGACGGCTGGCGGGAGAGGCTGCTCCGCCCAGATGGTCTTGCCCTGGGTGCTGTGCCGAGTGCCCCAGCGCTGGGCCAGCAGGGCCACCATGGCCAGACCGCGTCCGCCCTCATCGGTCTCGGCGGCGCGGCGGACGTGGGGGGTGGTGGTACTGCCGTCGGACACCTCACACAGGAGGGACTGGCTCCGGAGCAGACGGAGCCGGATGGGCCCACGGGCGTGCCGGAGGGCGTTGGTGACCAGTTCACTCACGAGCAGTTCGGTGATGTCGACCAGGGGGTCCAGTCGCCAGGCCCTCAGCTGGGCGGCAGCCAGGGCCCGTGCCTCGCCGGCGGCGATGGGGCCCTCGGGCAGCGGCCAGTCGGCGACATGCTCGCGGGGCAGGCCGCGCGGCCTGGCGAGAAGGAGGACGGCGTCGTCCTCGGCACCGTGCGGGGTGGTGAGCGTGGTGGTCAGGCCCTCGCAGAGGCGGTCGAGGCCGGGTGTGGTCTCGGTATCCGTCAGGGGGTCGGCCAGCGCGTCGGAGAGGGCGCCGGTCAGCGCGGAGATGCCGGTGTCGATGTCCCTGCTGTGGGTTTCCACCAGTCCGTCGGTGTAGAAGGCGAGGAGGCTGTGCTCGGGCAGCTCCAGCTCGGCCGTCTCGAACGGCGGGTTCCCCACCCCGAGGGGCGGATTGTTCGGCAGGTCGAGGATGTCGATCTGTCCACCTTGGCGGACGAGCGCCGGGGGCGGGTGTCCGGACCGTGCGAAGTGCGCCGTGCGGGTCGCGGGGTCGTAGACGGCGTACAGGAAGGTGGCGTAGAAGTCCTCACCGAGGCGCGCAACCAGGTCATTGAGCTGGAGGAGCAGGTCGTCGGGCGTCAATTCCAGGTCCGCGAGCGTGTGCACGGCGGTACGAAGCCGGCCCATGGTCGCCGCCTCGGACAGGCCGTGCCCCATCACGTCTCCGATGATCAGGGCGACCCGGTCTCCGGAGAGCGGGATCACGTCGTACCAGTCCCCGCCGACCTCCAGGCCCTCACTGGCCGGCAGGTAGCGGACCGCGGTGATCGCGCCGGGCAGCTGCGGGAGGACTTGGGGTAGCAGGCCGCGCTGCAGTTCCACCGTGCGGGCGTGTTCGGCGTCGTAGAGCCGGGCTCGTTCCAGTGCGTGTGCGACCAGTCCGCTCAGCGCTGCGAGCAGGGTGCGCTCGTCCTCGTCGAGTTCGCGGGGCTCCAGGAAGGCGATGATGCAGCAGCCGATGGGTCTGCCGGAAGCGATCAGGGGCAGGAAGGCCCACGCCTGCATGCCGGAAGGGCCGATCCGCCACCCCAGGTGGGGGTAGAGGCGTCCGTATTCGTCACCCGAGCCGATGAAGATGGGGGTCCGGGTGCGCAGCGAGTCCGAGGTCGGCGACACCTGGGTCACCGGAGCGGCTACCAACGTCTTCAGGAAGCTCTTCGAGTATCCGGCGTGACCGGCCACCCGCAGGCGGTCGCCTTCCAGGGTCTGGATGGCCAGTCCGGTGGCTCCGAACGGCGTCAGGAGGTGATCGCCGACGGCGCCGACGACGTCCTCCACGGTGAGCGCCTCGGAGAGCGCCGCGGTCAGCTGCTGCGTCTTGGTGGTACGCAGCACCGCCCCGTGCTCGACCCGGTGCTGCTCCGCCTCACGGACCTGCGCTTCGGTGATGTCGCTGAACGACAGCGTCAGTCCGTCGTCGTACGGGGTGAGCCTGATCGAGTACCACCGCCGGACAGCGGGGAGGTGTACGTCGAAATCCGTGGGCAGCCCGGTGGCGGCGGCCTCGCGGCAGCGGGCCTCCAGACCGGGCTCTCCGGGGTACGGAACGGCTTCCCAGAGTGTCCGTCCCAGCAGGGCGCTCCGGGACGTCCTGAGAATTCCCTCCGCCTGGTCGTTGACGTAGACGATCCGCCCGTCGCCGCCGGTCATGACCACGCCGTCGGCCGGGCGCCCCAGGCGGTACGCAGCGACTTCCCGGGTCGTGTGGCTCGCGGTGTCGTCGAACAGCGTCCCCACCACACGGCCCGGCTGGTCATCGGGGCCGGGCAGGACCAGCCCGCTGAAACGTACCCAGCGCTCGCCGGCCGGGTGCGTGAACCGGTACTCGCCGTCATAACGCTCGAACACCGCCATGCGCGACGCGGTGAAGGGCAGGTCGTCCCGATGCACCATCTGCGCCCAGGTCTCGTACCTGGAGTCGAAGGTTTCCGGGTTCAAGCCGAAGATCAGGCAGGAACGGTCATCGAGGAACAGCTGACCGGTGCGGACGTTGCAGTCGAACGTACCCACCTGGGCCGCATCCAGCATCCACCCCGGCGCCGGCCCGGGTCCGGACGGAATGCCGACCGTCGGCGGCCCCCCACTGGGGGCCAGACCTGCGAGGTGGCCGTGCAGCCGGGCGGCCGCCGCCTCCAGGGAATCCCGGGCATCGCCCAGCTCCTTCACACGGTCGAGCAACACCGACAGCGTTCCCATCGGGGCAGTCCCCGGGCCCAGCGGCACAACCAGGACACGGGCGCCGGGCGTGCCGGACGCATCAGGGCCTGGACGGCTTCCGTGCTGGTCGGAGCCGTCCGTCTGCACGACCGGACAGCTGCGCCGTACCGCTTCCGTCGGCGCGAGATCCTGGTCGACGGGCACCTGATTCCAGGCTTCGGCGAAGGCCGGAGTCAGACCTGCCATGGCCAACAGGCGCAACCGCGATCGCTGGGGTTCCAGGAGGTGGATGCCGGCTCCCAGCGCATCCATATCGGACACGACGTGCGTCAGCGCCCGCACGAGTGGCTCAGCTTCATCCGCGTCGGCGTGCCACCACTCGCCGGCGACATCACCGGCGCTCCTGCCCCATGGGGTGGGAACGGCCTCCGCGGTGCGGGCCGCGGAGCCGTTTCGGGAGTCCCGAGATGGGTTCATCCTTTGCACAGGCGCTCCGTCGCCTCTGATCACCACAGTGCTGGACCGGGTGGCCGGAGCGGTACACCCAGAAAGCGACACCCGGAAAGCGGCATCGAATGCTTTGCGGCTTTTCCTACACTACAGCCTGATTTTTGTCACCCCAGCCTGGTGGCCAGGGCGCACTCCTCGACGAAGGAAAGGATCTTCAGGTGGTACGCCATGGCGGCCCGGCCGATGCTCGTGTTGTGCCCGGCCCCCGCCTGCTCGTCCACCACGACGCGGGGCGAGGCGGTGAACAGGGAGCCGGTGCCGGCCAGAGCCGCAGGGCCGCTGCGCCACACCTGTTCGTGCTCGCCGAGGGTGAACCGCAGGGGGACGCGGACGCGGGCGGCGAGCCGGGGGAAGTCCTCCGTCCACGTACGCACCACGTCACCTTCGTAGGCAGGCGCCGGTGAGCCGATGCGGGCGCCCCCGTAGACGTCCGCGGGGTAGGCGTCCGCCGGGTGCCAGATCAGGTCGCGCATGCCGCGGCCATCGGGGCGCCGACGGGTGCCACCCCGCCGCCACTCCTCCATGAGGCGGTGCGCCGGCGGATTGTGCTGTGTGCCGGTGCCGGCCAGCTCCACGCCCAGCAGGTCCGCGCCGCGCTCGTCGACGGCCATGCGCAGGGCCAGTTCGCAGCCGATCGAATGGGCGACGAGGAACACTCCGGCGCCGCGCGACCGCCCGGCGAGCATTGCCTCCACCGCCGCGTAGGCCACCTCCACCCGGCGCTCCGGCCGCCCCATCCCGTGGGTGTGGCCGGCCGAACTGCCGTATCCGGGGCGGTCGAGCGCGAGCACGGTGAAGCCCAGGGCGGCGCCGGTGCGCAGCAGGGAGAGGCGGGGGTGTCCGGGGTGGTCGTAGTACGCCGAGGTGGCGGCCCCGCCGTGCAGTGCGACGACGACGGCGCGCGGCCGGGGTGCGGCGGCGACAAGCGCGGACACCGGGACGCCCGCGGCCTGGACGACGTGAGGGACCACGTCATCGAACGGTGGTGTGGCGGCGGTTGAGGGTTCGGTCGTGGTCATTTGTCCTGCTTCACGTCCTCCATCGACTTGCCCACGTCGGCCAGGGTGAGCGGCTCGCCGTAGTCGCCCTTGAACTTGTAGGCGGGGGCGTCGCAGCGGTAGGCGCCGTGGTCGGGCTTGATGTCGGCGGGCTCCCAGCCCTTGGCGGTCGACTGCATCACGACGTAGCACTCGGGCGGGTCGTCGACCTTGGTCAGATCGACGGGGGCCTGGAGGCCTCCGCCGGTCCAGTCGGTGTGCCGGGCGGCGTTCTCGTACACGCACGCGCGGGTGAGCTGGTCGCAGTCGCGTGCGGCCGTCGCGAAGAGCAGCCAGGCGGAGAAGGCGCGCAGCACGGGCAGCGTGATCTCGGCACCGGACGCGTACTTCTTGAACAGGTCGATGACCTTCTGTGTCGCCGGGTTGTCCGCCGCCTCCTCCCTCGGATACGTGCCGAACAGCTCGGTGAAGTTCTTCTGGGTGCCGAGCGCGGGGCCGGCCAGCTTCAGGAACGCCGGGTTGTAGGCGTTGTTGGTGGAATCGATCCAGTCCGGTGCGTAGCCGATGGCGGTGAGGGCCTGCTCCAGCTTGGCGAGGCTGGTGAAGTCACCCAGGAAGACCAGGCCCTTGACGTGCTTCTTCTTGATCGACTGAGCGTAGGGGGTCCAGTCGGACACACCCTGGGCGGGGTAGAGGTCGGAGTAGACCACCTTGCCGCCCATCGCCGTCAGGGTCTCTTTGTCCATCGCGGCGAGGTTCTTCGTGACGGGCGAGTCTCCGGTGATGATGCCGACGCTTCCCGCCGACGACGGGAACGCCTCCTCGAGGAGCCACGTATAGAGCCCTGTGTAGCGCGAGTACCCGACCGCAGGGCCGGAGGCCAGCACCTGCAGGTCGGAGCCGAGGGACTGGCGCATGCTGGACTGGGCCGGGAACTCGGGCAGCAGGCACTTCAGCCGGTCCTCGACCCCCGTGCCGTCCAGTGCGGCACCGCCGCCGACGAGCGCGAAGTCCTCGCGGCACGCCTCCAGCATCCGCGCGCGAACCTCGTACAACCTGGTGTCCCGCGTCACCGGGACGAGCTTGCGGCCGTTGATCCCGCCCGCGTCGTTGCACCAGGACGTGAAAACCTTTGCGGCGTCGACGTACTCGGACTTCTTGCTGAACCCCACGTCGGTGAAGACGCCGACCTTGATCTCCTTGTCCGTGACGCCCTGGGCGGTCGCGGACTTGGGCGTCCCGGGCCCGCACACGTCCTTGAGCGTCCCGAAGTCGCCCGAGTCCGTACCCGAGAGGGACTCGGCGGCCTCGGAAGCGGAGGGCGCGTCGTCGTTCGAGGTGGAGCGCATGGAACATCCCGCGAGCAGCAGGATGAGCACACCGACCAACAGCCTTCGCAACGTTCCTCCTCAGGAGGGGGACTCCGTCGTCCGCCCGGCTCCCGGCGGCAATGACGCCGCGATCGGGGTTGAACCGGCGCCGATGAGGCGAGTACGAGAGTGCAGAGAGGGTCCCATCTCGTCTTCGAGAACGATATTCTCGTATGGCTAGAACTTTCATACCAGAAGGAGGCCGCCATGCCGAGCCCCCCGCTGTTCCGGCGCGCGACCGTCACGCGGATCATCCAGGAGACCGCCGACACCCGTACGTTCGTGCTCGCCCCGCACGGAGGGCCGCTGTCGTACCGCGCCGGGCAGTTCTGCATCTTCCGGGTCCGCGTGGACGGCCGGGACCTGCTGCGGTCCTATTCGATGTCGAGCGCCCCGGAGACCGACGACGAGCTGATGACGACCGTCAAGCGGGTCCCCGGCGGCAAGGTCTCGAACTGGTTGCACGACCATGTGGCCGGGGGCGACGAACTCGAACTGACCGAGCCACGGGGCCAGTTCTGCCTGCGCCCGGCCCCCGCCGCAACGCCGCTCCTCGGTTTCTGCGGCGGCAGCGGCATCACCCCGGTCCTCTCCCTCGCCAAGAGCACGCTCGCCGGCACCGACCGCCGGGTCCGGCTGCTGTGCGCCGACCGCGACAGGCCCTCGGCGATCTTCTACGAGGGCCTGGCCGAACTGGCGGAGCGCCATCCGGGCCGCCTGACGGTCGTACGCCATCTCGATGACGAGCGGGGGTTCCTGGACGCGGCGGACATCAAGGAGTTCGTGGGCGCCGACATGGACGCGGACTCGTATGTGTGCGGACCCGAGCCCTTCATGGAGCTCGTGGAGTCGGCGCTGCAGGGGGCGGGACGGGTCTTCAGCGAGCGATTCGGCGGAGGGCAGGTCCCGCCGCCGCCCCCGCCGCGTCAGGCCCCGACCCCAACTCCGCCCCCGGCGGCCACAGAGGGGACGATCACCATTCTGCTCGGCAACAAGCGGGTGTCGGTGCCGCGGCACGCGAACGAGACGCTGCTGCAGAGCGCCCGGCGGGCCGGGCTCGCCCCGCCGTTCTCCTGCGAGGCGGGCAACTGCGCGACCTGCATGGCCAAGCTGACCGAGGGCACGGTGACCATGCGCGTCAACGACGCACTGACGGAGGAAGAGGTCGCCGAGGGGTACGTCCTCACCTGCCAGGGCGTGCCGGACACGCCGTCCGTGACGGTCGAGTACGAGTAACCACGGGCAATTACGGCTGAATCGGGAAAACCGATGGGTCGCCGCCTCGCCCGGAGCGAGGCGGCGACCCATCGGTTCGTGTGTCAGCTGTGAGGATCACCGTGGGCGGCTCATGGCCGCTGGCCCGGATGGCACAGCACCAGGACCGCGCGGGCGACGAGCTCGCCACCGCCACCGAGCTGCTCGCGGTACCGGCTGGTGATGGCCCGCACCTCGTCCATGAACGCGGGGTCGGTGGCGCGGGGACCGGAGGGGGCAGGCAGCTCCCTCGCCATCTCCCGGCGCCGCAGCAGAAGCCCGATGATCTCGTCGTCGAGCTGCTCGATGCGGGACAACGACCTGCGCGTCGCGTGTTCGGTAAGCCCGTCCATTGCCACCGTGCACCTCCGTTCTCCAGGGGGCGCTCACACGAGATTCCCCTTCACCCCTTTGGAGAATGCTATTCTCCCTCGGTCTGGGCCGCAATGTCCCTGCATCGAACGAACCTCGCGCCCTGCCGCTGGGCGCACCTGAAGCCATGGACGCAGCGCCCCTCTTGGGGCGCCAGACCCGACCAGCAGCCACCACGGCCTTCCCGTCGCCGGATACGGCATTTACCTTATTCGAGAATGCCGATACCCGGAGGAATTCCCATGGTCGATCTGGAGACGGACTCGGGGCTGGCGGTCGTCACCATCAACCGCCCCCACGCACGCAACGCCATCGCACTGGACACCATGGGCGAGCTGGAGCACGCCCTGGACGCAGCGGCGGGCGCACGAGCCCTCGTCATCACAGGCGCGGGCGATCGCGCGTTCGTCTCAGGCGGCGACCTCAAGGAGCTGGCCGCCCTGCGCACCACCGCGGAGGCAGCGGCCATGGCGTGGCGGATGCGGCGGATCTGCGACCGCATCGCCGCCTTCCCCGCCCCTGTGATCGCCGCGCTCAACGGCCATGCTCTGGGCGGCGGGGCCGAGATGGCGGTCGCCGCCGACATCCGGGTGGCCGCCGACGACATCAGGATCGGCTTCACCCAGGTCAACCTGGCGATCATGCCGGCGTGGGGTGGCGCCGAGCGGCTCGCGGCCCTCATCGGCAAAGGACGGGCGCTGCTGCTCGCAGGGTCCGGCCGGGTTCTGGACGCGGCCGGAGCCGAGCGGATCGGCCTGGTGGACGAGGTGCTGCCGCGCGCCTCCTTCGAGGAGGGCTGGCGGACCCTGGCCCGTTCGCTGGCGAACCGCCCGGCCCAGGAGATCAAGCGGATCACACGGGACGGCGCATCCGCCCAGGATGCGGTCGACGCCTTCGCCGACCTTTGGGTCGGGGACGCGCACTGGGCGGCGGTGGACCGGGCGATGAGCCGGGGCCGGTAGGGCACTACGCGCCGCAGCAGAAGAACTTCAGGAGGTGTCGAAACCATTGCCTCTCCCCTGAGGAGAAGCTACCTTCCACATTTCGAGAGCAAGCTATTCGGACCTATTCGGCAGTTGGGACACCGGTTCGACCAGCTGCGAGACACACCGTCGGCGCCTCCGCACCGCGCCGCCCAGGCTCCCTGCACCCATCAGGCTCGCCGTCGGCGGTCAGCGGCTCGGCACGCCATGAAGCGGGAGCGGTGGGCCGCCCACCCGACGCCGGACGGCCGGACCAACGGCACGTCTGTGCGCCCGGAGTGCGCTGTCACCGGCACTTCCCGCGTGTGCCCGGCCCGCTTTGCCGCGCGGCCGGAGCGAGCCCCCTGATCGCGCCTATCGAGCCATCAGCACGTCGGGAAGCAAGAGGAGGACACCCCGTGAAACCGATGAGTTCCCTCGCGGCCACCTTGGCCGTGGTCGCCCTGCTCGCTGCGGGATGCGGCCGCAGCGGGTCCGGCGACACCGAGGAGTCACGCGGTGACGGCAATCCAACGAAGGCCGCCCAGGCCGCCGCGAGCGGCGACTTCGGCGATCTCAAGGGCATCTGCGGACCGGGAGACGCCAAGAGCGCCCCCACGCAGGGCGTCACCGCGGACAGCATCAAGGTCGGGGTGTTCTCCGATGTCGGCTTCACCAAGAACTCCGAGTACGGGGACACCGCCAAGGTGTTCACGTCTTGGTGTAACGCCGCGGGTGGCATCAACGGCCGCAAGCTCGTCGCCACCGTACGGGACACCAAGATGATGGAAGTCCGCCAGCGGATGCAGGATGCCTGCAAGGAGGACTTCGCGCTCGTCGGCGGCAGCGCGGCCCTGGACGGCCTCGGCACCAAGGAGCGTCTGTCCTGCCTGCTGCCCGACTTTCCCAGCCAGGTCAGTATGGTCCCGAACAACGGCTCCGACCTGCAGGTCAGCCAGACCGGCGGCAGCACGTACAACCGCTACGCCGGCTACTACAACTGGCTGCTGAAGGAGGCGTACCCCAAGTCGGCGGGCGCCATCGGCGTCATCTCCGGTGACTCGCCGGTCGTCAAGGTCCTCAGCGACCAGGCCAAGGAGGGCCTGAAGGCCACCGGCGGGACCATCGCCTACAGCGACCTGTACCCGGCGACGGGCGTCTCCGACTGGACACCGTACGCCCAGGCCATCAAGAGCAAGGGCGTCAAGGCACTGCTGTTCTACGGGGACTTCACCAGCCTCGCCAAGCTGGAGCAGATCCTCACCGGCATGAACTACAAGCTCGACTGGATCGACGCCAACAACAACGCCTACGGGCCCGCCTTCCTCAAGCTCGCCGGCAAGGCCCTCGACTACCAGAACAACCTGGCCGACCTCAGCGGTGTCCACCCCCTGGAGACCGCGTCCGAGAACCCGGCGACACAGCAGCTCCTGGACCTGTTCAAGAAGTACGCGCCGGATGCGCACGTGACGCTGCCGGGGGTGAGGGCCTTCGGGGCCTGGCTGCTGTTCGCGAAGGCGGCCAAGAGCTGCGGTGACGACCTCACGCGCACGTGCGTGTACGAGGCGGCCCGCAAGGAGAGCGCGTGGACGGGCGGCGGTCTGCTCGCGCCGGTCAACCTGACCAAGGCCGGCATCCCGCTGGACTGCTTCAACGTCGAAAAGGCCACATCGAAGGGCTGGGAGCCGGCCGACTTCAAGCCGGACAAGGGCGCCTACCGCTGCGACGTCAAGCAGTACAAGTTCACGGGCAACTACGGCAAGCCGCTGAACCTCGCGGACGTCGGCAAGTCGATGGATGACGTGAAGTGATGGAGCAGTTCCTCACGTTCGGGATCGTCGGCCTGAGCACGGCGGCGATCTACGCGATCATCGGCAGCGGCCTGGTCCTCACCTACGTCACCACAGGCGTGTTCAACTTCGCGCACGGGGCGGCAGGCATGCTGGCGGCGTTCTGCTACTGGCAGCTCACCGTCGGATGGGGATGGCCGGTACCGGTCGCGCTCGCCGTGGTGCTGCTCGTGCTCGCGCCGGGCTTCGGCCTGGCGGTCGAGCGGGTGCTGATGCGCCCGGTGCAGCACCTCGGCGAGGCGGAACGGCTGGTGATGACGGTGGCCCTGCTCAGCGGGGCCATCGCCGCCGCCCGCTGGATCTGGGACCCCAACGTCGCCCGTCCCCTCAACACGTTCTTCGCAGACCGGGAGCCGTTCCACATCGGGCCGGCCACCGTCACCTGGCACCAGGCGCTGACCATGGCCGTGGCGGTGGTGGTCGCGGCAGGGCTGTGGTTCCTGCTGAACCACACGCGCACCGGCGCGGAGATGCGGGCGACGGTCGACGACCGGGCACTGGTCGAGCTCACCGGCGCCGACCCGCTGCGCGCGGGCCGCGTCGCCTGGATCCTGGGGACGCAGCTGGCGGCCATCGGCGGCATCCTCATCGCGCCGACCGTCGCCTTGGACGCCTCCCAGCTGTCCCTGCTGATCGTCAGCGCCTACACGGCGGCCGTCTTCGGCTGGCTGCGCAGCCTGCCGCTCACCTTCCTCGGTGCGGTCGTCGTCGGCTGCCTGGAAAGCTATCTGACGGGTTATCTACCGCAGAACGAGTACCTGCCCGGGCTGCGGCTCGCCGCGCCTGCGCTGCTGCTGTTCATCGCACTGCTGGTCTTCCCGCACCGGCGGCTGCGCGGCCGGGACCGGCGCCTGGTCCAGGTACCGGTGCCGTCCCTGCGTGGCACCGCGGTGTTCGCCGCGACGATCGTCGCTTTCGGCGTGGTGCTTGCCACGGTGCTCGGCGACGCCGACCTCGTCACCTACGGGCCGCTGTTCTCGCTCGGCGTCATCGCGCTGTCGTACGTACCCCTGGCCGGGTACGCGGGCCAGATCTCGCTGTGCCAGCTGAGCATCGCGGGGATCGGCGCGGTCGTGTGGGGGCATCTGGGCGCGCACGGGGAGCTGTGGGCGCTCGGCGCGGCGATCCTGGTGTCGGCCGCGGTCGGGGCACTGATCGCGGTGCCCGCGCTGCGGTTCTCCGGGGTGTATCTGGCCCTGGGTACGGCGGCGTTCGCGGTGGTACTCGACCGGTGGATCTTCACGCTGCCGTCGTTCGAGGTGCTCGGGGTGCGCATCGAGCTGTTCGAGCAGGGGTCGGTGGAGGTGAACGGGCCCAACCTGTTCGGCCTGCACCTCGACGGCATGGCGGAACTGCTGGTCTTCGCTTCGGTGTGCCTCGCCCTGGCCTCGCTCAGTGTGGCCGCCCTGCGCCGCAGCCGGTTCGGGCGGCGGCTGATCGCGCTGCGCGACAGCGAGGCCGCCTTCGCGACGCTCGGAGGCAACCTGCTGGTCGCGAAGGTCGCCGTTTTCGCACTCTCCGCGGGGATCGCGGGGCTCGGCGGAGCGCTGTACGGGATGCAGCAGCGGACCATCACGGCCGAGCAGTTCAGCCTGGTGACCGGACTGCCGATCTTCCTCGTAGCGGTGATCGGCGGCCTCGGTGCGGTGGGCAACGGGCTGTTCGCCGGGACGGCCTTCGTCGGGCCTTACGTCCTGACGGGCCTCGTGTCCTGGGGGCACAACCTCGTCTCTGTGATGCCCGCGCTGGCCGGCATGGGGCTGGCGCAGAGCCCCGAGGGCATCGTGACCCGGTTCCGGCGCGAGTGGGAACCGCTCGGCCGGGACCGCGTCGCCCTGCCCGCACTGCTGGCCGGGCTCGCCCTCGGGTGGGGACTGCGGCTGGGTGACGTCATCAACGGCTGGACGTTCCTCATCTGGTGCTGGGTCCTGGGCGAGGGCCTGCGCCGGTACGCGACGGCGCGGCAGACCGCCGTCCCGGCCGAACCGGAGATCCCCGTCGAGTGGTGGGGCCTCAGGCGGCCCTGGCGGGCGGACGACAGGGAGGTGCTGGCCCGTGGCATTGCTGGAGGTTAGCGGCGTCACCGTCGCGTTCGGCGGCAACCGGGCGCTGGACGACGTCGGCCTGAGCGCCGAGCAGGGCAGGATCACCGGCCTGATCGGCCCCAACGGAGCAGGAAAGAGCACCCTGTTCGACGTCGTGTCCGGGCTGCGCAGGCCCTCATCCGGGCAGGTGCGGCTCGGCGGGCGGGAGGTGACCCGGCTGGGTCCTGCACGCCGTTCCCGGCACGGGCTGGCCCGGACGTTCCAGCGCCTTGAGCTGTTCGGCCGCCTCAGCGTGCGCGACAACCTGCTCGTCGCCGCGGAACTCGGGCCCGAACGAAGGCAGGCCGAGCGCTGCGTCGCCGGAATCATCGACCGACTCGGCCTCGCGGAGGTGGCCGACAGCTCGGCCGACACGCTGCCCACCGGCGTCGCCCGCCTGGTCGAGGTGGGCCGGGCACTCGCCGTGCGCCCCACGCTGCTGCTCCTCGACGAGCCGGCCGCGGGCCAGGACGGCGAGGAGACGGACCGGTTCGCGACCCTGCTGCGCTCACTCGCCGACGACGGGATGGCCGTCGTCCTCGTCGAACACGACATGGGCCTCGTCATGGGCGTGAGCGACGAGGTGTACGTACTGGACCTGGGAAAGGTGATCGCCGTCGGCCCGCCCGATGTGATCCGCAACAACGAGACCGTCCTCGCCGCCTACCTGGGGGCGACGTGAACAGCCTGGCATGCGGCCCTGAGGGGCGCCTGAACCCTCTGGGGGATACGTGAGTGCGCTTCTCGAACTGAGCGGCATCCACGCCGCCCACGAAGGGATCACCGTTCTGCACGGGGTGGACCTGAGCGTCGCCGCCGGGCAGGTGGTGGCGCTGCTCGGCCCGAACGGCGCCGGCAAGACGACCACCCTGCGCGTCGCGGCGGGCGTCCACCCGGCGGCATCCGGCCGGCTCCTGATGGGGGGCCGCGACGTGACCGGCGCCGACCCTCAGGACCTCGCCCGCGCGGGGGTGTGCCTGATCCCCGAGGGCCGCGGGGTGTTCCCCAACCTGTCAGTCCGCGACAACCTCCTGATGATGACCTTCACCGGCCGCAGCCGCGCGGAGATCGAGGAGGTCGCCTTCGCCCGGTTCCCCATCCTCGCCCGCCGCGCCTCGCAGGCCGCGGGCACCCTGTCGGGCGGTGAGCAGCAGATGCTCGCCCTCGCCCGCGGCCTGGCCACCGACCCGGCCGTGCTGCTGCTCGACGAACTGTCCATGGGGCTGGCCCCATTGGTCGTCGCCAACCTGTACGAGCAGGTCGCCGAAATCGCCCGGCAGGGCGTGGGCGTGCTGATCGTCGAGCAGTTCGCGGCGGCCGTCCTCGGCATCGCCGACCATGCGGCCGTCCTGGTGCGCGGCCGCATCGAGCGGCAGGGCCGGCCCGACAGCGGATTCCGCACCGACTTGTCCGACCTCTACCTCGGGAGCCCCACATGACCACGACCGAGCCCCGCGAGGACCGCTTCGTCCGCGAACTCGCAGAGCTGAAGATCCCCGACCCGGCCGCCGGACGGGCCTCGCTGTGGCTGCGTCTGGGCGCCACGCTGATGGTCCTGGCCCTCGTCCTGTGCGTGTCGGCGTACCTGCTCTCCCACAGCACCACCGATCCGCTGGAGCAACGCGACGCCATCACGCTGGGCCTGTGCGGGGTCGGCGCCGGGGTCGTCGGTGCCGCGCTGTTCCTGCGCTACTCGCTGACGGGCTTCCTTCGCTTCTGGCTGGCCCGTCAGTCGTACGACCTCAATGTGCTGACGGAACGCCTGATCGACGCGGAGAAGCAGCGCGGCTGAGCGCGCGGTGACCGTGGTGGGCTCCGCAGGCGGGCACCACCACGGTCACGGCGACGGGCCCGCTATCAGCCCTTGGGCATCTCGAAGCCGGACACGATCACGGCGTTGCTGTCGGCAGCGGCGTGCCGCAGCGGCTTCGCCTTCTCGTACGCGGCGGACTCGTACCAGGCGCGGGCCGCCTCCACCGACTCGAATTCGAGGACGACGGTCTGGTCGCCGTGCCACTCGCCTTCGAGGACCTGCGGCCGAGCCTCGACCGACAGGACACGGCCGCCGCTCTCGGCCAGCGACTGTGTGGCGGCCCGGCCGTAGGCTGCCATGCCGGCCTGGTCCTTGATGGCCTCGGTGAAGATGACGTAACCCTTGGGCATCTGCCCTCCCCTTCGATAACGCGCCGTGATGGCGCAGTCGACCGCCTCGAACCGTCGACCGCAGGGCGTCAGCGTGCGGAACGCTTCCGCTTCGGCTGGCCGGCCGCAAGGCCGTGCAGGACCAGATCCCACAGCGCCTCGGCGTCGCTGCCGTCCGCGCGCACCGGTGAACCGCTGATGGTCACGGCGAACGAGTTGAACATGATGGCCTGGAGCAACGTACCCGCGATCGCCCGGTGGTCGAGGCCGCTGCGGATGGCGCCCTGGGCGGCCGCTTCGTCGAGGAGGCCGTGCAGGAGGGCGAACATAGGGGCGAAGGCCCGCGCCGCCTCCTTCGGATGCTCGGTGAGGAGCTGCTGCGCGAACTCCGCCATGCCGAGGATGACCGTCTTGCGCTCGGAGCTGTCGTCGGGCAGGGGACGGCACAGCAGGTAGTGCGCGACCGTGAACCGCCGCAGGCGCTCCAGAGCGTCGTCCTCGTCGGCGATCTCCTCCTGCAGACGCCGCGCCGTGCTGTGCACCGACTCCTCGAAGAGCGCGAGGAGCAGTTCGTGCTTGCCGGTGAAGTACTGGTAGAAGCTCCGCAGGGACTGGCCGGACTTCTTGACGACCTCCTGGACGGTGAAGTCCTTGCCGGACTCGCCGCTCATCAACTCGAGCGCGGCGTCCAGGAATCGCTGCACCCGCTTCTCGGCCCGCACCCGCGCGGGATCGACCGACCGGGCCACGGCCAGGTCACGCCAGCTGGTGGTGGGTGTCTGAGTCGCTTCGGGCTCGACTGATGAATGTTCCGCTGCCACCTGGCAAGCCTACCGCAGAAAGCGGAGAGTGACGATCTCTCCAAGGTGCCCAGATACCGCCACCTTTGCGAAAATCATATTCTCCTTCCGTGAGCCCGGCATGTGCGCCCCGCGGGGTCGTCTCGCAGGCGAACCTGTCAGGTGAGGTCATCGTCCAACTCGGTCTCGAAGGAACGGAGAACCATCGCGAGCACGTCGTACGCGCCCACCGTGAAGATCAGGTCCAGCAGCTGCTGCTCGTCGAACGTGCCGGCCAGCTCCTGCCAGGTGGCGTCCCCCATCTTCGCGTCGGCGAGCAGTTCGTCGACCGCGCGCAGCAGGGCCCGCTCCAGTGCCGTCCAGCCGGGCGCGTCCGGCCCCTTCGCGACCCGCTCGATCTCCTCGTCGGCGATCCCCGCGTCCCGAGCGAGGACGACATGCTGCGCCCACTCGTAGGTGGCCTCGCGCACCGCCGCTACGCGGAGGACCAGCAGCTCACGCTGGCGGATGGTGAGGGTGGACGCGAACAGCACATGCCCGTTGAAGGTGTGGAACGCGTGCGTGAGCGCGGGGTGGTGGGCGAGGGTACCGAGGATATTGCGGCCCTTCGGCCGGTCGGGGCGGCGCCCGGGTATCGGGTGGCGGGGGTTCGGCGGCCGCAGCGCGGCAAGGGCCTGGCGCATCTCGGCGGGCCACTCTTTGGGGGCCAGCGGCCGGATGCGCGGCCCGTCGGAGGTTCCGGGGGTTTCGGTGGTCTCTGTTCCTGTGGTGGGTGTCGCCATGCGAAGGCCTCTCCTTACGGTCATGTGCCTTGCACGAAAGGGTGGATGCGGGTGAAGTCTGCACCGGGCTCCGCCTTCGCGAACCGCTCCCACAGCGCGGCGACCAGCGCCCCGATCTCCGCCGGTCCACCCTGCTCCCCCACCGCACGCAGGTAGAGGCTCACGTCCTTCGACATCAGCGAATTGGCGAAGCCCGACGCGTAGCGGCCGGTCAGGACGTGGTGGGGGAACTTGTCCTCCGTGGCGCCGCTGCGGCCGCTCGACGCGTTCAGCACCTCCAGCATGGTGCCCATGTCCAGGCCGACGGAGCACCCGAAGGCGATCGCCTCGCTGGTCGCGGCCAGTGCGGTCGCGGACAGGAAGTTGTTCGCGAGCTTCAGCGCCTGGGCGAGCCCCGGCCGGTCGCCGACCCTGCGGCGCCGGTCGCTCAGTCCCGCGAGCACCGGCTCCACGCGAGCGCAGGCGTCGTCGGAGCCCGCGTACATGACGGTGAGGGTGCGGGCCCGGGCGCCCGCCACACCGCCCGACACCGGCGCGTCCACATAACCGATGCCCTCCTTGGCGAGGAGTTCGGCGACCCTCTGTGCGGCAGCGACGCCGATCGTCGAGGTGTCGACGACGTGTGTGGCACGGCGTCCGGCAGCGGTGGCGATCTCGTACGCGACCTGCTCGGACGCCGGTCCGTCCGGCAGGCTGAGCACCACCGTCTCCGCCCGGCGCGCCACTTCGGCCACGTTGCGGGCCGGCGCCGCTCCTGCGGGGATGCCGGACGGGCCCGCGGAGTCGTAGGCGACGAGCCCGAATCCGCGCTGGACGAGGTTCGTCGCGAGGGCGCTGCCCATGTTGCCGAGCCCGACGAAGCCGATCGTGCCCATGCTCATGCCCCTTCCTTCGCGTCCTGCCGGGCCGCCCGTACGTCCTTCAGGGCCCGGCGGGCTGACACGCCTGCTGGTGCTCCGCAGTAGGCGGCCACCTGGAAGAGCAGTTCGTCGAGTTCCTCGTCGGTGACACCGGTCTGCGGTGTGGCGCCGGCGTGGAGGCGGAACTCGTCCATCCGCCCCAGGGCGGCCGTCATCGCCAGCACCAGCAGGCTGCGGTCGCGGGGGCTGAGCGCGCCGCCCCGGGCCCACACTCCCCAGGCCATCGACGTGATGTAGTCCTGGAATTCGGCGGCGACGGTTTCCGGGTCTGCGGTGACGCTGTCGACGTAGGCGTCGCCGAGCATGGCCCGGCGCATGGCGCGGGCCGCGTCCAGCTGGTCGATGTCTCCCACGGACTCTCCTTGGATCGAGTCGGTACCGGTACGCGGTTCAGGGGCGCAGCGAGACGCTGACGGTCTTGGTCTGGGCGTACTCGTGGAGTGCCTCGAGACCCTTCTCCCGGCCGTAGCCGCTCTGCTTGAAGCCGCCGAACGGCGTCTCGATGGTGAGCGGGCCGCCGTTCACCGCCACCTGCCCGGCGTCGATCCGCTCGGCGAGGCGCAGACCGCGGGCGGCGTCGCCGCTCCAGACGGCGGCCACGAGGCCGTACTCGGTGTCGTTGGCGAGTGCGAGCGCCTCGGCCTCGTCGGCGAACGGCATCGTGACGAGGACCGGGCCGAAGATCTCCTCGCGGGCGATCCGCAGGCCGGGGCTGACTCCCGCATAGACGGTCGGGCGGACGTAGAGGCCGCGCGCGGCGGGTCCGCTGTCGTAGGCGGAGCCTCCGCAGACGGGTACGGCGCCCGCGGCACGCGCTTCGGCGAAGTGGTCGAGGACCTTGTGGAACTGCGCCTCGGTGATGATCGGGCCGAAGTCGACCCCGGGCTTGAGGCGTTCGGCCGCCTCGGCCACGCGGGACACCACCTCGTCGTGGACGGACGCCTCGACCAGCAGGCGGGTGGTGGCCGAGCACACCTGCCCGGCGTTGGCCGCCACCGCGGAGACGGCCGCTGCGACGGCCCGGTCGAGGTCGGCGTCGGCGAACACCACGAGCGGCGACTTGCCGCCGAGTTCCAGGGTCATGGGGATGAGCCGGTCGGCGGCGACGGTCGCCAGATGGCGCCCCACGGGCACGGACCCGGTGAACACGACGCGCCGCACGGCCGGATGGATCGCCATGGGTGTGCCTGCGTCGCGGCCGCTGCCGGAGACGGCGTTCAGCACGCCGTCGGGCAGGCCGGCCTCGGTGGCCAGGCGGGCGAGGCGCAGTGTGGAGGCCGGCGTCAGCTCCGACGGCTTGGCGACGACCGTGTTGCCGACCGCGAGGGCGGGGGCGAGTGCCCGGCACGCCTGGTTCAGCGGCAGGTTCCAGGGCGTGATGGCGGCGACGACACCGTAGGGCTCGAGCCGCGTGTACGTGAGCGTGTCGGCGCCCTGGTCGATGGTGCGGCCGTGGTGGGCGCGCAGCACTCCCGCGTAATAGCGGAAGTAGGCGGCCGACATGTCGACCTCCAGGCGGAGTTGCGCGGGGACCTTTCCGGTGCAGGCGCGCTCCAGGTCCATCAGCTCTTCGGCGTGCGTCTCGATGGCGTCGGCGACGCGGTGGAGCAGTTCCGACCGCTCGGCGGCGGGGCGCCGCGCCCAGTCGGGCTGCGCGGCCGCCGCGGCGGCGACGGCGCGGTCCACGTCGGGGGCGGAGCCTGCCGCCGCCTCGTCGCCGGGCTGTCTGGTCGTGGGGTCGATGGTGGGCAGGTAGGCGCCGCTCGCGGGCTCCACCGCCTTGCCGCCGATCCAGTGGTCGTGGCGGGTCGTCATGTCAGATGGTCCGATCCTCCGTTGACGCCGACCGCTCGGAATCGGCGATAGCCGATAGAGAGAATACGGTTCTCCAAGAGCATGAGCAATGAGCCGTCCGCAGGCACGACCTGATGCGCGCAATGGACACGGCTCCCTGCACGTCTCGAGAAAGTGCCCGCAGGGGACTTCCATGCTCCCAAAATGCGAGATTACGATTCTCGCTGCCGGAAGGGAGATTCTTTTGATCCGGACGAAAGCGCTGAGTACACACGTGGGTGTCGAGATCACCAGGGGCGGCGCCGGCATCGGCCTGACCAGCACGCACTGCCTGCTCACATGAAACGGCTGGGGTTCGTCGGGGCAGGGCGCATGGGACTGCCCATGGTGCGCCGGCTCGTCGCGGGCGGGCACGAGGTGCGGGTGCTGGGCCGGTCGCCCGAGCGGCGGCGGGCGCTGTCGGACGAGGGTGCCTTGGTGAGCCGCGGCATCGAGGAGGTTGCCGACGGGGCCGATGCGGTGCTGGTGTGCGTGTACACCGACGAGCAGGTGCGCGAGGTATGCCTGGGCAGTCCCCTGCTCGAGGTACTGCCGAACGGCGCCGTCGTCGTCGTGCACACCACCGGCAGCCCGCGCACCGTAGAGGCGGTCGCTGCCCGCGCCGCGGCAGGCGGCATCCAGGTGGTCGACGCGCCGGTCAGCGGCGGACCGCACGACATCGCGGCCGGACGGCTCAGCGTCTTCGTGGGCGGTGACGAGGACACCGTGGCGCGCCTGCGGCCCGTCCTCGGCCGGTACGCCGACCCGGTGCTGCACGTCGGCCCGCTGGGTGCCGGCCAGCGGGTGAAGCTCGTCAACAACGCGTTGTTCGCAGCCCACCTCGGCCTGCTCTCCGACGCGGCACGGCTCGGGCGGCAGCTGGGTGTTGACGAGGCGATCCTGCTGGACGCGCTGCCGCACGGGAGCGCCGCGAGCCGCGCCCTGACGGGCGTCGCGGCGAGGGGCTCGGTGGCGCGGTTCGCCGAGGCGGTCCGCGAGTTCGTCGACAAGGACGTCGATGTCGTCCGGCAGGTGGCCGCCGAACTCGGCACCGGCCTGGGCGCCTTGGCCCCGGCGATCGGATCCCTCAACAGGGGCGACAGCGGTCCCGCGGACGGAGGCTGATCGCCGTCCGTATCCACTCGGCACTCGGACGGCACCCACCAGACCCCCGCCAGACGGGCACGACAGCGAGACAGCAAGAGAGCAAGACAGCAGAGCAACAAGCCGAAGACGACGAAGACTTCGAGGACAAGGGGACGCCAGCGATGGGACGTGTTGAGGGCAAGGTCGCGTTCGTCACGGGCGCGGCGCGCGGTCAGGGCCGCAGCCACGCCGTACGGCTTGCCGAGGAGGGCGCCGACATCATCGCGGTCGACCTGTGCCGCGACTACGAGACGGTGAACTACCCGATGGCGGGGCCGGACGATCTGAAGGAGACGGTCCGCCTGGTCGAGGAGCAGGGCCGGCGCATCGTCGCACTGCAGGGCGACGTCCGCCGCATCGACGACATGCGCGACGCGGTGGAGCGCGGCGTCGCCGAGCTGGGCGGTCTGGACATCGTGGTGGCGCAGGCCGGCATCGCCCCCACGCACGGTGCGCCCCCGCTGCAGGCGTGGTGTGACGGGATCGACGTCGACCTGATCGGCACGATCAACGCGATCCAGGCCTCCCTGCCCCACCTGCGCGAGGGCGCCTCCGTCATCGCGACCGGCTCCACGGCGGCGCTGATGGACCACGGGATCGTCGAGACGCCGGGGACGAACCCGGGTGGGGCCTCATACGCCTTCGCCAAGCGCGCCCTGTCGGAGTACGTCCACGAACTCGCCCGCAACCTCGCCCCCTTGAAGCAGCGCGCCAACGTCGTGCACCCGACGAACTGCAACACGCCGATGCTGCAGAGCCCGCCGATGTACCAGTCGTTCCGCCCCGACCTCGAGAACCCGACGCGGGAGGACGCCGAGCCCGCGTTCGGGGTGCAGCAGGCGATGCCCATCCCGTACGTCGAACCGATCGACATCAGCAACGCCATCCTGTTCCTCGCGTCGGACGAGGCCCGCTACATCACCGGCGTGCAGCTGCGCGTGGACGCGGGCGGCTATCTCAAGTGGTATGACTGGCGCCGCTGATCCGGACACCGACGCACACCCGACGGCCATCCGACCCCGGCAGGGAGGCAGTACAGCATGAAGGTCCGCGTCGACCCGGAGCGGTGCCAGGGGCACACCCTCTGCGCCATGATCGCCCCGAAGGTCTTCCAGCTCGACGACGTCGACGGGCACTCGAGCCCTGTCAGCGAGGACGTCCCCGCCGACCAGGAGGAACTGGTCGCCGAAGCGGTCCGCTCCTGTCCCGAGCGGGCCATCTCCCTCATCGACGAGCACTGATCGGCGAGCACTCAGGCGAGCACTGATCAGCGAGCACCGACCGGCGGGGCGTCAGCCCGCTCTCCGCCACCCCGACACAGGGAGGACCACACCGTGAGCGCACAGGGCGCCCCGCAAGGCGAGGAGCGCAAGAGGAACCGGTACGACTTCGATCGCCACGCCCCCGGTTACCGGGAGCGGTTCGTGGAGATCACCGAGGAGATGCAGAGCCGCTGTCCGGTGGCGTGGTCGGAGACGCACGACGGCCACTGGGTCGTCAGCGGCAACCGGGAGCTTTTCGAGGTCGCGCGGTCCGCGGAGTACCTCTCCAACGACCACGACGTGAAGGGCGAACGCCGCGGCTACCTGGGCATCAACATCCCCCACTCGAAACGCGGGAAGGGCATGCGCGGCGGGTTCCTCGAGATGGACCCGCCCGAGCAGCGCCACTACCGGCAGGCCCTCAACCCCTACCTCTCCCCCGCCGCCATCCAGCGCTGGATCCCGTTCCTCGACGAGGTGGCACGGGCCTGCATCGACGAGAAGATCGAGCAGGGCAGCATCGACTTCATCGACGACCTGGCGAACGTCGTGCCCGCCGTCTTCACCCTGGCCATGATGGGCATCCCGCTCAGGAAGTGGACGATCTACAACGAGCCCGCGCACGCGGGCGTCTACACCCGGCCCGACTCACCGGAGATGCCCCGGGTCATCGAGATGCACATGGCGATGATGCGCGACCTGGCCGGCCAGTTGGCGGACGTCCGCAAGAACCCCCGGCCCGGCCTGGTGGACGCCCTGGTGCACGCCGAGATCAACGGCCAGACACCACCGGACGACGAACTCCTCGGCGTCCTGGCCCTGCTCATCGGCGGCGGCTTCGACACCACGACGGCGCTCACCGCGCACGCCCTGGAGTGGCTGTCGGAGAACCCCGGCGAGCGGGACCGCCTCAGCCGCGAACGGGACACGATCCTCGACTCGGCGACGGAGGAGTTCCTGCGCTTCTACACCCCGGCCCCCGGGGACGGCCGCACCATCTCCGCCGACTGTGAGCTCGCGGGTACGGAGTTCAAGGAGGGCGACCGGGTGTGGCTGTCGTGGGCGATGGCCAACCGGGACCCCTCGGTGTTCCCCGAACCGCACACGGTCGATCTGGACCGCAAGGGCAACCGGCACAACAGCTTCGGCCTAGGCATCCACCGCTGCATCGGCTCGAACGTGGCCCGTACGGCGTTCAAGCGGATGCTGCTCCAGGTCCTCGACCGCATGCCGGACTACCGGTGCGACCCCGAGGGCACCGTCCACTACGAGACGATCGGCGTCATCCAGGGCATGCGCCAGCTGCCGGCGACGTTCACGCCCGGCAAGCGGCTCGGACCCGGCCTCGACGAGACGTTGGAGAACCTCCAGAAGGTCTGTGACGAGCAGGGGCTCGCCGAGCCCGTCACGGTGCGCACGACGCGGGCCGATATCCCGCGTTGACGGCGATCGCGACTGAGCGCGCCGTCGTTCGCGCGTCGCACGTGGCCGTCCCGGGCGCGGACAGCCACGTGCGCGGCATCCACCACCCGTTGATCCGCGAGAACCGTCTGTGAGGAGATCCTGTGGCCCAGCCCTCGGGGCGTCCCCTGCCTCTGCTGACCGAGGAGAGCGAGTTCTTCTGGACGTCTGGGTCGGATGGCCGTCTGCGCTTCCAGGAGTGCGAGTCCTGCACGTCCCTGATCCATCCGCCGCAACCGGTGTGCCGCCGCTGCCGGGGGCACGACATCCGGGTGCGAGAGGTCTCCGGGTACGGGACGCTCGTCGGCTTCACGGTCAACGAGCGGTTCAGCCTGCCGGGGCTTCCCGCCCCCTATGTGGTGGCGCAGGTCGCGATCGACGAGGACCCGCAGGTCCGGCTGACGACCAACATTGTCGAGTGCGAGCCCGGGCAACTGAGCCTCGGCATGCGGATGGAGGTCGTCTTCGAGCAGGCCGAGGACGTGTGGCTGCCCCTGTTCCGCCCCGCGGCCGACCAGCCGGAGGCCGCCGAACTGCCGCCGGACGAGGTGGAACCGGACGAGTTTCCGCGTCTGGTGCGGCCGCCGGTGCGTACCGGGAAGTTCGAGGAGAAGGCCGCGCTCACCGGCATCGGCGCCTCCGAGCTCGGGCGCCGGCTCATGCGCTCGCCGCTGTCGCTGACGATCGAGGCGTGCGAACGGGCCGTCGCGGACGCCGGCCTGACGCTGGACGACATCGACGGCCTGTCGACCTACCCGGGGGCCGGTGCGTTCGGCGGCTTCGCCGAGGGGGGCGTCACCGCGCTCGAGTCGGCCCTGGGCATCCGGCCGACCTGGTACAACGGCGGCGGTGAGACCTTCGGTCCGGGCGGTTCGCTGATCGCGGCGATGCTGGCGGTGGCGGGCGGTCTGGCCCGGCATGTGCTGTGTTTCCGCACACTGTGGGAGGCCACACACGCTGATCTGTCCCGCCGCGGAAAGCTGCCCCAGGCCATGCCGGGCCGGGTGGACGGGACCCACGCCTGGCGGATGCCCTTCGGCGCCACGTCCGCCGCGCACCTGCTCGCGCAGGGCGCACAGCGCCACTTCCACCGGTACGGCACCACCCGCGAGACCCTCGGCTGGATCGCCCTCAACCAGCGGGCCAACGCGGCCCTGAACCCGGCGGCGATCTACCGCGACCCGCTGAGCATGGACGACTACCTGTCGGCGCGGACGATCACGACACCGTTCGGGCTGTACGACTGCGACGTGCCGTGCGACGGTGCCATCGCCGTCATCGTGTCGGCCGTCGACGCCGCACGGGACCTGGCCAAGCCTCCGGTGCTCGTGGAGGCCGTCGGGACGCAGATCATCGAGCGTCTGGAGTGGGACCAGAGCACCTCGACGCACGAGCCGCAGGTGCTGGGGCAGGCAGCCCACCTGTGGACGCGGACATCGCTGCGGCCCTCCGACGTCGATGTGGCCCTGCTGTACGACGGCTTCACCTTCAACTGCCTCTCGTGGATCGAGGCGCTCGGCTTCTGCGGCATCGGCGAGGCCGGGGACTTCCTCGACGGGGGCAAGAACATCGCCCGCGACGGCGTGCTACCGCTCAACACCCACGGCGGCCAGCTGTCCCACGGGCGCACCCACGGCATGGGCCTGATGCACGAGGCCGTCGTCCAGCTGCGCGGCGAGGGCGGGGCACGGCAGGTGGCCGACGCCCGGGTCGCCGTGGTCAGTTCGGGCGGCCTCACTCCCAGCGGCGTACTTCTCCTCAGGACGGACACGTGACCTACAGCGACACCGAACACGCGGCGGAGGCCGGGGCGGACGATCCGCCGTACGCGCACGGCAGTCCCGTCGTGCCGTGTGTCATCGACGTCGACGGCATTCCCCTGTCGGCGCTGGTGTGCGAGGCGCCGCGGCCCCGCGCCGTGGTGCTCGCTCTGCATGGCGGCGGCACCACGTCGGCGTACTTCGACTGCCCCGGCCGGCCGCGGCTGTCGCTGCTGCGGACGGGCGCGGCGCTCGGGTTCACCGTCGTCGCACTGGACCGCCCGGGGTACGGCGCCTCGGCCGACTACGCCGCGAAGGTCACCGACACCGCGCGCCGTGTGGACCTCGGCCATGCGGCGGTCGAGGGGCTGCTCGCGGGTCGGTCGCGCGGCGCCGGGGTGTTCTTGCTGGCCCACTCGGCGGGGTGTGAGCTGGCGGTGAGGATGGCGTCCGACGAGCGAGGGCGGGAGCTGCTCGGCCTGGCGATCGGCGGATTCGGACGGGAGCTCGACCCGCACGCGAAGAAGGTGCTGGACAGGACCGATGAGGAGGCGGGCAGGGATGCCAGGCCCGCCCGCGGCCGACGCGCCGTGCTCTGGGGGCCGAGCCGGCTCTACGCACCCGACGTGTACCGGGGCAGCGCGATCTCCTCGCCCTCTCCCCCGTACGAGACGGCGGACCGGCCCTGGAAGGACGAGTACCCCGAGCTGGCGGCGCAGGTGCGGATCCCCGTGCACATCAGCCTCGGCGATCACGAGACGGCGTGGCGGGCCGGGCCCGCGGCGCTGGCCGAGATCGCCTCGCTCTTCACCGCATCGCCACGCGTGAGCGTCAACGAGCAGGCGGAGAGCGGCCACAACCTGAGCCTCGGCCACGCGGCCCTGGCCTACCACCTGAAGGTGCTGTCGTTCGTCGAGGAGTGCGTGGTACGGCACGAGCAAGGGAGGACACGATGACGGGCGTTGACGCGGTCGCCGTGCTGCTGGTGCGGGCCGTCCTCGGCATCACCATGATCGTGCACGGTGTGAACCACTGGCGGGGCGGCGGCCGCATCGAGGGCACTGCCCGCTGGTTCTCCGGACTGGGCCTCAAGTTCGGGCGATTGCAGGCATGGATGAGCGTCTTCACCGAAGTAGGCGCCGGTGCGCTGCTCCTGCTCGGCCTGGGCACACCGCTGGCCTGCGCCGCCGTGATCTCGGTGATGCTGGTCGCAGGGCTCCTCGCGCACCGGCGCAACGGCTTCTTCGTCTTCAAGGACGGCTACGAGTACGTCCTCGTGCTCGCGGTTGCGTCCCTGGCACTGGCCATGCTCGGCCCCGGCAGCCTGTCGATCGACGCCGCGAGCGGCATCGAGGTGACCGGCTGGACCGGCGGCGGCATCGCACTGGGTGTCGCCGTGGCCGCGACGGCGGGACTCCTCGCCCTGTTCTGGCGCCCCGAGCTCCCCGCCTCCGCGGACGGAGACGCATGACGCCGACGGCCCGCGCAAGCACACCACGACACGCACCCTTGGACCAGGAGGCCCCATGACGCACGTCGGATTCATCGGCCTGGGCAGCCAGGGCGCCCCCATGGCCCGCCGGATCATCGAGGCGGGCCATCCGGTGACGCTGTGGGCCCGCCGCCCTGCCACCCTCGTACCGTTCGAAGGTACCCCGGCCAAGGTGGCCACCTCACCGGCCGAACTCGCCGCGGCCAGCGACCTCGTGTGCGTGTGCGTCGTCGACGACGCGGACGTGGAGGAGGTCGTCCTGGGCGAGCGGGGCGTCCTCGCCGGGTTGCGCCGCGGCGGTGTCATCGCCGTGCACAGCACCGTCCACCCCGACACCTGCCGGCGGCTCGAGGCACGCGCCGCGGCACAGGACGTCCAGGTGGTGGACGCGCCGGTGAGCGGAGGCGCGCCGGCCGCGGCGGAGGGGCGGCTGCTGGTGATGGTGGGCGGCGAGTCCGGCACCGTGCGGTACTGCCGCCCGGTCTTCGAGAGCTTCGGCGACCCCGTGGTGCACCTCGGCCCGCTGGGGTCCGGGCAGGTCGCCAAGCTCCTCAACAACGTGCTGATGACCGCCAATCTGGCGACCGCCGCCGACACCCTCGCCCTCGGCCGGGAGCTGGGCGTCGATCCGCGGGCTCTCGCCGAAGCCGTCGGGCACGGCAGCGGCGCCAGCTACGCGCTGGGCCGGATCGCCGGGCACGGCGGCTCGCTGCAGGCGATGGCCCCGTACGCCGGTCGGCTGCTGCGCAAGGACGTACGCCTCCTGGCACAGCTCACCGACGCCGCGCATGAAGGCGTTGAAGGCGGTGGCACCGTGCTCGCGGCCGCCGACGCCGCGCTTGAGGAGATGGACCACCCGCGGTGACGCACCCGCGGCGACCGCACCCACCACGCCGCGCGCACGAGGCGTAAGCAGGATTTCCACACTAAAGAAAATTACTTTCAGCGATGCAGGAGGCGGGATGCCTGTCAACGGGAAACTGCTGATCGACGGTCAGCTCCTCGACGCGCCACGGACCTACGAAAGCCTCAACCCGGCCACGGGCGAAGTCCTCGGCCAGGCGCCCGACGCGACACCCGCCGATGCCGAGGCCGCCGTCGCAGCCGCCCGCCGCGCCTTCGACACGACCACATGGGCGACGGACAAGGACTTCCGCATCCGGTGTCTCGACCAGCTGTACCAGGCGCTGATAGACCACCAGGAGGAGCTGCGCGAGCTGACGATCGCCGAGGTCGGCGCGACCCTCGCCCTCACCCACAGCGCGCAGCTCGACGACCCCATCAACATCGTCCGGTACAACGCCGATCTGCTGCGCACGCACCCGTTCACGGTGGACCTCGGCGAGATCGACTCGCGCGGGCAGCGCCACCACCGCTGGGTGGAGAAGGAGCCCGTCGGCGTCGTCGCGGCGATCCTGCCGTACAACTACCCCAACCAGCTGGCGCTGGCGAAGCTCGCCCCTGCGCTCGCCGCCGGCTGCACGGTCGTCCTCAAGGCCGCCCCCGACACCCCGCTGATCACCCTTGCGCTCGGCCAACTCATCGCCGAGCACACCGACATCCCGGCCGGCGTGGTCAACGTGCTGTCCTCGTCGGAGGCCGCGGTCGGCGAGGTGCTGACGACCCACCGCGACGTCGACATGGTCAGTTTCACCGGCTCGACCGCGACCGGCCGCCGCATCATGGCCGCCGCGAGCGAGACGGTGAAGAAGGTCTTCCTCGAACTGGGCGGCAAGTCCGCCATGATCCTCCTGGACGACGCCGACTTCGCCGCCGCCTCCATGCTCGCCGCGTACATGATCTGCACCCACGCGGGCCAGGGATGCGCGCTCACCTCCCGGCTCCTCGTGCCGCGCGAGCACCACGACGCCGTCGTGGAGCAGGTCGCGGGGCACTTCGCGCGCGTCCGCTACGGCGACCCGTCAAACCCAAAGACGTACATGGGCCCCCTGATCAGCGAAAAGCAGCGCGACAAGGTGGACGGCATGGTGCAGCGCGCCGTCGCCGCGGGCGCGAAGCTGGTGACCGGCGGCGAGCGCGTGAACCCCGGCTTCTTCTACACGCCGACCTTGCTGGCCGGGGTAGACCCGGACAGCGAGATCGCCCAGGAGGAGGTGTTCGGCCCGGTCCTCGCCGTCATCCCGTACGAGGACGACGACGACGCGGTACGCATCGCCAACAACTCCATCTACGGCCTGTCGGGCGGCGTACAGAGCCGCGACCAGGAGCGGGCCCTCGCGGTGGCGCGCCGCATCCGCAGCGGGACGTTCAGCATCAACGGCGGCAACTACTTCGCGCCCGACGCGCCGTTCGGCGGCTACCGGCAGTCGGGCATCGGCCGGGAGAGCGGGGTCGCGGGTCTGGAGGAGTTCCTGGAGTCGAAGACGTTCGCGACGGTGGTGGCGTAGGCCCGCATGAAGGGGCGGCCTGCCGAGACATGGTCTCGGCAGGCCGCCCCTTTTCAACGCCGTGATGCCGTCACATCACCAGGCCGCCGTCCACCGGCAGCACCTGTCCGGTGATGAACGAGGCGGCGTCCGACGCGAGGAACACGAACGCTCCGGCCACCTCCTCGGGCCCCGCCCAGCGTCCCAGCGGGATGCGCGCGAGCATGGGGGCGGCGAACTTCTCGTTGGTGCGGATGGTCTCCGTCATGGGGGTGGCGGCCAGCGGTGCGAGCGCGTTGACGAGGATCTGCTTGCGCGCCAGTTCGCGGGCGAGGGACTTCGTCAGGCCGACGATGGCGGCCTTGGCCGCGGAGTAGTTGACCTGGCCGAGTGTGCCGGTGATGCCGGCGGACGAGGTGACGTTGATGATGCGTCCCGTGCCGTCGGTCGGCAGATGGGGCAGGGCGGCCTGCGCACAGTGGAAGGCACCCATGACGTGGATGTCGATGAGGCGCCGGACGTCGTCCTCCTTGAGGTCGGGGAACATGGCCGGCGCCGTCACGCCCGCGTTGTTGACGAGGATGTGCAGGTTCCCGCCGCCCAGCGCCGCCGCCTGTGCCACCGCGTCGTCGGCCGCCGCCCGGTCGCGGACGTCGAGACCGGTGCTGTCCGCCTTGCCCCCGTCGGCGCGGACCTGCTGGGCCGTTGCCGCTGCGGCCGTGGCGTCGATGTCGGTGACCAGCACTGCGGCGCCCGCGCGGGCGAGTGCCTTCGCCACGGCAGCGCCGATCCCGCCGGCCGCTCCCGTGACCAGCGCCGAGCGCCCCGTGAGATCGAACGGGGCGGCGTGGTTCGCCATGACATACCTCCTGGTTGAACTCATCAAAGGCGGGCCCGAACGTGAAGTGCCGCCGCCCGGGACGGCGGCGGCACTGACTGCGCCTTGCTCGGTCATCTCCCGGAGCCGGGGGAGCCCCCCAAGGTCCCCAAGGCGCAGAGCTGTGCGTCTACTTGTTGGCAGCCGCCACGGCCGCCCGCGCACGCGACCGGAACGCCTCCAGCTTCTCGGACGGCTCGATCACACGCTTGCTGAGCGACTGGATGCTGACGTCGTGCCCGGCCGCGGCCCGCCGCAGCGCCCCCACGGTGGCCTGCTCGCGCGGCACGTGGCGGAACGGATCGAAGGAGTACCAGCGCATGGCGTTCTCGTGGGTCATCTTGTTGGTGTCCTCGTCCGGTACCTCGTACCGCTCCAGGACCTCGCCGAGTTCCTCGGGCGCGCCGGGCCACATCGAGTCGCTGTGCGGGTAGTCCGCCTCCCAGCAGATGTTGTCGATGCCGATCTCGTGACGGAGCCTCACGCCGAGCGGGTCGCTGATGAAGCACGTCAGGAAGTGGTCGCGGAACACCTCGCTGGGCAGCTTCCCACCGAAGTCCTGGAGGGTCCACGTCGAGTGCATCTCGAAGGTGCGGTCGACGCGCTCCAGGAAGTACGGGATCCAGCCGGTGCCGCCCTCCGACAGCGCGATCTTCAGGTCGGGGTAGTCCTTCACCGGACGCGACCACAGCAGATCGGCCGCCGCCGAGACGATGTTCATCGGCTGGAGGGTGATCATCACGTCGGGCGGCGAGTCGACGGCGGGGACCGCGATCCGCCCCGAGGATCCGATGTGCACCGAGAGGACGGTGTCCGTGTCGACCAGCGCCCGCCACAGCGGGTTCCAGTACGGGTCGTGGAAGCTCGGGTAGCCCATCGCGGCCGGGTTCTCGGTGAAGGTCAGCGAGTGGCAGCCCTTGGCGGCCACCCGGCGCACCTCCTGGGCGCACAGCTCGGCATCCCAAATGGCGGGCAGCGCCATCGGGATGAACCGGCCGGGATACGCCGCGCACCACTCGTCGATGTGCCAGTCGTTGTACGCCCGCACCAGCGCGAGCGAGAAGTCCCGGTCCTCGGTGGCGAACAGGCGGGCGGCGAAGCCGGGGAAGGACGGGAAGTTCATCGAGGCGAGGATGCCGCCCGCGTTCATGTCCTTGACGCGCTCGTGCACGTCGTAACAGCCAGGCCTGATCTCGTCCAGACCCTGCGGCTCGAGCCCGTACTCCTCCTTGGGCCGCCCGGCGACCGCGTTGAGCGCCGCGTTCGGGATCACCGTGTCCCGGAACCGCCACACGTCGGTGCCGTCGTCCCTGTGGACGAGCTGCGGCGCCTCGCCCTTGTACTTCTGCGGCAGATGGTTCACGAACATGTCGGGCGGCTCGATGATGTGGTCGTCGACGCTGATGAGGATCAGATCGTCCCGTTGCATGTCGGTCCCTTTCAGTCGGACGCGGGCAGCGCCTTGGCCGCCTTGAGGGTCATCGGGACGCCGTCGCAGCTGAGCGTTCCCGATCCGGAGGAGGTGCAGAGCAGCTCGAGCGTCTCGCCGGCGTCCACGTAGCGCTTTCCGATGAGCGTGGCCTCCTCGGGGCCCCCGGGTGGCGGCGCGGGCTTGGCGGAAGGCGCCGGAACCATCGGCCCGCCCCCGCAGGTGATGGCCGGCCGGCGGTCGGCCGGGGCACGGACGACGATCACCCGGGTACTGCACACGGTGCTGGCCAGTTGGAGACCGGGGCGCAGTTCCTGGGCCGGTGACGTCATGGCGTTTTCCTTTCGGACGGGCGCCCACGGGCCCGGCACGGTCCATGGACACCAAGTCACCCTCTCAGTAAAGGGAAACTAGCTTCTCGCTACACGGCAATCAACCATTCGTACCGAACAATCGGCGAACCTTGCACAAGCCGCCGTCTGCAGCGGTTGACGCAGCCTCGCCCCCGTGAAACCCTGAAACGCACCTCTGAAAACATCGTTCTCAATATAGAGAATCCGCGAGCGCCCGCCTTGTCGGCGGGACGTCCGGTGCGTCGTAGGGAAGGACGGAGTCACCCATGTCCACTGACGACCTGATGGAGATCCACCAGCTGCTCGCCCGCTACGCGGTGACCATCACCAAGGGCGACATCGACGGCCTGCTCAAGGTCTTCACCTCCGACGGGACGTACAGCGCGTTCGGCGACACGTATCCCCTCGACGAGTTCCCCGCACTGGTCGCGGCCGCCCCCAAGGGCCTGTTCCTCACCGGCACGGCGGCGATCGAGCTGGACGGCGACACGGCGACGGGCACCCAGCCTCTGTGCTTCGTCGACCACGCCACGCACGACATGCGCATCGGCTACTACAACGACACCTACGTCCGCACCCCGGACGGCTGGCGGCTGCGCACCCGCGCGATGACGTTCATCCGCCGCAGCGGAGCCCACGACTCCGGCCGTCCGCACGCCTTCGAGCGCAACGGCGCATGAAAGTCGGCGAGTTCCGGGCGGCCCTGACGGCCTGGCTCGACGAGAACGACCTGCGTCCCGGCCCCGACCGCTCCCTCGACGCGCAGGTCGAGCAGCTGGCGCGGGTACGCCGCGCGCTGTACGAGGCAGGGTGGATGCGGTACGGCTGGCCCGCCTCGGTCGGCGGCCTCGGCGGTCCTGCCGTCCTGCGTGCCGTACTCGGCGAGGAGGTCGCAACCCGCGGCTTGGCCGAGCCCGGCATCTACTCGATGATCGAGGTCCTGGCCCCGACGATGATCTCGTACGCCCGTCCGGAGCTGGCGGCCGAGATGGTGCCGCTGCTGCTCGGCGGGCGCGAGCAGTGGTGCCAGGGTTTCTCCGAGCCCGGCTCCGGAAGCGACCTGGCCTCGCTTTCGACGCGCGCCGAACAGCGCGGCGGCGACTGGGTGGTGACGGGCCAGAAGGTGTGGACGAGCCTCGCCCAGTACGCCTCGCGCTGCGTCCTGCTCACCCGCACCGCGCCCGGCCATGCCGGGATCACCGCGTTCTTCGTCGACATGGACTCCCCCGGCATCACCGTCCGCCCGCTGCGCACCATGCACGGTGTCGACGAGTTCGCCGAGGTGTTCTTCGACGAGGTGGCCGTGCCCGGTGAACGGATGCTGGGCCGCCCCGGCGACGGCTGGCAGCTGGCGATGGACCTGCTGCCACACGAGCGCTCCACGTGCTTCTGGCACCGTGTCGCTCATCTGTACACGCGACTCGACCGGCTGCTCGAGGAGACGAGCGTGCGGGACGAGGATGCTGTCGGTGCCGCCTACCTGGCGCTGCACACCGTCCGCTGCCGCTCCCACGCGACCCAGCGGCGCCTTGCCGAGGGGGCCAGGCTCGGCCCGGAGACCTCCGTGGACAAGGTGCTCCTGGCCACGGCCGAGCAGCGGCTCTTCGACACCGCACGAGACCTGCTGCCGGGGGTCGTGGAGCTGGCCGGCACACCCTGGCGTACCGAGTTCCTGTACTCGCGCGCGGCCACCATCTACGGCGGCACCGCCGAGATCCAGCGGAACATCATCGCCCGCCGCCTGCTCGACCTGGGGAAGGAGTGACCGCCACGTGACCGTGGACGCCGCCGAACTCGACCTGCTCGCCGAGACCCTCCGCAAGACCATGGCGACGCACACGGGCGGCGCCCTGGACACCGCACTGAGGGAACTGGGCTGGGCCGAGATGCTCACCGAGATGCCCGACGAGACGGTCCCCGTGGTGTTCCGGCTGCTCGGCGAGACAGGAGCCCATGCCCCGCTGCTCAATGACGTGATCCTGCACGCTGCCGGACTCCCCACAGGCACCACCCTCCCGCTGCCGTACGCGGGCGGAACCTGGGTCCTGTGGGATCGGACGGACGGCGCGGACACGTCCGCGGACAGCGAGTCCCTGGACGGCGAACTGCCACTCCGGCCAGTGGCCGACGGGAACTCCGTCCCTCTCGCCGATGGCCGCCGGGCGCTGGGCTGGTGGCTGGCCGGAACCAGCAGGGCCATGCTCTCGCTGGCCCGGTCGCACGCCCTGGACCGCGTCCAGTTCGGGCGTCCCCTCGCCTCCTTCCAGGCCGTACGGCACCGGCTCGCGGAGACCCTAGTCGCCGTGGAGGGCGCCGAGGCGACCCTGCGCGCGGCCGAGGACAACCTTGGCTGCCTGCTGGCGAAGGCGGCGGCCGGCCAGGCGGCCCTGACGGCGGCCCGCCACTGCCAGCAGGTGCTCGGCGGCATCGGCTTCACCGCCGAGCACGACCTGCACCGCCATGTGCGCCGCACCTACGTCCTGGACGGCCTGCTCGGCAGCGCCCGGGAACTGACCCGCGAGGCGGGGGCGCTGCTGCTGCGGGAGGGTTCGGCGCCGCGCCTGACCCAGCTCTGACGGGTGGTGGGTCCGGACGCCCCCTCACCGTCCGGACCCACCCGCTCTCTTCCGCGGCCTACCGCAGCTTCTGCTTCATCTCGTCCAGCTTCGCGAGGATCGGGTAGCCGGTGACGCTCAGGGCGTTGCCGTGGCCGGTCTGGTGGATGTCGAAGACGGACTGGATCGCGGCATGGAAGCCCTGCACGTCCAGGGTTTGGTTGACGGCTCGCTTGGCCTGGCGCAGCCCGAAGGACGGCATCGTCGCGATGCGTTCCGCGAGCGCCCGCGCCTCTTCGTCGAGTCGGTCGCGGGGCACGACCTTGTTGACCATGCCGACGCGTTCGGCCTCATCCGCGGTCAGCGGGCGACCGGTGAACAGGATCTCCTTGGCCTTGCGAGCACCCAACTCCCAGGTGTGGCCGTGGTATTCGACACCGCCGATGCCCATGATGGCCACCGGGTCGGAGAACAGCGCGTCCTCGGCGGCGACGATCAGGTCGCACGGCCAGCACAGCATCAGCCCACCCGAGATACACCGGCCCTGGACGGCGGCGATCGACGGCTTCGGCACGTTCCGCCAGTGCAGGCTGTAGTCCAGATAGCGACGGCTCTCCGCCGAGTAGATCCACTCCAGGGTGATCTCGTCGGGGCCCGGCCAGCGGTCGTTGAGGTCGTGTCCTGCGGAGAAGTGCTTCCCTTCGGCGCGCAGCACGATGACCTTCACCTCGTCGTCCTCGGCGGCCCGGGTCCAGGCAGCGTCGAGTTCGTCGAGGAGTGCGACGTTCTGGGCGTTGGCGACCTCGGGGCGGTTCAGGGTGATGGTCGCGATCCGGTCCTTCGTCTCGTACAGGATGGTCACGGCGGCTCCTCAGCGTCGGGGCAGGCCGAGCACGCGCTCGGCGATGATGGTGCGCTGGATCTCGGACGTGCCGCCGGCGATGGTCCCGGCGAAGCTGCGGGCGTAGCGCTGGAACCAGCTGCCGGAGAAGTCCTCCCAGTGCATGTGGGAGTACGGCGCGGTGGTGGACGGATGGGCGAGCCCGTCGGGCCCGGCGGCCTCCAGCGCCCGTTCCGCGGCCTTCTGCGCGGCCTCCGAGCCGAGCAGTTTCAGTACGGACAGCGCCGGGACGTCGGTGTCGCCGCGGGCGGCGCGGGCCAGGGCGGCGGAGCCCAGCAGGCCCAGCGCCTGCCGGTCCATCACCAGGTTGGCGTACCAGTCCCGGTCGAGCGGGGTCCCCGGGCGGTAGTCGCGGAGCAGTTCGTCCATGCGGTCGGCGAAGCTCAGCCACAGCAGGGTGCGTTCGTGCCCGAGCGAGCCGTTGGCCACCCGCCAGCCCTGATTGAGCGGGCCGACGAGGTTCTCGACGGGGACGCGGACGTCCTCGAAGAACACCTCATTGAAGTCCTTGTCCTCGGGTGCGGTGAGCGAGCCGAACGGACAGCGGGTCAGACCTGGTGTGTCGGTGGGGATGAGCAGGGCGCTGATGCCCTTGTGCTTGGGGGCTTCGGGGTCGGTACGGACGAAGGTGAGCAGCACGTCGGCGTCGTGGGCTCCGGAGGTCCACACCTTCTGCCCGTTGACGATGAAGTGGTCGCCGTCCAGGACCGCGCGGGTGCGCAGGGAGGCGAGGTCGGAGCCGGCACCCGGCTCGCTCATGCCGAGCGCTGCGGTGATCTCCGCGCGGAGGATGGGCACGGCCCAGCGGCGCTTCTGCTCCTCGGTGCCGAAGGACAGCAGCGAGGCGGCGATGATGCCCAGGCCCGCCGGGTTGAAGCTGTGGTAGATGCGGCGCCGGGACAGCTCCTCCAGGTGCACGTACTGCTGCAGGATGGTGGCGCTACGGCCGCCGAACTCGGGCGGATTGCCGGGCAGCAGCCAGCCCTCGTCGAACAGCAGCCGCTGCCAGCGCCGGGCCCAGTCCGGGATGTGCGCGGTGGACCGGGAGCGCTCGGTCGCCTCCGCCTCGGTGGGCAGGTGCTCGGCCAGGAACGCCGCGAACTCGGCCCGGAAGGCCTCGACGTCGTCGTCAAAGGTCAGCCGCATGACTCTCCTACTCCTTGGCGACGATGCTGATAATATCGTTCTCGATGAAAGAAATGATAGTCTCTCCATTCACTGCACCCGGCTACCGTGGATGAATACGTTTCTCTCGTCAACGCAGTACCATCACGACATGACGCAGAAGGCAGATCTCAACGCTGGTCCGCCCCTCGGCGAACCGACCTGGAAGCAGCGTGCCGTCGAGCGTTCCACGAGGACGATGCAGCTGCGTGCCGAGCAGCGGGTGCAGCGCTTCCTGGACTCGGCTCAGGCGATCATGGTGGACAAGGGCACCACGGACTTCACCGTGCAGGAGGTCGTGGACCGCTCCCGCCAGTCGCTGCGCAGCTTCTACCAGCACTTCGACGGCAAGCACGAACTGCTGCTCGCCCTCTTCGAGGACGCCCTGAGCCGGTCGGCCGTACAGATCAGGGCCGCAGTAGATGAAGCGGACACGCCGTTGGCGCGATTGGAGGCCGCCGTACGGCTGCTCTTCGACGGCTCCCGACCCGACCCGGCGATGACACACCCGCTGTTCACCGACTTCGCCCCGCGGTTGCTGCTGACACACCCCGAGGAGGTGAAGGTCGCGCACGCACCCGTCCTCACGGTCCTCACCGAGCTCATGACGGAGGTGGAGGCGGACGGCGGGCTGCGCCCCGGCCTCAAGCCCCGCCGCGCGGCCGCGATGGTGATGCAGACAGCGATGTTCCTGGCCCAGTCCAGCGGACCCCCGGAAAGCTCGGCCTCCCACCCGCTGACCTCCGACGAGGTCTGGGAGTTCTGCTCCGGAGGCGTCACCCGCGACTGAGGCGCATACCGCTCAGCGCCGCGAGCCGATCTCGAGCCGATCTCGAGCCGAGAATCCTATTCTCGGATCCGAAGAACTCTCTTACACTCAGTGCATGTCAGACCTCTGGAGCGATCTTCTCGACTGCCTCGGCCTGCGTGTGCTTCCGTCACCGCCCCCACACCCGGGCACGGGTGGCGCGGACGCGCAGCACCCGAGTCCTCAGTCCGCCGCCCGCTTGGTCTTCGAGGGCCGCAACCAGCAGCTGAGTTACCACCGGCTGTTCGGCGGGCAGTTGCTGGCGCAGTTCGTCCGCGCCGTGTCCCTCGCGTGTCCGGGCAAGGCCGTCAAGTCCCTCCATGTGCTGTTCGCACGGGCCGGCCGTACGGACGAGACCGTCCGGTACGAGGCGGAGTGCCTGCACGAGGGCAGCACGTTCGCCACCTGGTCGGTCGTCGCCCGGCAGCCGTCGGGCGTGGTGGCCACGGCGTCGGTGTCGATGCATGCCGCCGAGGACGGACCCGACCGCCAGACCGTGGCGCCCGTGCCCACCGTCCTGCCCCCGGAACATCAGGTGGAGCTGGATCTGCTGCCCTGGGAGACACGGGTGTCCGCCGACCTCGACGCCCCGGCGGCACAGCCGCCCGAACTGGACCTGTGGATGCGCACCCCGGGGGCCGACCCGCAACTGGCCCCCGCCCTGCTCGCCTACGCCACGGACCTGACCGTCATCGGTACTGCCCTGCGCCCGCTCGACGGGGTCAGCCAGAAGGACGCGGGAACGGCCTTCACCTCGGCCGTCACCTCGCACACCGTGTGGTTCCACCGGCAATTCCGTACCGACGAGTGGCTGCTGCTCCGCCAGCACTCTCCGCTCGTGGCGCACGGCCGCTGCCACGGCCGCGGTGACGTCCTCACCACCGACGGCTCCCTCGTCGCGTCGTACGCACAAGAGGCCCTGCTGCGTTTCCGTCCGGCAGACCAGCCTTCCTCTTAGCCGGGCCGACGAGGCGGGGGCACCCCCCGTGGGTGCCCCCGCAGTCCGGCAGGTCGTCAGGAGCGTTCGGTCAACCTCAGGGCGCGGCCACCTCGATCACCACGGCCGACCCCATCCCGCCGCCCGCGCACATCGACGCGACGCCGATCCCGCCGCCCCGGCGGCGCAGTTCGTGCACGAGCGTGACGAGCATGCGGCCTCCGGTGGCGGCCACCGGGTGGCCGAGGGAGCAGCCGCTGCCGTTGACGTTGACCGTGTCCGGGTCGAGGTCGAGGAGGCGCACGGTCGCGACGCACATGGAGGCGAAGGCTTCGTTGATCTCGTAGAGGTCGACGTCGTCGGTCGAAAGGCCGGCGCGGGCAAGGGCCTTGGGGATCGCCTGCACGGGGGCGAGGCCGGTGTCGGCGGGGTCGACGCCGACGGATGCCCAGCCGCGTACGGTGGCCAGGGCGGGCAGGCCCAGCCGGCTGCTGGCGACGACCAGGGCGGCCGCGCCGTCGTTGCCTCCGCAGGCGTTGCCCGCCGTGATGCTGAAGCCCTCGATCTCTGGGTGGAGGGGCTTGAGCGCGGCCAGCTTCTCCATCGACGTGTCGCGGCGCGGGTGTTCGTCGACCCGGAACAGGCCGTGCGGCGTGTCGACGGGGACGATCTCCGCGTCGAAGCGTCCCTCGTCGATGGCGCGTACGGCGTTGCGGTGCGAGCGCAGCGCCCACGCGTCCATGTCCTCGCGGCTCACGCCCGCCTTGACGGCCGCGTTCCAGCCGACCGTGATCGACATGTCGGCATTGGGGGCGTCCGGCCGGTCGGGGTGCGTGGGCGGCAACCACGGGTCCGTCCAGTCCTCTCCCTCCCGGAAACGCAACCTGGGCGAGGTGGATGCGGAGTTGACGCCGCCCGCGATGACGACCTCGTCCATCCCGGCGCGCACGGAGGCGGCGGCGGTCTGGACCGCGGCCAGCCCGGCGGCGCAGTGCCGGTTGTGGGCCAGCCCCGGTACGGAGGTCAGGCCGGCGGTGATCGCGGCGTGGCGGGCGATGACGCCTCCGCCGTACAGGCCCTCGCCGAGGACGACGTCGTCGACGCGGCTGGGCTCTATGCCCTGGTCGGCGAGGCGGTCGGCTGCGGACCGGACGACGAGATCGGCCAGGTCGTAGGCGGTGGTGTCGCGCAGCGTCCCCTTGACGGCGGTGCCGACGGGGGTGCGCAGGGCGGACACGATGACGGCTTCGGGCGCTTCAGGCATGGGTGGTCTCCAGGGAATCCAGGGTGTCCAGCTCGGCGAGGAGGGCGCGGCGCAGTAGCTTTCCGGTGTCGGTACGCGGCAGTTCGGGGCGGAACACGATGACGTCGGGGGTCTTGGAGGTGCGCAGCCGGGCCTTGGCCCACTGCCGGATCTCGTCCGGATCCCCGTCGCCGACGAGGACCGCGACGATCCGCTGCCCCCACTCCTCGTCCGGCACGCCGACCACCGCCGCCTCCGTGACGCCGGGGTGGGCGAGGAGGACGTCCTCGATCTCGGCGGGGGCGATGTTCTCACCGCCGCGGATGATGGTGTCGTCGGCGCGCCCCTCGATGAACAGGTAGCCCTCCGCGTCCAGGCGTCCCCGGTCGCGGGTGGGGAACCAGCCGTCGGCGTCCAGGGCGCTGCGCCCCCGGTACTCGCCGGATATCTGGTCCCCGCGTACGAACACCAGGCCGGTCTCGCCGGCTTCGCAGGGCGTGCCGTCCTCCGTGCGCACGGCGATCTCGACGCCGGGCAGGGCGCGCCCCACGGACGTGAGCCGGTCGCGTACGGCGGGGTCGTCGGAGGCGACGGCGGCGCGGTGGTCCTCGGGGCCGAGGACGGCGATCGACGAGGCGGTCTCGGTGAGTCCGTATGCGTTGGCGAAGTCGGTCGTCGGGAAGGCGCGCAGCGCCTTTTCGACGACGGTCCTCGGGGTGCGGGCGCCTCCGTAGGCGAGGCTGCGCAGGCTCGGCGTTCCGGCGTCGCCGCCGTCGGGCACTCGGTCGACGATGCGCGCCAGCATGGTCGGCACCAGCATCGCGTGGGTGACGCGCTCCGCGCGCACGGTGGCGAGCCACTCCTCTGCGTCGAACGCCGGCAGGTAGACGACGCGGCGGCCCGTGTAGAGGTTGGACAGCAGGTTCGTCAGCCCGGCGACGTGGTACGGCGGAACGGCCACCAGGGCCGCGTCGCCGTCCGCCGCCGAGCCGAACTCCAGGGTGTTCAGCACATAGGCGAGCAGGTGCTTGTGGCGCAGGAGGGCCGCCTTGGGGGCTGCGGTCGTCCCGCTGGTGTAGAGGATGACGGCGACGGCGTCCTGGTCCCATGGGGCCGCTTCCTGCTCCGCGCCGGGGTCCGACTCCGCCGGGCCGTCCACCAAGTCGTCGAGGTCGTCGGGTCCCAGGACCAGAGCCCCGGGATGCCGCCTCGCGATCTCCTCCAACTGGTCGCTTCCCAGGCGGTAGTTGAGCGGCACGAACGGGACGCCGGCCAGGGCCGCTCCGAACAGCGCCACGGGGTAGGCGAGGTGGTTCACCCCGCGGTAGAGGACGGCGGGCGCATCACGGAAGCGCCCGGCTGCGCGGCGGGCAAGACCCAGGAGTTCGGCGGCTGTCAGCGACCGGCCGTCCCGTGTCACCGCTGCTCGCTCGCCGCCCGAAGCAGCCATCTCGAGAATCATCGTGATATTCATGAGAGTGCTATTCTCATGCTCGAAGAGCGGGACTTTCAAGAGTGGGGAGCATAGATGCAGATCACCGGGAGCTCCGCGATCGTGGTGGGCGGTGCAGGCGGCCTCGGCGAGGCGACCGTGCGCCGGCTGCACGCGGCAGGGGCGAAGGTCGTGGCCGCCGACCTCGCCGACGACAAGGGCAAGGCGCTCGAGCAGGAGCTGGGCATCCGCTACGTACGGACGGATGCCACAAGCGAGGAGAGCGTGCAGGCGGCGATCGCGGAGGCCGAGTCCGCGGGGCCGCTGCGGATCGTGGTGGACGTGCACGGCGGTCCCGCCAGCGGCGGGCGTCTGGTCGGCAAGGACGGCAGCCCGCTCGACCTCGACGGCTTCCGCACGACCATCGAGGTCTATCTCACGGGCGTCTTCAACGTGATGCGCCTGGCCGCCGCCGCGATCGGCCGGCAGGAGCCCCTGGACAGCGGCTCCCGCGGCGTCATCGTCAACACCGCGTCCATCGCCGCGTTCGAGGGCCAGATCGGCCAGATCCCCTACGCCGCCGCCAAGGGAGGTGTGGCGAGCATGACGCTGGTCGCCGCGCGCGACCTGTCGCCGCTCGGCATCCGGGTCGTCGCCGTCGCGCCGGGCACGTTCCTCACCCCGGCCTACGGGCAGGCGGGCGACAAGCTGGAGGCGTACTGGGGGCCGCAGGTCCCGCACCCCCGGCGCATGGGCCGCCCGGCCGAGTACGCCGAACTCGTCCACCACCTCTGCGAGAACGACTACCTCAACGGAGAGGTCATCCGCCTGGACGGAGCCCTCCGCTTCCCGCCCAAGTAACCGCCCCTACATGGAAGTTGTGCGCCCGCAACCGGCAGCCGAGAGAGAGGCAGGGTCAGGGGATGCGATCACAGGGCGGAACGGCGGCCGGGCCTCCGTACCGCGTCGTCCAGTGGGCCACCGGAAACATCGGCAGCCGGACGCTGCGGGCCACGATCCAGCATCCGCAGCTGGAACTGGCCGGGGTGTACGTGCACACCCCGGCCAAAGCGGGCCGCGACGCCGGGGACCTGTGCGGGCTGCCTCCCGTCGGCGTCGCCGCCACCGACGATATCGAGGAGATCCTTGCGCTCGGTGCCGACTGCGTGCTCTACACACCCCGCGAGCTGGACGTCGACGTCCTGTGCCGGCTGCTCGCGTCGGGCACCGACGTGGTGACGACACGGACCGACTTCCACCACCGCGACAGGCTCGATCCGACACTGCGCGAACCGGTCGAATCCGCGTGCCGCAAGGGCGCATCCTCCCTGCACAGCACAGGGAGCAGCCCCGGGTTCATCACCGAAGCCATACCACTGGTGCTCAGCTCTATCCAACGGCGGCTGGACAGCCTGCTGATAGAGGAGTACGCCAACCTGTCCCGGCGCGACTCTCCGGCTCTCCTCTTCGAGGTGATGGGTTTCGGCAGGCCGCCGACGGAGTTCGACGCCGGGCGGGTGCAAGGTCTGGGCGCCAGCTTCGGCCCGTCGCTGCGACTGGTCGCCGACACCCTCGGTATCCGGCTCGACGGGATCGAGGCGAGCGGGGAAGTCGCCTGCGCACGCAGCCATATCCGGATAGCCGCCGGCACCATCGAACCCGGGACCGTCGCCGCGCAGCGGATCACGGTGGCGGGTGTGCGCGACGGCCACCCGGTGCTGCGCTTCCGTGCCAACTGGTACTGCGGCACTGACCTCGACCGCGACTGGGACCTCCGCAGCACCGGCTGGCATGTCACGTTGGACGGGGACGCACCCCTCGACATCGACATACGCTTCCCTGTCCCGCCGGAGAAGCTGGCAGCCGTCTCCCCGTCGTACACGGCCAACCGCGCCGTCAACGCCGTTCCCTACGTCTGCCAGGCCCCTCCGGGCATCCGGACCACGACCGACCTCCCACAGATCGTCGCCGCACTCGGCTGAAAGCCCCGCGGTGAACTCGCCTTCGGAGAGTGGATATGGATGTTGAACACGCGAAGGACATTTCTGCCCGGACGAGGTCCGTCGCGGTGGTGACCCTGTCATGAAGTCCGAGGACCAGTTCCATCTCGGCATCGTCGCGGAGGACTTCGAAGCGACCATGGCCGGCCTGTCGTCCCTGTTCGGGTACGAGTGGGGCGACGAAGTCGGCGGACCGGTCCCGGTCACGCTGCCCACCGGTGACGCCGTCCTCGAGCTCAGGTGCGCGTACTCGGTGACGGCGCCCAGGCTCGAGATCATCCGGAGCATCCCGGGGACCCTCTGGGAGCCGGCGACCGGAACAGGCATCCATCACATCGGCTACTGGTCCGATGACGTGGCCGCGGACTCCGCCGAGCTCGTACGCCACGGTTACGTGACCGAGGCGACGCGGACGGGGCCCGACGGTACCCCGTTCTTCACGTTCCACCGCAGCGCGAACGGGTTTCGCGTCGAGCTGGTGAGCCGGGCTGCGAAGCCGGGGCTGCAGCGGTGCTGGGCCGTCCCGAGAGGCGCCCTCCCGAAAGGCGCGGCGTGATGTCCACTCCGTGCCGGCTGCGATCTGACAGGAGGAATCGATGACGACTGTGGGCATCGCGACCGGCGGCGGTCGCGGCATGGGGCTTGCGTGCGCGCAACGCCTCACCGGCATGGTGGACACGGTGGTGCTCGTGGACCGGGACGAGGCGACCGTGACCGCGGCCGCCAAAGACCTGTCAGCTGCAGGCCGCGGAGCCGCTGTCGAACCCTTCGTCCTCGACATCACCGATGGTGACGGCCTCGCCCGGCTCGCCGCTCACGTCCGCGAGTCGGGCACGCTCCGGGCCGTCGCCCACGCCGCAGGCATCTCCCCGACCATGGCCGACTGGCGCCGGATCTTCACCGTCGACCTCGTCGGGACCGCGATGCTGGCTGAGGCGCTGCGCCCGCTCGCCACCGCCGGGACGGCGATGGTGTGCTTCGCCTCGATGGCGCCGCTGCTCGACCCCACCGAGCCGGACCCCGCTGCGGTCGCCGCCCTTGACGCCCCGCTCGACGAGCAGTTCCTGGACCGCATCCACGATGCCCTCGGTCCGGCCGTCGAGGACACCGGAGTGGCGTACGCGTGGGCCAAGCGCGGCGTACACCGCTTCGTACAGCAGGAGGCGGTACGGCTCGGGCCGTTGGGAGCTCGTGTCTGCTCGGTCTCTCCCGGCGTCATCGACACACCCCAGGGGCGGCAGGAAGCAGAGAGCCACCCGTTCATGGACGTGCTCGTGCAACGGACACCGCTCGGGCGCACGGGACACCCCGAGGAGGTCGCGGCCGTGGTCGCCTTCGCGCTGTCGGACGACGCCGGATTCCTCAACGGCGTCGACCTTCTCGTCGACGGCGGCGTGTGCGCGGCGCTGCACGGGCCGGCCGGTCGGCAGTAACCACACGGCGCAGATCCACCGGCAGGAGAGCAACGAGGCTCGGCGAGGAGGACACATGGCTGCGCGACGAGTGGTGACCGGCCGTGCCGCCGACGGAAAGGGACACGTCGTCAGCGACGGTCCGGCTCCGTGCGTGCTGGCGACAGAAGACGTGCCCGGCTTCCAGACGGTGTACGTATGGGCGACGGATGCGGTGCCTCATGTGCCCAACGCCGGAGCCGACCCGACCAGGCTGGACCAGAAGTTCTTCCCCGGTCCGGAAGGGTCGCGATTCCTGATCAACGTCTTCCCGCTGGGCTTCGGCGCGGCACCCGGCCACGCGGCGGGAGCAGGACCACACGGGGATGTGTTCATGCACGCCACCTCGACGATCGACTACGGGGTCGTACTCAGGGGCGAGGTCACCCTGATCCTCGATTCCGGTGAGGAAGTGACGCTGCGCGCCATGGACACGGTCGTACAGAACGGCACCGTGCACGGATGGCGCAACGCGTCGGCCGAGCCCGCGATCGTCGCGTTCGTGGTCCTGGGCGCCGAGGCGGCCGAGGCGTCGTCACCGCGGGACGAGGTGGAGGGGGCGGCGCGGTGACAACCGAACCGATGACACCGACCCTGCACGCCCATCGCACACCGGACTTACCGGCGATCATCATGGGTTCGAGCGGCGAGGTGGTGACCCACGCGCAACTGGAGGAGCGGTCGGCGCGGTTCGCCCGGGCGCTGCGTTCGCGCGGTCTCGGCGTCGGCGACCACATCGCCATCCTCATGGAGAACAACCGTGCGTATCTGGAGGTCGCGTGGGCGTCGCAACGCTCGGGCCTGCACTACACGGCGCTCAACAGCCACCTCCGCCCGGGCGAGGTGCAGTACGTCCTCGACGACTGCGGCGCGGTCGCGCTCGTGACCAGCGAGGCTATGGCCGACGTCGTGGCCGGCCTGGACCTCTCACGCATACCGGTGCGGGTGGCGGCGACCGGCGAACTCGCGGGATTCGAGCGCTACGAGGACGTGCTGGCCGGGGAATCCGCCGAGCCGCTCGCTGACGAGTGCGAGGGCCGCGAGATGCTGTACTCGTCGGGTACGACCGGCCGGCCCAAGGGCGTGCGCAAGCCGTTGCCGGGCACGGCGTTCGGCGATCCGTCGTCGGCTCCCGCGCAGATCGCGCGTGGTCTCCTGATGCTGGGTGCCGGAGCGGACTCGGTGTATCTGTCGCCCGCCCCGCTGTATCACGGCGCGCCGCTCGTCTTCTCGATGTCGATGCACCGCATCGGCGCGACGGTCGTGGTGATGGAGAGCTTCGACGCCCGCCTTTGTCTCGAGCTCATCGAGCGCCGCCGCGTGACGCACGTGCAGTTCGTGCCGACGATGTTCGTACGGTTGCTCCGCCTCCCCGCGGAGGAGCGCGAGCGCTGGGACCTGTCGAGCCTGCGCAACGTCACGCATGGGGCGGCGCCGTGTCCCGTCGCGGTGAAGCGGCAGATGATCGACTGGTTGGGGCCGATCGTCCACGAGTACTACTCGGGCACCGAGGACGTCGGCAACACACACATCACACCGGAAGAGTGGCTGGCCCATCCGGGTTCGGTCGGCCGCCCGATGCAGGAGTGCCACATCGTCGGCGAGGACGGCGAGAAGCTGCCGGTGGGCGAGGCGGGTGTCGTGTACTTCGCGGGTGGCCGCCCCTTCGAGTACCACAACGATCCCGGCAAGACCGCGTCGATCACCCACCCCAAGGGGTGGCGGACGCTCGGGGACATCGGGTACCTCGACGAGGACGGCTACCTCTACCTCACCGACCGCCAGGCCCACATGATCATTTCCGGCGGGGTGAACATCTATCCGCAGGAGGCCGAGAACGTCCTCACCAGCCATCCCGCGGTGGCCGACGTCGCCGTGATCGGCGTGCCCGACGACGAGATGGGCGAGGCCGTCAAGGCGATCGTGCAGCCCGCCGACCACGCCGGCGCCGGCCCGGACCTCGAGGCGGAGCTGCTCGCCTACTGCCGCGCAGGGCTCGCGACCTACAAGTGCCCGCGGACCGTCGACTTCGTCGACGAACTCCCCCGCGATCCCAACGGCAAGCTGTACAAGCGACTCCTGCGCGAGCGCTACGGAGCAGACGGCATCCAGGTGCCGGAGCATGGCCATAACGGAGCATGACGAGATCCGTACACGCGCCGAGCTGTTCGCCCTCAAGGCTGGGCCCGGTCCGAACCTCAAGGGACGTCATCGTCAGGACCGGGCCTGGGCGCGGCCGCGGGCGGTGATGCCGGCGCGCCTGGCGGCGACGTGGCTCGTGCCCGGCCGCCAGGTCTCGGCCAGCATCCCCTCGATGAGGTGCGCCTCCTGCAACGTCGCCGCGTTGGCCAGGTGCCGGTAGTGCCGAAGCAGCCGGCGGACGCTGTACTGGTCGTTGCCGACGATGTCGGCGGCCAGCCGCCGGGTGAAGGGCAGCAGCTCGTCGTGCGGCACTACGTGGTTGACCAGGCCGAGCCGGAGCGCTTCCGCGGCGGTGAGGAAGTTACCGGTGAGCGACATCTCGACGGCCCGCTGCAGCCCGATCGACCGCGCAAGCAGGACGGTGGCACCCCCGCCCGGCATGACGCCGAGACGGGCGTGGGTGTCCGCGAAGCGGGCTCGTTCCGAGGCCACCAGGAAGGTGCACTGCAGCGCCACCTCCAGCCCGCCGGTGACGGCGACGCCGTTGACGGCGCCGATGACGGGCTTGGCGATTACGGGCAGGAACCGGAAGAGGCCGTCGCCGCCGCGCTCCGGGCCCGCGCCGGGTGCCCGAGGGGCAGCGCTGGGCGGCGCCTCGCCGGACACCTCCTTGAGGTCGACACCGGCGCAGAAGGCGGGGTCCGTCCCGGTGAGGACCACCGCGTCCACTCCTGGGTCGTCCCCGGCGGCGGCGATCGCGTCCCACAGGGCGTGGGTGAGTTTCCGGTTGAGCGCGTTGCGTGCTTCCGGCCGGTTGAGTGTCACTGTCGCGACGCGGTCCTCGATGTCGACCAGGACGACGGGCTCCATCTTCGCCATACGACGCTCCCAGTTTTAGAGAATTCCATTCTCGAACTGCTTAGTATCACACCATGAGAGTTGACGGAACGCTCGGCGGGCTCGCGGACGCCGCGACCCGAGCCCGCATCCTCGAGGACGACGGATATGACGGGTTGTGGGCGGGAGAGCTCAACCAGGATCCGTTCCTCCCGCTGGCCGTGGCCGCCGAGGTGACGGACCGCATCGAGGTGGGCACGTCGATCGCGGTGGCGTTCGCGCGGTCGCCGATGGCGCTCGCCTACACCGCCAACGACCTTCAGCGGCATGCCCGCGGCCGGCTGCTGCTCGGTCTCGGGTCACAGGTGAAGGCGCACATCGTCCGCCGCTTCTCGATGCCCTGGAGTGGGCCCGCCGCGCGGATGCGCGAGTACGTCCTGGCGCTGCGGGCGATCTGGTCGTCCTGGCACGAGGGCACCCCGTTGGACTTCCAGGGCGACTACTACCGGCACACGCTCATGCCACGGGACTTCGTCCCACCCGGCCACGAGTTCGGCCCGCCACGCGTGCTGCTGGCCGGCGTCGGCGAGCTGATGACCCGTGTCGCGGGTGAAGTGGCGGACGGCTTCCTCTGCCACGGCTACACCACCGCGCGCTGGATCCGGGAGCGGAGCCTTCCGGCGCTCCGCGAAGGACGTGCGCGAGCGGGCGCCACCATGGACGGCTTCGAGGTCGTCCACACGCCGTTCATCGCGACGGGCACGGAGCAACAGATCGAGGCCGCCCTGCCGAGATTGCGCGGTCAGATCGCGTTCTACGCGTCCACGCCGGCCTACCGCGGCGTCTTCGAACTACACGGCTGGGACGGCGTCAACGAGGAGCTGACCACGCTGTCGAAGGCGGGGCGATGGGCGGCCATGGCCGGGCTGATCACCGATGAGATGGTCGACGCGTTCGCCGTCGTCGCCGCCCCGGACGACCTGCCCGCCGCCGTGGCGGAACGGTACGGCGGGCTGCTCACCCGTATCTCGTTCACCCCGCCGGCCGGCCTCGACCACGACGTGGCCGCCGATCTGGTCCGGCGGCTGCGCGCCTGCTGCTGAAACCGACCGGCGCAGCCGCATGAGGCTAGTCAGGCCGCAGACTCCGCAGGAACAGTTGCACCGCGCTCCGGGTGTGGCGTTCCTGCTCGGCGGCATCGCGCAGGATGCCGAAGGAGGCGCGGCGTGCAGGTACGACTGACACCATCCCGAGGAAGTGCTCGGCGAGCATCTCAGGGTCGTCGGCGACGATCGCGCCTGCGGCCGCATGCCGGTTCAGCAAGTCGACCACGAGCTGCTTGCGTGGCCAGGCCCCGGCGCCGTACACCCGACGGGCGATCTCGGGAAAGCGCGCAGCGTGGGCGACGGCGAGCTGCCCGAGCTTGATCATCGACGGGTCGAGCGACCGGCGCACGGCGGCGTTGCCGATAGCGGTCAACGCCCCTTCAAGGTCGTCCGGGTCCGGTGGGGGCGGTTCCTGCACGGGCCAGTCGGTGCGCTGGGTCGCCCATGCGAGCACGGCACTGAACACGGCCTCCTTGCCCGGGAAGCGGGCGTAGAGCGAGGCCTTGGTGGTGCCGGCCCCCGCGGCGATGGAGTCCATGGTGGTGCCGTCGTAGCCGTGCTCCAGGAAGAGCCGGAGGGCGCATTCGCGGACGTCCTCGTCCAGCTGCCTGGCCTGCTCGCGAGTGGGCCGGCCGCCGCGGCGAGGCCGGGTGCCGCCCGGGTGCGGGCGGGATCGGGGCGGCGTCGTCATTTTCCGAAGTCTGCCAGAACCGGTCACTGGACCATAACTAGACCTCTCAGTATAGTTTTCAGCGATCCCCAGGAGAGCTGGAGGCGCAATGTCAAGGACGACGAACCAGCGGGATTCCATCGAGGCGTTGGACGCCCGCTTCCAGCAACGGCGAAAGCAGGTGCCCGTGTTGGACCGGCGGGCCGAGGCAGAGGGCATCAAGACGATCCGGGCACGCGAGGACATGATCCCGCTGCTTTTCCCCCACACGACCTACAAGAGCTACCCGGAGTCGCTCATCGCGAAGGGCCGCTGGGCGCAGCTGAACCGCTGGCTCGACTCCCTGTCGACCTACCGGGTCACCGACGTCGACGTGTCCGGGGTCGAGGACATCGACGGCTGGATCGAGCGGCTCGAGTCGGCCGGGCACCTGGTGTCGAGCTCCAGCGGCACGAGCGGCAAGAGTTCGTTCCTGAACAAGACCCGGCGCGACCGCGAGGCCTCGCAGCAGAATCAGATGGCCTGCCTGGCCGAGGCGGGCATCCCGGCGGAGCGCACGTGGCACGTCATCCCCGTGGGACCGGAGACCGGCCTCAGCGCGCACAACGCCTCCCGCGAGATGCTCATCGCCGCCTACGCGCGCCCCGATGCGATCCCCGTGCCCCGCACGCAGGGCCGCAAGGACCACTACCGCTACACGACCCGCCTTGCCGCCATCCGCAAGGCCATGGCGGACGGGACGGCCGAACCGGACGAGATCGCGGAGGTCGAGGCGGCCGGCGCCCGGCGGCAGAGGGAGACCGAGGAACGCCTGCGCCACTTCGCGGAGCACATCCTCAAGCGACGCGGCGAGCGGATCTTCTTCAACTCCATGGTCGCGCCGCTGTTCCGGCTGTCCGAGATCCTGAAGGAGTCGGGCGCGTCGGAAGGCGACATCACCGGAGAGAACGCGCTGATGACCGGCGGCGGCCTGAAGGGCAACACGCTGCCGCCCGACTACCAGACGCAGATCTACCGCATGCTGAACATCACGCCTGCCCGGCACCTGCAGTACTACTCGATGCAGGAACTGAACCTGCGCAACCCCAAGTGCCTCGAGGGGCGTTACCACGTACCCGAGGGGCTCGTCCTTTTCGTGCTCGACAAGGACGGGGAGTCGCCGGCGCCGGAGTCCGACGGTCAGGTCGAGGGCCGCGCCGCGTTCTTCGACCTCACCATCGACGGGCGGTGGGGCGGGACGATCAGCGGAGACAAGATCCTCGTCGATCTCCGCGCCTGCCCGTGCGGCCGACCGGGGCAGACCATCTTCCCCGAGATCACCCGGTACGCCGACCTGCGCGATGACGACAAGATCACCTGCGCCGGCACGATCGACGCCTACGTCCGCGGCTTCGTCGCGGAATGAGCGGAGGATTCATGAGCACGGCAACCACGCACGCGCCCCCGGGTGCGAAGATCCGGGTGCCCCACTTCGTGCGGGGCCGCCTCGTCTGGGGCGAGGACACCGAGTACCTCTCGCGCGACTTCGGCGTTCCGTTCGTCACGCCACGCCTCCAGCTCACCGAACTGTTCGAGCCGCGTACCCAGTTGGGGCCGGCGTTCAACGTGCCGCTGACGGAGATCATCGACTTCCTCGTCGAGACCGCGAAGCATCTGACGCTCGAGAAGAACGCGTACCTCCAGGAGTCGCTCGAGATGACCCTGCAGGTGAGTGCCCTGCCGCGGCGCATCATCGAGAACACCTTCCAGCGGCCGGGGCAGTTCCTGACGAGGGAGGCGCTGGAGTACCGCCTCGAGCGCACCTTCGGCGGCACCGATGTCCTCGACGGCTGGGTGGAGCGCACCGACCCGAACGGCCGCGTCAGCCGGGTCCGTGCCTTCCCGCCACGGCTGGTCCACATGCTCGCCGGAAACTCCCCGAGCGCGGCCATGACGTCGATCGCGGACGCCGCGCTCGTCAAGGCGGTCAACGTGTTCAAGATGCCGTCGGCCGACCCGTTCACCACCGTCGCGGTGCTGCGCACCATGGCGGACATCGAGCCCGACCACCCCGTACTCCGGTCGATGTCGGCCGTCTACTGGCGTGGCGGCGACGCGAAGGTCGAGGGCGTGCTGTACCGCTCCCAGTACTTCGACAAACTGGTCGCCTGGGGCGGGGGCGACGCCATTGCGAACGCCGCGAAGTACGTCGGGCCCGGCTTCCAGCTGATCTCCTTCGACCCGAAGGTGTCGATGTCGGTCATCGGCCGGGAGGCCTTCGCGTCCGAGCAGACCCTGCAGGAAGTGGCCGAGCTGGCAGCCACGGACGCCACCGTCTTCAACCAGGACGCGTGCCTCGCCGCCCGCCACATCTGTGTCGAAGGCGACATCGAGCAGGTCGACCGCTTCTGCGCCCTGCTCTGCGAACGGCTCGGAGTCGACCGGGAGTTCGCGTCGGCGGTGGGGCCGAAGCCCTCGAGCGACATCCGCGAGGCGGTGGACGGCCTGCGCTTCCTGGACCCCGAGTATCGGATCTGGGGCGACTACGACGGCCGTGGCCTCGTCGTGCGCTCGCCGGAGCCGGTCGACTTCCACCCCACGAACAAGACGGTCAACGTCGTGCCTGTCGCCACCATGCCCGACGCCGCCGCCTTCGCCACGGTGGCGACACAGACGGTGGGCGTCTACCCGTCGCATCGCAAGACAGAGCTCCGCGACCACCTCGCCACCGCCGGCGTACAGCGCGTCGTGAAGCTCGGCAGCGCCCTCACCGGCAGCATGGGCTCGCCGCACGACGGCATGTACCCGCTGCACCGGTTCGTCAACTGGGTGGTCGACGACGATGCCTGACGCGGCGCAGGGAGGAGGTATACGGCTGCGTGTGCTCGGCCGGTCCGGTTTGCGCGTCAGCGAACTGTGCCTCGGCACGATGACGTTCGGCACCGAATGGGGTTTCGGCGCGGAGGAAGCGACGTGCCGGGAGATCTACGCCGCCTTCCGCGAGGCGGGCGGCAACTTCGTGGACACCGCCGACGTCTACACCGAGGGCGCGAGCGAGACGATCACCGGGCGCCTGATCGCAGCGGAACGCGACGCCATCGTGGTCGGCACCAAGTACACGCTGCCGACCGACAAGTCCGACCCCAACTCCGGCGGCAACCACCGCAAGAGCCTGCGGCGCAGCGTCGAGACCAGTCTGCGCCGCCTGGGCACGGACTACGTGGACCTGCTGTGGGTGCACGCGTGGGACCAGTGCACGCCGGCGGAGGAGACGCTACGGGCGCTCGACGATCTCGTACGCGCCGGCAAAGTGCTGGCCATCGGCGTGAGCAACACGCCCGCATGGGTGATCGCCCGCTCCGACGCCATCGCCGAGCTGCGCGGCTGGAACTCCTTCTGCGCCCTGCAGCTCGAGTACTCGCTCGCCGCGCGCACCCCCGATCGCGAGCTGCTGCCTATGGCACGCAACCTCGGACTCGCGATCTCCGCGTGGAGCCCGCTCGCGCGCGGTCTCCTGGCCCGAAAGCCGCCGGGGGACGATGCCCAGCGGCTGTCCCCACCCCTGGAACGGGCGCTGAACATCGCCACGGAGATCGCCGCGGAGCTCGGTACGACGCCCGCACAGGTGGCCCTCGCATGGGTCCTGCAGCAGGGCCTCATGCCGGTGATCGGCGCGCGCACCATGACGCAGATCCGCGACAACCTGACCGCGGTGAGCGTCCGGCTCGACGCATCGCAGCTCGAACGCCTCGATGCCGCCACACGCGTCCGTGACGGCTACCCGCACGACTTCCTGCAGAGGTACAGCGCCGCCCTTGCGCCACCTGCGTGAGGTGTTCCTTCGCTCCCTGGTCTCGTTCAGGAAGCGGCTTTGGGCTCGCTGTGGTCGCCGTACTCGCCGTTGTCGGTCCGCGTGACCGTGACGGCGAGCAAGGCCATGTCGTCCTCCGCGCCACCGCTCCCGGTGTGCCGGTGGACGTCGTCGACCACGGCGTTCAACACGGCGTCCGGGCCGGCGAAGCGACGGCCCGCGAGAGCGGCGACCGGGTCGTAGAAGACCCCGACGCGGTCGCGCGCCTCGGTGACCCCGTCCGTGTACAGCAGAAGCGTGGCGCCTTCGGGGAAGGGCACCGCGTCCACCGCCACCCGGTCCGGATCGGCGTCAAGCACCGCCAGGCCGAGCGGCAGCGCCGTCCTGGACGGCTCGGCGGCCCGGACCACGCCGTCCGGCAGGAAAAGAAGCGGCGGGGGGTGACCGCGATTGACCAGTCTGATCTCGTCGCCGGACGGCGCGATCTCGGCCAGCAGGGCGGTGATGAACCCCTCGGTCCGGTCCAGACTGGGCCGGGACTCGAGCTCGCGGGCCAGGGTGCGCTCCAGTCTCCGCCAGACACCGTCCAGCGTGGGTTCGTCCTGAGCGGCCTCGCGGAACGCCCCGAGGACGATGGAGACAGCCTCGACCGCACCCAGGCCCTTCCCCCGCACGTCGCCGATGATGCAGCGCAGACCCTGGCCTGTCCTCTGGGCGGCGTACAGATCTCCGCCGATCTGAGCCTCCTTCAGCGCGGCCTCGTAGCGTACGGCGATCCGGAACGGCCCGATGCGGCTCCGGGGGCGCGGCAGTACCGCGTTCTGCACGACCGTGGCGATCCCGCGCGCCGAGCGCAGCCCCACATCGCGGCGGTACAGCATCCGATTGATCACCACGGCCATGATCGCGACAGCCACGACCGACGCCAGTTCCGTCAACCCGCCCTCCAGCTCCGCATGCCCCAGATAGCCGAAACGGGTCAGCACGGCGGCGTCGACGGCACACGCAGCGATGCCCGTCAGCACGGTCCCCCGCAGCGACATCACGGGGGCCGCGATGATGGGCGCGATCGAGTAGAAGGCGGTCGCGCTGAACTTCGCCGGGGTCAGTACGTCCAGCAGTCCGCCGCCGATCAGCAGGACGAAGGGCAGCAGCCGGGCGCGGCGCACCAGGCCGCGTCCCACGTCGGTGCTGGGCTCACCGGAACTCCCCACGTCCGTGCTCCCGTCGTCAGGGCTGTCGCCTCAGACTTGCCGGGACCCCCCACTCCGGCCAGCCGTGCGCCCCCCGTGAGTGAATTGATTACGCCGCAGCCGCACCCGGTACGAGTAGTGCTCGGGCAGAAAGTGACTGACGGCCAGCTCCACCGGGCGGCCCGACGCGGAGAGGTACAGCCTGTCGATGCGCAGCAGAGGGTGGCCCGGCGGACAACCCAGGTGGGTGGCGGTCTCCGGGGTGGCCAGGGCCACCGTGACGGACTGCTCGGCCTCCGCGATGGGGTCGGGCAGCCGGCTGTCGAGGAGACCGATGACCGTGACCTGGCTGCGCGCCCCCTCCTCGGTCAGTTCGGGCCGGTCGGCGACAAGCTGACCCGAGTCCGGGGGCAGGTGGACGGTCGTCAGGCAGAACGGGGCGTCCTCGTGCAGCCGCAGGAAGGCCAGCGTGTACACCCGGTCGGATTCGAGGCGCAGCCGGCCCGCCGCGTCCAGGTCGACGCGGCGGCGCAGCGGCGACACCAGCTGCATCGTCGTGTCGAGGGACAACGCCATGAGGTCCTCGACCGAGCCGAACTGCCGCAGGTACTGCTCCTCGCGCGGCGTGGCGAACGTGCCGCGCCCCGGGATCCGGTGGACCAGGCCCTCGGCGACGAGGTCCTGGAAGGCGCGGCGCACGGTCTGGCGGCTCAGCCCGCGGGACTCGGCGAGCTCGGCCTCCGTGGGCAGACGCACACCCTCGGGGTACTCGTGGCGCAGGATCGCCTCGCGCAGCTCCCGGGCGAGCCGCACATAGGCACTGTCGCGTCCGCCGGCGCCCTGCACTGTCCGGCTCCCCTTCGTGGTGCGGGCCATGTCCGTCGTCTCACCGTCCTGCCTCGGTCCCGCGAGTTTCTCATGGCCCCAACGGTGCGCCCGTTCAGGCGTCCAGACCGCCGCGGGCGACGAGCTGGCTCACGATCACGTTCCGCTGGATCTCGTTGGTGCCCTCACCGACGATCATCAGCGGGGCGTCACGGAAGTAGCGCTCGACGTCGAACTCGGTGGAGTAGCCGTACCCGCCGTGAATGCGCACCGCGTTCAGCGCGATCTGCATGGCCATCTCGGAGGCGAACAGTTTCGCCATCCCCGCCTCCATGTCGACGCGCCGGCCCGCGTCCGCCTCGCGGGCGGCGTACAGGGTGAGCTGGCGGGCGGCGGTGAGTGACGTCGCCATGTCGGCGAGGTAGTTGCCGATGGACTGGTGCTTCCAGATCGGCTCGCCGAAGGTCTCGCGCTCCTGCGCGTAGCGCAGCGCGTCCTCCAGCGCGGCCCGTCCGACGCCCAGGGCGCGCGAGGCGACCTGCAGCCGACCGGTCTCCAGGCCCTTCATCATCTGGCCGAAGCCCTTGCCCTCCGCGCCGCCGAGCAGCGCGCCGACCGGGACACGGTAGTCGTCGAAGTTCAGCTCGCAGCTCTCCACACCCTTGTAGCCGAGCTTGGGCAGATCACGGGAGACCGTCAGGCCCGGGCCGTGCTCGGCGAGCAGGATGGAGATGCCGCGGTGCTTCGGCTCAGCCTCCGGGTCGGTCTTGCACAGCAGTGCGATCAGCTGGGAGCGGCGCGAGTTGGTGATCCAGGTCTTGGAGCCATTGACGACGTACGCGTCGCCGTCGCGGCGGGCGACCGTCCGCATCGCCTGGAGGTCGGAGCCGCCGCCGGGCTCGGTCAGCGCCATCGTCGCGCGGATCTCGCCGGTCGCCATCCTCGGCAGGTAGCGCTGCTTCTGCTCGTCCGTCCCGAAGTGCAGCAGCAGCTTCGACACGACGGTGTGGCCGCCCATCGCGCCCGCCAGGCTCATCCAGCCGCGCGCCAGCTCCTCGGTGATCAGGACGTAGCACGAGGTGGAGACGGGTGTGCCGCCGTACTCCTCGGGGATGGCCAGGCCGAAGATGCCGAGCTCCTTCATCCGCTCGATGAGGGCCTCGGGATAGGTGTTGGCGTGCTCCAGCTCCCGTACGACGGGACGGACGTCCTTGTCGACGAAGTCGCGTACGGTGCCGACGATCAGCTGCTCGTCGGGGGTGAGGACGTCGAGGGTGCTCACTTCGCCGCTGCTCCTTGCTCGTGGTCTGGTTGCTCGGGATTCGGGGTGTCGATGACGCCTTCCGCACGCAGCCGGTCGATGTCTGCGCGGCTGCGGCCCAGGGCGGCGAGGATTGCCTCCGTGTGCTGGCCGACGGCCGGGACCGGATCCATGCGGGGGCTGACGCCGGTGAGGTCCGCCGGGGGCAGCAGCGCCTGTACGGGCTCCTCGGCGCCGGGAATGCGGATGTCGCGCCAGCGGTCACGTTCGGTGAGCACCGGGTGGTCGAGGAACTCCGGGATCGAGTTGACGCCCGCGTTGGCGATACCCGCCTTGTCCAGCAGAGCCATGGCGTCCTCGCTGCCGAGCTCGGCGAAGCGCGCGGAGACGATCGCGTTCAGCTCCTCTCGGTGGGCGACCCGGTCGGCTCCGGTGGCGAAGCGCGGGTCGTCGGCCAGTCCCGGATCGCCGAGCACCTGCCCGCACAGGGCGATCCACTCCCGCTCGTTCTGGATGGACAGCAGCACGTCCTTGCCGTCCGAGGCGGTGAAGGGGCCGTACGGCGCGATCGTCGCATGCTGCGCACCCACCCGTGGCGGCTGCGTGCCGCCGTAGCGCGTGTAGTACGCGGGCTGGCTCATCCACTCGGCGAGCGCGTCGAAGAGGGACACCTCCACGGCCGGCGCGCGGCCCGTCGTGGCACGCGTGTACAGGGCGGAGAGGATGCCGCTGTAGGCGTACATTCCGGCGGCGATGTCGGCGACCGAGATGCCGACCCGGGCGGGTTCATCGGGGGTGCCGGTGATGGACAGCAGCCCGGTCTGGCACTGCACCAGCAGGTCGTACGCCTTGCGGTCCCGCCACGAGCCGCTGGTGCCGTAGCCGCTGACCGTGCACGGGATGAGGGACGGGTAGCGGGCCTGGAGTGCTTCCGCGCCCAAGCCCATCCGTTCGGCCGCGCCCGGCGCCAGGTTCTGCACGAACACGTCCGCACCCGCGAGGAGTTCGTGCAGGATCTCCCGCCCCTCCTCGGACTTCAGGTCCAGGGTGAGGGATTCCTTCGAGCGGTTGAGCCACACGAAATAGCTGGCCTGGCCGTGTACGGACGTGTCGTAGCGGCGCGCGAAGTCGCCGCCGCCGGTCCGCTCGACCTTGATGACGCGGGCGCCGAGGTCGGCGAGCTGGCGGGTGGCGAAGGGCGCGGCGACGGCCTGTTCCAGGCTGACGACAGTGATGCCCTCCAAGGGCAGGGGCTGGGCGGGGCGGGTCATCGGGTGGCCTCCTGGGGGAGCTCGGCGAGCAGCAGGGCGCGCGCCGACTCCCACGTCGCGTCTTTCAGTACGTCCGGTACGTCGCTTCCGCAGGCGGCGAACTTGTCGGCCAGCTCGGCGTCGGTGGGCGGGCGTTCAGGGGAGCCGGGCGGCTGGGCCAGCGCGGTGTGCAGGACGCTGCCGTCGGAGAGGGTGACGCGGAGGTCGGCCTCGCCGTCCAGCAGTCCCGAGCCGCCCTCGGTGCGCACCACCTGCACGGCGGCCACCAGTCGCTGCGCCTCCGGCCTGCGGACGGCGGCGTCGGTGAACGCGTCGAAGTCGGGATAGTCGTCGAGCAGCGCGGTCGCCACCGCGTACTCCATGCTGAACTTGCCCTCCAGACCGGTGCCGGGCCGGTCGTGGATGAGCGGGTGCACGGTGGCGGCAGGGGTGGTCACCCGCACCTGCGTCACGTCCCGCGCCGTGCACTTCGCGCGGATGTCGCGCAGCGCCGCGATCGGCCGCTGCATCGCGTAGCAGCACGGGAACATCTTGATGGCGAGACCGCCGGGCACGGCCGGACCGCCGCTGTCGATGCTTCCGCCGGCATGTTCGGCGCCGACGAGCTCGAGCCACGCATCCAGGGCGCGCGGGTCGGCCGTGGCGCCGGCCGCTGCGAGCCGTGCCGCCCGCACCCCGGCGTCAGCGGCGAAACCGACCTGCAGCGACTTGCCGTGCGTACCGAACACCGCCTGCACGCCTCCCGCGGCGGGCAGCGCGAGCGCCATTGCCGTCGCCAGCTGCCCCGGCCCGAGGCCGAGGGAGACCCCGGCGGCGACGGCTGCGGCCGGAGCGCCGGCGGTGCAGGTCGCGTGCCAGCCCGCCGCGTAGTGCGACCAGCCCAGCAGCCGCCCGAGCCGGGCCATCACCCCGGCCCCGGCCAGATACGCCCGCGCGTCCCCGCCCGCCGCCAGCACCGCCGGCACCACCACGACGCTGATGTGCGTGGTCGACTCGATGTGCAGATCGTCGAAGTCCAGCACATGCCCGACCGCCGCCCAGCGCGCCGCGTCCGGCAGCGACGCGGCGAGCGCCCGCACCGGATGGTCACGCGCGGCCAACATCACGGCGACCGTGTCCAGCAGGGAACGCCGCGCCAGCACCAGATCCCCGTCGTCCGGGTCATATCCGTGCGCCCACTCGGCGAGCGATTCCGCGATGGCCGCCATGGCTTCCTTCCACGAGCACGTAAGGGTGGTACGCAGGTACGCAAGGGCCGTACGCAGCCGACCGCGCCGATACACCAGCCGCCTCCTGACGCCCTTGCCCCTGAATTTGTACGGCCAAATTACGCACGCGGCAAGAGGCACTCAACCAAGCCTCTCAACTGGGGACTTCAGGCAAGTGGTTGACTGATCGATCGCACCGGCAGATGCTTGGCGTGCTTTTTGTACGACACAAGTCAGGCCCGGTCACCGCCGAACCTGCCGCGCACCACTTCGGAGGCCACCATGGCTGACATGGCCCATGCACACCCTCTCGACGGCGGTGCCGGACTCGCCCGCTACCTCGACGCCTGGAGCCCGGCTCCGGTCACCGTTCGGGACCTGATCGCCGCGGCCCCCGTCGCCGCACTCAGCGCGGTGCTCGACCAGGACACGACAGTCGCCGACGACGGCCAGGAGCTGCCCCCGCTCTGGCACTGGCTGCACTTCCTCGAATGGCCCCCGCAGCGCGAGCTGGGAGCCGACGGGCATCCGGCGCACGGACACTTCCTGCCTCCGATCCCCGACCGCAGGCGGATGTTCGCGGGCGGCCGGGCAGAGTTCACCGCACCTCTGCGCGTCGGGGTGACGGCGACGCGCACCAGCAGCCTCGCCAAGACGGAGGTCAAGCAGGGGAAGACCGGCGAGATGGCGTTTGTGACGGTGCGTCACGAAATCAGCCAGGACGAGCGGGTCTGCGTCGTCGAGGAGCAGGACCTGGTCTACCGCTGCGGTGAGGACGAGCGGCGCCGCGCCGGTGTCGCCCTGGACCTCGCCGACGCGGAGGCGGCGGTCGCGCCGTGGCAGCTATCCCTGCGCCCCACTCCGACACTGCTCTTCCGCTACAGCGCCCTGACCGCGAACGCCCACCGCATCCACTACGACGAACCGTACGCCCGCGACGTGGAGGGATACCCGGGACTCGTCGTCCACGGGCCGCTGCTGGTGACGCTCATGCTGGAACTGGCCCGCCGCCATGCCCCCGAGCGGCAGGTCCGTTCGCTGTCCTATCGACTGCGCAAGCCCGTTTTCGCCGACGAACACTTGCTCGCCCTCGGCGATCCGGCGCCCGGCGGCGACGGTCCGGCGCAGCTGCGTATCGCGACCCGGCGCGACGAGCGGCATGCGACGGCGGAGCTGAGCTTCGCGTAGCCCTTGGACCATGCCGCGCTCGCCCTGCCCCGCCCGGCCGGGGCAGGGCGGGGCGCGGTCGGTTCGCGGTGATTGGCGTGACGGAATCGACATCCGAGTCGCCGTAGGTGTCGCACTGCTCTACAAAAGACTTGCCGGATTCTGATTGACCGTCACGCAACTAGGAGTAACGGCGGGGCGACTGGTGAGAACGCTGCGAAGAACCGCTGCATGAGGAGCGCCATCGGGGCGGCCAGTTACCGGCCTCACCTCGCAGGATGCGTTCGAACCAGTCCGCGGTCAGTTCCGCACATCGAGCGGGTGAACCGACGGCGTGGAGTATCTCCACCTGGGACTCATGGACTTGGGGAATGTACATCTGGTTGTGCACCTCGGTGCCCAGCACCCCCTGCCCGTCGAAGAACGCACCGAATACGCAGGAGATGGAATTGCTTCCAGGCGCCACTCCGAAGACCAGGGCCAGCAGATGCGCGAACCCGGTCTCCTCGGGGAGGAGGATGAGGGTGTCGTCCGGTTCGCAGGGCCAGGTGACGGCCCGCTCGCGCAGCACGGAGACGAATGTGCGCCACGCGCCTTCCATCGTCTCGAATTCGTCCTCATCGGTCTCTCCGACTGAGAACCAGGGCACGTATACGTGGCCGTCCATGGCCTGCACCCTAGCCGGGAGGATTGTCATTCACCGTCCGCGTAACGTCAGTTCAACAGTGCGCTCGTGAACGTCTCGCGATGGGCCACCAGCCACGCCTGCAAGCGGTCCCAACGTCCCCAGCCACCACGCTCCTCCAGCGCCTGGACGTAGACGGGGTCACCATCGGCCACCCGATTGGCGACGAAGGCCCGGCAGGTTTCCGTGGCGCGTTCGATGACGCCGGGCAGCTCGACGCGTTGCTGCACCGAGAGGCCGTAGCTGTCGGCGAGGAGTCGTAGTCGTTCCGGTGCATTCAGCCCGGACGGGTAGGAGACGGTTCGGGCTGCGGGGTCGAGCATGGGCACCCAGTAGCGGGCCGTCATCGCGACGTCCCAGATAGGACGGCCCGGAGCCGCAAGGTCGAAATCGATCAGGGCGGTCGCACGGCCGTCGCGGAAGACGACGTTCTCCGGGCACACATCGTTGTGGCACAACATCGTTCCTCCCTCCGGGTCGGCCAGGTCCCGCGGCCAGCAAGCGGAGGCGTCGACACCGACGGCCGCACTCGCCTCGTGCAGGCGCCGCAGCAGGCTCACCAGTTGGATTAGCCAACCGTAGTGATGCTGTGGCAGGGTGTGACGCGCACGCCCGGCGCCCAGGCGACGTCGGGCACCCTCCCCGGCCAGGTCTTACCGGCCTGCCCGGCCAGCGTCCGGAGGGACGTGTCACGCGGGCCGACGGCTTTGCCCATCGGCACCAGGGCACGAAGACGATTGGCGGCATGGGGCGGTTTTACACGCTCTGGTCCTGTGTAACCCATGGGATCGCTAAGCCATTCAGAGACGCTGTAGCTGCAGCCGCCGTAGCAGAGGCTGTCTCCACACCCCGGCATCGCCGCAGCCCACATCAGCCGCCCACCGCTGGCACGGCGAACGAAATCCGGTGGACAAAGATCGCGCGAGCGGCAGACTGACCCCATGACCGCAACGGATCCCAAAGCTGACCTTCACTTTTACCTGCAGTCCGCACGCGACGCCCTGCTGTGGAAGCTCGAAGGGCTCTCCGAATACGACATTCGCCGCCCGCTGACACCGACCGGCACGAACCTCCTCGGCCTGGTCAAACACGTGACCGGCGTGGAGTTGGGCTACCTCGGCGAGACCTTCGGACGGCCCTCGGGCAAGCTGCTGCCCTGGCTCGGAGACGGAGCTGAGCCCAACGCCGATATGTGGGCCACCGCCGACGAGCCCCGCGAGCACATCGTGGGGCTCTACCGCGAGGCGTGGGCGCACGCGGACGCGACGATCGACGCGCTGGACCTGGACACGATCGGCAAGGTGCCGTGGTGGCCGAGCGACAAAAACGAGGTGACCCTGCACCATGCCGTGGTGCGCGTGATCGCTGATACGCACCGGCACGCCGGGCACGCCGACATCGTGCGGGAATTCATAGACGGTGCCGTGGGGATGAACGAGGGTAACGACAGCATGCCGCGTGGGGACTCGGCGTGGTGGCAGAACTACCGAAGCCGACTGGAGCGTGTAGCCAGGCAGGCATCTGATGAGGCGTAGTTGCGACCGTGACGATTGCGGAGCCCTTGGTTCCTGACGGGCTGTGGATCTGTTCAAGTCCGGGTCGCGTTCGACACCGGGACGTCGAACGACAAGGTCAGTGTCAGCTTGTTGCTCAGGATCGGGCGGGCTTCAGTTCATGGATCAGCTGCACGGCGTCCTGGAGAAGATGCGTCTCGCTGTCGCTCACGGCTGGGTCGGCTGCCCGTTTGTTCCTGGCTTCTGCTCGCCCACGCCGACCGGTGCAGCAGGCCGGCGAGCGCGGCCCCTGCGTCCTCGGCGGTCACCGTGCCCTGCAGGAGTGCCTGCAGCATGGAGGGGCCGTGCAGCCGCTGCATCACCAGGTCGCCTCGCGGCCGCGTGCCATGTGTGGCCGTCGCCGGTTCCCGGAGATGGGGCACCGGATACCCGTGCTGTGCGAGGTAGGCCATGACAGTTGCTTCGGCAGTGGTGTCGCCGCCGTCCAGGTATCGGCGAAGGACCCAGTGGTCATCGATGGCGAAGACGTCCGCGCTGCGGCCGGAGCCGAGTAACTCACCCGTCTGCATGCCTGGACCCTACCCGTCCGTGGGGCGTAGCCGCTGGCCCCTTCACCTGCGCTGCAGGGGTTCACGTCCGGCGGGGTGTCTGCCGTGCGTGGCCGTGGTGGCGGCAGCCGAAGCACATCAGTGGGCCTGCAGCGGAGATGCCGTGGAGATGCTCGTGCAGCCCGGAATGCCTCCGGCCGGGGGCAGCGCGCGCCCGGGCGCCGACGGGTCACTAGCATGTGGATGCACCGCAATCGATCAAGTGGGGAGCATCGTGCGCGAGATCGCCGTGTTCAGTGGCAGTGCTCATCCCGAGCTGGCGGCCGAGATGTGCGCCCACTTGGGAGTTCCTCTGAGCCCGGTGAGGGTCAACCGGTTCGCCAACGACTGCCTCGAGGTGCAGCTGCAGGCCAACTGCCGTGAACGGGACGTCTTTCTGGTCCAGCCGCTGGTCACTCCCGTGCAGGAGAACCTCGTCGAGCTGCTGCTGATGTGCGACGCCGCCCGCGGGGCTTCGGCCGACCGCATCACCGTCGTGATGCCGCACTACGCCTATGCACGCTCCGACAAGAAGGACGCGCCGAGAATCTCGATCGGCGGGCGCCTGGTGGCGGACCTGCTGGTCACATCGGGAGCCAGCCGTGTTCTGGCGCTGACGTTGCACTCGCCACAGGTACACGGATTCTTCTCCGTCCCGGTGGACCACCTGCACGCGCTGCAGGAACTGGCGCAGCACTTCCGGCGCTATGACCTGTCCAACACCACGGTGGTCTCCCCGGACCTGGGCAACGCCAAGGAGGCGGCGGCCTTCGCGCGACTCCTGGGCACGAAGGTTGCCGCCGGAGCCAAGCAGCGCTTCGCCGACGACCGGGTGAGCATCAGCTCCGTCATCGGGGACGTCGCCGGACGCGATGTGATCGTGCTGGACGACGAGATCGCCAAGGGCAGCACCGTCCTCGAGCTCTTGGAGCGTCTACGCGAGCTGGGAGCGCGCACAATCCGGGTCGCCTGCACGCACGGACTGTTTTCGGCGGGAGCCCTGGGCCGCCTGTCCGATCAGCCTGACGTGCTGGAGATCGTGTGCACCAACACCGTGCCCATCCCGATCGAGCACCGCACCGACAAACTTCGGGTTTTGTCGATCGCCCCGGCGCTGGCCGAAGCGGTCCGCCGTATCCACAACGGCGAATCCGTCAGCGCCCTGTTCGACCCGCGCTGAAGCCTCGTACCTTGGCGCCGAGCCCGCACGGTGCCTCGTAGTGGAGGATGCTCCGGCGCGTGTCGCTGCCGGCAAGGCAGCGGGCTGCACGGTTATCGGGATCACGAGCACGCACCAACGCAGCCAGTTGGCGGACGCGGACGCGTGCGTGTCCTCTCTGTCAGAGCTGCGGCGTTTCCTCACCGAGCTGCTGTCCGATGGTGGGCTTTCGTAGGGTGACGCTCATGACGAGTCACGTCCTGTTCGATCGGCTGCACAACTTCCGTGATGTGGGCGGCTATTCGGCCCATGACGGTCACACGGTCCGATGGGGTTTGCTCTATCGGTCTGATTCCCTGGCCAAGCTGGAGGGCGCGGACTGGGATCGTTTCCTCGCGCTGGGGGTACGCACGGTGATCGATCTGCGGTACCCGTGGGAGATCGAGGCGAAGGGACGCGTGCCTCACAGCGACGAGATGGCGTACTTCAACTTCAGCATCGAACACCGCCCCTACGACCAAGCGGAGATCGATCCGGATGTCGACCCTTGGCGCTACCTCGCGGACCGGTACGCCGAGGTCGCCGACGACGGCGCAAAGGAGCTGCGCCATGCGCTGGAGGTCATCGCCTCCGCGGATGGGCCACTGGTCTTCCACTGCGCCTCGGGCAAGGACCGAACCGGGCTCGTCGCCGTCCTCGTACTGTCCCTGCTGGGCGTGTCCGAGGACGACATCGCCGCGGACTTCGCCCTGACCGAGCTGGCCACGGACCGGCTGATCGCCGACTGGCATGCCGCACATCCCGGCCGCACGCTGCGCTGGCCCGGCTACGGCCGAGCCCCGGCCGAGGTCATTCGGTTGTTCATAGCCGACCTTGCCGCCCGCCATGGATCCGTTCACGGATACGCCACCAGTCGCCTCGGCGTCGATGACGAACTGATCGCCAAGCTGCGCGACCGGCTTCTCATGTCGTGAGGGGTAATGACCGTTGCCTCTATGGCGGTGGCGGACGTGGCCGGCGAACGTGGTGCCATGCAGGAGCAACGGTTCGATGTGTGGGCGGCCGGGGATGCCTACGAGCTGTATATCGGCCGGTGGAGCCGTCTGGTCGCCGAGCGGTTCCTTGCGTGGCTCGGGTGCGGGGACGGTTTGCGATGGCTGGACGTGGGTTGTGGCACCGGGGCGTTGACCGCGACGGTGATTGACCGGTGTCGGCCCCGGATGGTGGTGGGTCTGGACCCGTCCGCCGGGTTCCTGGAGTCGGCCCGCACTGCCCTTCCCGCATCAGCTGGCTTCGCTATTGCCGACGGGCAGTCGCTGTCGGTGCGCGACGAAGCGTTCGATGTGGTCGTAAGCGGCCTGGTGCTCAACTTTCTCGCCGCACCGGGTGCTGCCGTGGGGGAGGCGGCCCGGGCGGTGCGGCCGGGCGGGCTGGTGGCTGCGTATGTGTGGGACTACGCCGAGGGCATGGCTTTCCTGGCCCACCTGCGCCGCCTGATCACACAGGACAGGGACGCAGGGCTGCGACCGCTGTTCATCGCGGCCGGCGCGGGCACAGTGAACACCGGCGTCGTCGACCCGCTGGACGAGATCGCCGCGCTCGCCCGCGAGTTCGGGCTGTGGTTCCACGCCGACGGCGCCTACGGCGCGCTCGGCGTCCTCGCCGAAGGAGCCGAACCCCGCGCCGCCGGGAGGGGGATCTGGGCAGACATACGCATGTGAGGGAAGTCCGGGACTGCGTCCATGCTTCATTGCGCACCGGAAGGGCCTTTCCCTCGGCGCGGAGCCTTAGTTGAACCACTCCACTGACTGACCGTGCGGGCCCGTGAAGGCGACCGGCTGTTCGTCCAGTGCCAGGGCAAACACCGCGCGGTCCTGGGGCGTCGGCCGAGGGATCTTCCCTTCTACGGACGGCAGTACGTAGGGTGCCTCGTTCGAGATCCAGTGGCCGGGCAGGCTGCGCATGGTCCTGGTGAAAGCCTCCCGCGCTTCGGCCGGCAGATAGGCCAGGACTGCGCTGTGGAAGACCACCGGCGTGGCACCCTGGGGAACCCGGGAGACCAGCTCGCGGACACTCTGGTTGAGGTCACCGCGCACCAGATGCGCGGGCTCGGCCTGGGCGACGCGCACGGCGTTTCGCAGCCGGTTCAGCCGATGGGTCTGCTCCGGCCAGATCAGGCACTCCAGCCAGTGCACGTCCTCTTCGTCGCGGACATCGAGTGGGTTGAGGTCGATGCCCGCTCGCCACGCAACGGTGGGCAAGCGCTCGGGGAACGGCACGGGGCCGGCCGTTTGGCAGGCGAGGGAGACCGGGCTGTCGGCCGGACCGAGGGGCGGCCGGTCGTCGTAGCGGTACTGGTACCGGTCCGGATACAGGCACAGGCCGGCTGAGGCGCCGACCTCGATCAGTGCGATCGGCTGGGGCAGGGCGGCCAGAAGCGGGAGCAGCGTGGCGCACCGAGCGGGTTCGTTCGTCTGCGTACGGCGTTGCATCATGGTCGCCCGTACGCGGTCCCAATGCGCGAGGGTCCAGGTGCGGAAGTCTTGAGGGTCATCGGTGGGTCCGTCGAGGAACCGCACGGCGGCCAGCAACAGGTTGGGCTGGCGCTTCGGCTCCGGCAGGTGGTCGATACGAGACACCAGCTCCGCATCGTCGGCGATCCGTCCCGCCAGGCGCTCATAGTCGGCGGAATTCCCGCGGGCTTCCCGCGCTGCGAAGCGCCTGTACAGCTCCCGTGTGTCCATCGCCCGCTCCCTCGTCCTCGGCTGTTCCGGTGACTGATTGGCCCATCTGGCCCCATGTACCTGTGGTGCTAACGGGGTTGTCGGTCCGTCATGTTTCCATCTCGCCATGGAGGTACTCGTGTGATGGTTGTAGACCGTGAGCAGGAAATCTTCCCGCAAGAGCAAGAGGGTGTACCACGGCGGTGGATGCTGGCCGCCGCCGCTCTGGCGCCGACGCTGGCCGGCGCGCCGACTCCCGCCCATGCCCTGCCCATGGGGGCGACCAGACCGAAGAGCCGCGCACTGGTCAAGCCGGTGCGGACCGCCCTGTCGGACTGGACCGGTGTGGCCGACGTACTGGGCCGAACCGGCGACATGAAGCGGAACATCATGTACCACACCGGTCTGCCCCGCTCGGATCTGCGGGTGGTGTCCCGCGGCGTCACCGTCAAACCGGAACTGGCCCTGGGTTCGCACGTGTCGTTCGTCCGATACGCCGACGGCAGCACGCTGCTGATGGGCGACACGGTGGTCACTGAGGGCGAACTGCAGACGTTCTGCGATGTCCTGCAGCAACACGGGATCGAGTTGACGGCGATCCACAAGCATCTGCTGTCCCAGACCCCCGACATCTGGTGGCTCCACGTCCACGGACACGGCCACGACCCTGTGCCTCTGGCCCGCGGCCTGCGCGCCGCGTTCGACCGCACCGGCACGCCGCCTCCGCGACCGGCTGCCCGACCGCAGCCGGTCAACCTGGATACCGCAGGCATCGATGCCGCGTTGGGCGTGAAGGGCTCCAGAGACGGCGACATCTACAAGAGCATCTTCGTCCGCCGCGAGACCATCACCGACGGCGACCTGGTACTACCACCGGGACTGGGATCGACCAGCGCACTCAACTTCCAGCCGCTGGGCGGCGGATGGGCCGCTGTCAGCGGCGACTGCGCGATGATCGCCGAAGAGGTCCAGAACGTCCTGGTGGCCCTGCGACGTGCCGGGCTCAAGCTGGTCGAGCTGCACCACCATGGCTTGATGGACGAACCCCGCCTGTTCTTCGTCCACTTCTGGGGTGTCGGTGACGGCGTCCGGCTCGCCCGGGCCCTGCGCCCCGTGGTGGACGCCACCAACGTCGTGCCGGCCGGCTGAGTGGGATCCGTCAGGGCAAGGGCAACACGGACTCCGACCGAGACGACGCCCGGGGCCAAGCCGACTCCGTGAACCGTCCCGGGCACCTGGCGCTCCCGTGGGGCAACCATTCTCATCCCCCTCTCGTCATACTTGCGACGTACTGGGGGACACATGAAGCGCGCCGCGAACAGAAGGCGACTGCCTTTCCTTCTCGCCCTGCCCGGTCTGCTGGCCATCGGCTGCTCAGGCATCGGTGAAGGGCGGGTGTGCACCCTGATCGGCGGGGAGTCAGGAGTCGCCGTGGGCTGGGACCCGGCTGACTTCGCTCACACGACGAAAGCGGGTTCGGACACGGACGCGGGTTCGCTCGTCGCTCGGCTCTGCGTACAGGAGGTCTGCGAGAGCAGGACCGTGGCGAGAAACGACGATGGTCCGGCGCCCTATACGAGCGTGGTGCTCGACGAGGACATAGGAGAGGTGACGGTGCCCGTGCGGTTCACCGTCACCTCGCGGGACGACGGCAAGCGCGTCCTCTTCGACGAGCGTACGGAAGTCGAGCTGCGCAAGTCCCAGCCCAACGGGGAAGGCTGCGCCCCGACACTCTTCCGAGCCACTCTCACGGCCGACCCGGAGCGAGGACTGACCGCCTCTGCCGGGCGGAAACGCACGTGACGGCACTGTCGCGGCGTCGGGCGCCGCAGCACTTCGTGACGTGATCATGTAGCTCCCTTCAGCGCGGAGGCGAAGGCTGGGGGTGCGGCGGTGGGGCGGCTGGTTCGCTGGTCCAGCCGGCGAGCAGGCGCAGGGCCTGCTCGGAGGGGCTGCCGGGTTCCGCGGTGTAGATGCCGAGAGTCTGGTCGGGGTCGCCGGTGACGGCCAGGACTTCGTAGTCATAGGGAGAGTTCACCGATGAGCTCCGCGAGCTGGGGTCGTGGGGGATGCTGGCCGGCGTACAGGTGCAGGGCGGCGACGCTGGTATGGGCGATGCCTTCCCAGTCGTCGTAGAGGGTGCGGGCGGTTTCGTCCAGGACGACGAAACGGGTCATGTTCCGTTCAACCCGAGGCAAGGCGTCGAAGTCGGTGAAGAGAGCACGGGCCAGCCGGTTGGTGGCGAGGATGTCGGTACGGCGTCCGACAACCAGGGCGGGCATGTCGGTCATGCCCTCCAGGATCCGGTACAGGCCGGGGCGTACCCGCTGGGGCGGCAGAAGGCGTGGCAGGCTCCGGGTAGGCCGGGCCAGGGCGAACAGGTGGCTGCGTTCGTCGCCGGTCAGCTGCAGCGCGCGGGCGACGGCGTCGAGCACGGCCTCGGAGACGTTGATCTTTCGGCCGCGCTCCAGCCGTATGTAGTAGTCGACGCTGACCCCGGCGATCTGGGCGACCTCCTCCCGGCGTAGCCCCGGGGCACCCGGCGAACCGGGCGGGCCCGGCCTCGAGGGCCCTTGACCTTCCAGTCGAGCGTGATGCAGGGGGATTGCGTCGCCTGTCGCTGCTCGTGAAGCGGTTTGGCGAAGAACGACTTCAGGGCGCCGGCGCCTGGTCGACTCGCTACGGGCCAGCCGGAGAGGGCACTTGCCTCCCGTTCCTGTCCACTCCGCCGCCGACAACCCGGCCGTCTGACTTGCCCGCTGCGTTTGCGTTCACGGCCGCACAACCGCCGGTCGGTGGTTGTGCGGCCGTGGTCGGTCCGCCGCCTCCCTCCCCTCCGTACCCCCCTTGGCGGCCGGCTGAGGCAGCCGGGACGGCCGAAGCGTGCCGAGAACGGAGGCGGCGGGCGGCTCAGGCGGCCGTTCCCGCCGTTGTGGCGGCGGCCCGGCAGTTGTCCGAGGCTCTGTCCCTGCCGGCGGGAACCTGAGGGAAGCGCGGTGGGGCCCTCAGTCCCTGTCTTCTTCGGCAGGCGCGTTGAGGGGGGCTGACCTTCACCCAGAGGTCGATGCCTAGCGTCGTCGGCATGGATGCCCCGTGTCCGGGCCAGATCGCTGCTGGTCATCCCGGGCTCCTGCTTGGTGTCAATCCGTTGCTGGCGGCGCCAGTTGTAGATCGTCTGGCAGGAGCAGGAGCCGGTAGATATGCCAACCGGTAACAGCGCGCTGCGGGCGCGCGCTTCGTGCGGGTAGCGCACCGAATTGCGGGCCACGGTGGTTAGTACGGACTCGATGCGTCCACGCATTGCCCATGTCTGGCCCGATGCTGGCTACTTCGTACACACGGATTTGCCGATGCCTTGACGATCCGTTCCATGGCCGTTCAACCAGCCGTCCCTGCCGGGGTTGTGTGCCGTCCCTAAGGTCCTTGAGCGTTGCGAAAGAAGGGACTCATGGACACACTCCTCGCAGTCCGGGCTCGCGGGATCACCAAGTGTTTCGGCGACGTCGTCGCACTCGACGGCGTCGATCTGGATGTGGCGCAGGGGCAGATCCACGGCTTGGTCGGACCGAACGGCGCCGGCAAGACGACATTGCTCGGCCTCCTGCTGGGCCTGGCCGTCGCCGACGGCGGCCACCTCGAGATCCTGGGTACGCCGGTCGGGCGCGCGCTCGACGCTCCTGACGGTGTCGCCGGCTTCGTGGACGGGCCCGGGCTCTACCCCTCGCTCACCGCCAGGCAGAACCTCGCCGCGCTGGCCGCTCTCCGCGGCCACGACGCGCGGACAACGGGGATCGACGACGTGCTCGACCAGGTCGGGCTCACCGATGTCGCCGACGACCGGGTCCGCGGCTTCTCCCTCGGCATGCGTCAGCGGCTCGGGCTCGCCGCCGCCCTGCTCACCAAGCCCCGGCTGCTCGTGCTCGACGAACCTTCCAACGGCCTCGACCCGGCCGGCAAAAAACACGTACACGGTGTCCTCACCCGGCTCGCGGCGGACGGAACCAGCGTCGTGCTCTCAAGCCACCGCATGGACGACCTCGAGGCACTGTGCTCCGAGGTCACCATCGTCGCCACCGGACGGGTCGTCTTCTCCGGCCCGTTGAGCAAGCTGGCCGCCGAGAACCGTGAACTCGACTACCGGCTGCTCACCTCCGACCCGCAGGCCGCCCGCCGGGTGGCTGTCGACACGGCCGGGATCCGCGTCGTCGACGACGCCGGGGCACGGCATGACGCGGAGGGGCTCGTCGTGCGCGCGCTGGTGCCCGCCCTCGACGAACTGGTGGTGCGGGTCGTACACGCGGGCATCGCGGTACGCGAGCTCACACCTGTGGTGTCGCCGCTCGAGGCCGCGTTCCTCGCCCTCACCGAGCAGCAGACCGAACAGCAGGAGGCCGGCCGATGACCGCGACCGTCGCCCACGACCACGTTGCCGTCGTCCGCCGCGTCTCGGTGCCGCGCGGCTACCGCTTCGAGCTGGTCAAGCTGGTCTCGCAATGGCGAATCCGTTTGCTGGTCCTCGCCTGCTGGATCGCGCCGGCGCTCTTCGTCGCCGCGGTGAGCCAGCAGAGCACGCTCCCCGTCGACACCCTCTTCGGTCGCTGGATGCACGCCACGGGGTGGGCCGGACCGCTCGTGATGCTCGGTTTCGCGGGCACCTGGGCGCTCCCGCTGCTGACCTCGGTGGTCGCCGGCGACGTGTTCGCCTCCGAGGACCGGCTCGGCACCTGGCGCCACCTGCTCGTGGCGGTCCGGTCGCCTCGACGGATCTTCGCAGCGAAGGCACTGGCCAGCCTCAGCGTCATCCTGCTGCTCGTGGCCGGGCTGGCCTGTTCCAGCGCGGTCGGCGGGGTCGTGGCGGTCGGCAACCAGCCGCTGGTCGGCCTCGACGGCCACTTGCTGGCGCCGGCGGACGCGGCCGGGAAGGTCCTCCTCGCCTGGGTCTCCGTGCTCGCCCCGACCCTGGCCCTCGCCGCGATCGGACTCCTCGGGTCGGTCGCGCTGGGACGGTCCCCGATGGGACTGCTGCTGCCGGCGCTCGTCGCGCTCGCGATGCAGCTCGCCCAGATGCTGCCGCTCCCTGTCGCCGTACGCCTCGCCCTGCCCAGCTACGCCTTCATCGCCTGGAACGGTCTGTTCACCAGCCCGGCACAGGTCGGCCCGCTCCTCATCGGCATCGTTGTCAGCCTGGTGTGGGCCGTGCTCGCGACCGCGCTGGCCTACCTGCTTTTCCTGCGGCGCGACTTCACCAACCTGACCTACGACGGCTCCGGTAGCCGCGCGATCACCACCGGACTCCTGCCGCTGGTCGGACTGGTCGCCCTCACGGTCACGGTCGTCGCCGTGGCGACCCCGTCCGTGGGTTCCGGAATCCAGCAGGACAAGGTGCAGCGGTCGGTCGCCATGGCATTCGCCCACCTCTACCGCTTGCAGACCAAGCAGCTCAACCGCCCCGACGTCACCGAGGCGCAGCTGCGGGCCACGGCGGCGTGTAACAAGGGCGCCGGCCAGCTCGCCGCCGAGGGACCGGGCAACGACTGGCGCTGCGTCGTCTCCTGGCATCTCCCCGGCGTCGAGGCCGCAGGGACGGCCATCTACCAGCTCGACGTCACTGCAGACGGGCGGTTCGTGGCCGATGGCGACGGACCGAAGGAAGTGAACGGCTACTTCCTGGTGCGGACCCCGATCGGGGACGCACCGAACCCGCTCTGGCAATTCGACGGCAACGTCGAACTGCTCGCCACCACCGCGAAGGGATAACTCCATGCAGGTAACACGCCGCCGCAGGCGTGTCGAGAAGGAGCATTCCGGCTTTCTCGGCAGACGCATCGGCCGCCGGATACCCCTGCTGACGACGGGCACCATCGCTGTCGCCCTGGTCGCCGCCGGCACTGCTTTCGCCCAGACGAACCAGTTCGGCACCGACCAGGTCGGCCAGGTCACCGATCAGGGCCAGGTCATCTCCAGCGACCAGTACATCGCCCCGTACGGCGACCGCCTCGTCGTCAACAACGGCAAGATCATGTCGTCCTCGGTCAGCCCGGACGGCACCCACCTCGCCGCCTCGGTCACCGACGGTGGTGCGGCGCTGTCGATCGTGGACCTGAAGAACTGGAAGGTGCAGCAACTCGTCGGCAACGCCGCGTCGTCGAACCCGCGCATCAGCGGCAACGACGTGGGCCAGGAAGGCCCCACGTACTCGCCCGACGGTTCGCAGCTGTGGCTGGGCCAGACCGACGGCTACACCAAGTTCACCGTGAACCCGGACGGCAGCGTCGCCAACCCGACGTCCATCAAGATCCCGGCGGACGGGGCCATGCACGCTCTGGTCGGCGAGGCGGTGTTCTCGCCCGACGGCTCCACCGTGTACTCCGCCGTCAACGGCCAGAACCGCGTGGTCGCCATCAACGCGGCGACCGGGGCCATCCAGCAGAGCTGGGCCGTGGGCAACGCCCCGCGTGACATGGTCAAGGTCGGCAACAAGCTCTACGTCAGTAACGAGGGCGGGCGTCCGGCGAAGCCCGGCGACACCACCATCAACTCGTACGGCACCCAGGTGCCGGCCGACTCGAAGACCGCTGCCACCACCACCGGCACGGTCAGCGTCATCGACCTGGCGAACCCGGATGCTGCCGTCGAGAGCATCGACGTCGGTCTGCACCCGACCGCCCTGTACGCCAAGAACGGGGCGCTGTTCGTCACCAACACCGCCACCAACGACGTTTCGGTCATCGACACCGCCAGCAACAAGGTCGTGCAGACCATCGCCACCCAGCCGTGGCCGGAGGCGTCGGTCGGCTACGAGCCCGACGCGGTGACGCTCACCGACGACGGCCACCTGCTGGTGACGCTCGGCCGCGCCAACGCGGTCGCCGTCTACCGGTACACGACCCCGCAGGAGCCGGTCAGCTACGTCGGCCTGCTCCCCACGGACTACTTCCCCGCGGAGATCGCCACCGTCGGCAACGACGTGCTGGTCTCCAACACCCGTGGCATCGACGCCCGACGCCCCACCAACAGCGCCGGGCACACCACCCACGACACGACGTCGAGCGTGCAGCGGTTCACGCTGCCGGACGACAGCGCCATCAAGTCCGAGACGGCCAAGGTCTTCAAGCAGAACGGCTGGAACGGCGGCTCGGTCACGCTGACCGAGGGCAAGAGCGACGCGAAGCCGGCGCCGGTCCCGCTGCGGCTCGGCGACCCCTCGACGATCAAGCACGTCTTCCTGATCGTCAAGGAGAACCGGACCTACGACCAGGTCCTCGGTGACGTCCCGGAGGGCAACGGCGACCCGTCGCTGGCGCAGTTCGGCGAGAACGTGACGCCGAACCAGCACGCGTTGGCCAAGCAGTTCGGGCTGTACGACAACACGTACGACATCGGCACGAACTCCGCCGAGGGTCACAACTGGCTGATGCAGGCCGACAACCCGGAGTACACCGAGTCCTCGGCGGGTGAGTACGCGCGCAGTTACGACACCGAGGACGACGCTCTCGGCCACCAGCGGACCGGCTTCATCTGGACCGGCGCGCAGGCGGCCGGGAAGTCCGTGCGGGACTTCGGCGAGTTCCAGCAGTTCCTGACCAAGCCGTCGGACGCGAGCTGGCAGAACCTGTACTGCGACTCCAAGAACATGGAGGCGACCGGGCAGGACACCGCCTACACCCTGAACTCGTCCTCTCCGATCCCATCACTCAACGACGTGTCGGTGCACGGCTTCCCGAAGTTCGACACCAGCATCCCGGACATCTATCGGGAGCAGATCTGGAAGCAGGACTTCGAGAAGAACGGGCCGGCGAACCTGAACATGTTCTGGCTCTCCAGCGACCACACCGGTGGTCCGGCGAACGCCGCCGCTCAGGTCGCGGACAACGACCTCGCTACCGGCAAGATCGTTGACGAGATCTCGCACAGCAAGTACTGGAAGGACTCGGCGATATTCGTTGTCGAGGACGACTCCCAGGCCGGCCTCGACCACGTCGACGGCCACCGTGCCCCGATCCAGATCATCAGCCCCTGGGCCCAGCACGGCGTCGTCGACAGCCACTACTACTCCCAGATCACGATGATCCGGACCATCGAGCAGATCCTCGGGATCCACCCGATGAACCAGAAGGACAGCGCGGCCAGCCCGATGCGTGGGGCGTTCACCCAGAACGCGGACTTCACGCCGTTCAAGGCGCTGCCCAACCGGACCTCGCTGACCGACGGTCTGAAGACCCCGCCTGCCTGCGGCGTGGACACGCCGGCGCCGCAGAACCCCAATGCAGCGGCCGTGCCGTCGACGAAGGTGCCGGCGGACAAGCAGGAGGTCGCGGCGAAGTGGGAGACCTGGAAGTCGAAGCAGCGGCTGACCGGACCCAACGCCGTGCCCGACTACGCGAACCCCGCGCAGATGAACCACTTCACGTGGTACCAGACGCACGACTGGAAGAAGCCGTACCCCGGCGAGGACAAGATCTTCGCGCCGGAGGACGTGCCGGGCGCCTACATCCCGTCGTCGGAGTCCGACGGCTGACCTAGGCTGATCGCGTCATGAGGTCCCTGGCCGGCGTCACCGCTGGCCAGGGACCTCTTCTGTCCCCTGTGGGGCAATTACAGGATGTGGACCATCGACGTCTGCCCGAGCGGAGGACCGCCCACCCGAGTGCAAACGCCCCGCCGCAGAACGCGAGCTACCGTAGCTCAGTGCGGTGCTCCGCGGACAAACAGGCAGCCCGATCCTGGCGGGGTGGCCCGACCTCCGGAAATCGGCTGGCGCTTGCCGGCGACGAACGCCCGTCGCTCAGCACGAGGAGAAGGCACGCAGGTCATCATCTCCAGGCGAGCCAAGGACCTCCAGGTAGTGCGGGTTGTACATGATGCCCAGGATGTTCCCGAAGGGGTCGACTACCGAGGCACCGACGAACCCTCGGGTGCAGGGCGTCGCCTGTGGGCGCCTGCGCGGCGTGGAGGTCTCGAGCGAGTCGCGGCGCCGGGCGAGCAGCGCACGGTGCACGCCGTGGATCAGTGCGCCCCGGACAGGTTCACCTGATTCTGGCGAGGATGCCCCGGCGTTCACGCCGGGGAGGAAACGCCTCCTGTGGCTGCGACGCGGAGCGTCGCAGCATCTGTTTTCTGCCGGGCGCGTAGCGCCCGCACGGCTGCCGGCGAGCCGGAGAATGCGAACAACCATCCTGCGGATCACTCATGGTGGTGATCATCGGGTGAACGGCGGTCGTGTGTGCGGGTGTCGTACTACGGTCCGGGTTGTGAAGCTGGTGGTGCAGGTGAAGCTGCTGCCGACGCCCGTGCAGGCGTCGGCGCTGGAGGCGACCCTGCGTGCCTGCAACCGGGCCGCCACCCACGCCTCCGCCGTCGCCTTCGCCCACGACCTCAAAGACCGCAACGGTCTGCAGAAGGCGGTGTACGCGGACCTGAAGGCGGCCTTCGGGCTGTCGGCGCA